>JAKSTQ010000004.1 GCA_024402475.1 Treponema sp. | reverse complement strand
CGTTCTGCGAGTGTTTTTGCCAGTCGTTTTCTTCCCTCCCGTATTTTTATAACTGTTTCTTTCTACTGTCCGTGAAGAATATTTTTGATAACGAATTATGAGAGTTTACTTCACGGACAAAAATGTTTCTTAACCTTAAAACACTACCGGTCAGGAACGACTGACAAAACCGCTAGCTGGCGTCGCTACACGCGCAGACCGTCAAGGTAACTATGTTCCGTTCTGCGAGTGTTTTTGCCAGTCGTTTTCTTCCCTCCCGTATTTTTATAACTGCTTCTTTCTACTGTCCGTGAGATGCTATTTTTGATAACGAAATATGAGAGTTTACTTCACGGACAAAAATGTTTCTTAACCTTAAAATACTTCAGGTCAAAATACGGTGACCTGTTTTTTCAAATATTAATTTGTGATAGTATACTGGTATGTTCTCGGATACACATTTTCATTTTAATATTCTTAGGGAAGAAGAAACTTCCAGGGTTGATGTACTTAAAAGCCTTCTGGCACGAAATACTTTTTTTGGGCAGGATATAGGGACTCACTGCGATGACCTTGCTTCAAGACAAAAACTTATGGAAGATACAATAAGTATTCTTCCTCAGGAAGATCAGTCAAAGGCAAAAAACATGATCTGGTTTTCCACTGGAATCTGGCCTGCTCCCGAGGCTATAAACGAACGCCATAAACAGATTAAAATCCTGGAGCAGGAACTTATCAACGCCCTTAATTCTCCTGATCCTTTCCATAAGAAAATTGCGGCTCTGGGAGAATTCGGGCTTGACCATCACTGGAATCCATCAGGTGCTGACGGAAGATGCGAATCTGATTTTGACCAGGAAATGTTTGACGGAGAACAGGAACTTTTTGTAATGCAGCTTAAGCTTGCAGAAAAATACAAACTTCCTGCAATCATTCATTCCCGGGATGCAGCACAGCAAACTTACCGGATTATCAAAGACACAGGTTACCACAATGGAATCATTCACTGTTATTCATACGGACTTGAAGAAGCAAAATGGTTTTTAGATCTGGGCTGGTACATAAGTTTTTCTGGTGCGGTCACATATACAAAAAAATCTAAAATGGATGCAATGACTGAACTTTTGAACTACATTCCTAAAGACCGCATCCTGCTTGAAACCGACGCGCCTTATCTTGCACCGGTTCCTCACCGTGGAAAATCAAACACGCCTGTTCTTGTAGAGCACACCTATGATTTTGTTGCATCGGCGCGAAACACAACAGCAACTGAGCTTTCAGACCTTGTTGATCAGAACATAAAAAACTTATTCAAACTGTAATTACTAAAGCCCTCATTCCCTACTTGAAACAAAGACCGTTTTATAATATTATTTATGAACACGCCGGGATGGTGGAATTGGTAGACACGAGGGACTTAAAATCCCTTGGCAATTCAAACGGCCGTGCCGGTTCGATCCCGGTTCCCGGCAGTGAATAAAAAAGCAGTTGGTTAATCCCAACTGCTTTTTTTTATTTTACCTGACTGTAAAGGTTTGCCATTTCGCTGCGCCATTCAACAGGCTTTGTCTTATCTTCGTATTCAATGATTTTTTCAATCTTGAACTTTTTAAGGTCACGTGGATTTTCAAATGTAACTACACCGAATCTTCCGTTACCGATATAAGTAACCTGCTGTCCAGGCAAAAGTTTTTCCTGACCTTTTATCTGTTCAAGAACACAATCAAAGTGAACAGGATTTCCCTGAGCATCAGACATTGCACTTGCAAGTTCATTGATTACCTGACCGCATTTTGCACAAGTTACCTGGTGACTTTTAAATTCACGGATTGCATTTTCTTTTAACTGATTTTCTTTAGACTGAGCTTCCTTATCCGGTTCATACACGAATTTAGGTTTAGCGTTTGTTATTTTCTGATTATCTTGATTTGAATGATTTGACTGATGGTTATTCTGGTTGTTCCAGTTTCTGTTATGACGACGACGATCGTTTCTGCCCATTTTTTCCTCTTTCCCCGTGAGGAAAAAACGAACATCACGACGTTCTATGCCGAACCTGAAAGTTGTTTAAGTTCCTCTGGGTTTTCTACCAGTTTTCGTGATAACACCTGCGCAATTCTTGCAATAGCATTTTCAATATAAACCGGATCATGAATTTTCTTTCGTAATTCTATCACTTTTGGGGATAAAATTTCTACTGGTTCTTCATCCAAAGCAACACATACTTCTGTAACTGTCTCAACATCGACCATTATAGAAACTCCGAAAACACATTTTGTATGTGGTAAATGTCAGGATAACCTGGCAAATCTACAACGACAGCATCAAATCGTATTAAGCTGTCATTATATTTTCGATTATTTAAAAGGAAATATTTAGCAGTTTCTATAATTCTTTTTTGTTTTACTGAACCAAGTTCATGGGCAAGAATTTCAGCATTGCCGCCCGGTAAAGTTTTGACTTCTACAAATACAAGGATATTGTCTTTAGATGCGATTATGTCGATTTCTCCAAGGCGAATACGATAGTTTCGTTCAACTATTGAATATCCCTGGGATTCAAGGAACAGTGCGGCACGATTTTCGCCGTCATTCCCGATTACTTTGTTAAATTTCTTCGAGTTCTTCAAGCTCTTCAAGTTCCTCTACTTCTTCAGCAGGATTTAGACTTTCAAGCTCAACTTCGATTGCGTCCGTGATAAGGTGTCCGCTTGTCAGGAAATACTGAATGTTCCAGTCTTTGATAGCCTTGAGATGATATTGTTTAACTGTTTTTCCAGCAGAAAGAAACATATTCTTACCATCTTCAAAAAAGACAGGTTCGGAATACATTTGATTCAGTTCAAATTCTGAACTTGGAATCTTTCTTTCCATTCCCATAAGATTACTCTCCAACGTATTTAAACTTTTTTACTTTTGCGATTCAAGGACGAATGCAAATATTTTTGCAAGCACCGGCCATACTTCTTCTGGCACACTTGAACCAATCTGCTGCACGCTCAAAAATTCTGCAAGCTCCAGATTCTGGACAACCTTAACGTCATTTTCTTTTGCGATATCAATTATTTTTTCTGCCATGTTTCCGGTGCCGGTTGCCGTAATGAACGGAGCCGCAGCACCTTCCGGATATTTCAATGCAACAGCTTTCTGCTTATCAACCATCACACAAATCCTTTTACTGTAGAAAAAACATAATCTTCGCTGGCAAATTCATCAATTGAATCATAACTCACAAACTCAACGTCTGTAAATCCTGTCTTTGTAATGAACTGTTCCTTCAGGTTCCTGAAACTGGAATCTTCCGGTTCAACCGCAAATTTTACAGCAGGTATATTATCCTTATATTTTACTACAAACATCCATCTTTTTGCAACAAATTCAAACGCAACCACGTTTTTTTCTACCCGGGAGTTTTCAAAGTCAATGAAGAATTTCATAGTTCCCCGGCCTGTAATATTCTGGTTCTGAACGATTTCAAACGGCACAATTATCCACTGCTTGCCTGTAACATATTCATTTTTAGAATCATTTGTTCTTGCAGGAAGATGATTCACCAGAGTCAAAAGGCCTTCTTTTTTACCGGCTTTGTCTCCCTTAAGGCATTGCGTAAAAAAACTTTTAAGCTGACCGCAAAGTTCTTCACCATAATCCCCCGCAATACCTTCACTTTTTTCCTGACCTTCAAAACCATAACTGCTGTCATTACCGTTACGGTCTTTTTCCCCAGGATTTTCTTCACCGGTATCAAATCCCCCAAGCATATCCGCTACATTACTTTCTGTAGGTTCAATCCCCTTTTCCATCAGAACCAGAGCTGCCTGTGCTGCACGATTTTCGTTTCCTTTAAAACTAACTGCAATGCGGGCAGCCTTTCCAAGCTTAAAAGCATCAAATCTTGCGCCTAAGGACATCAAAAGTTCCATGAGTTTTTGATTTACAGAATTGAATTCGATTCCAAGGCCTGCAAAAAAATTTGCAATGGCAGAAGGATTTTCAAGATTGTACACACCGGCAGGCACTACAGAAGCGGCAGCATTTTCTTTTACAACAGGCGTAAGATTTATTCCGGTTGAAGTCCAGCTTACTTTTGCAAAAAATGTCTGCCCCGGACTTAAAGGCTTACTGGAATTAACATTGAATCTTCCGCCTGCAAAACTTGCAGTATAAACTCCAGGAGAAGCTTCTTTTAAAATCCTTACCAGAACCTGAGCGCCGTTTGCTAAAAGGCTTTGTGAATACTGAGGAAGCGGTGTCTGTGATTTTATATAAACCGGATTGAAGTTCATAGTATAAGAATACATAAAAAAAAGCCGTTTGTCATGAGACAAACGGCCTTTTGCAGTTTAGAAAACCTTATTTGTTTTCTGCAGCAGCAGCTTTAGCAGCAGCGGCAGCATCTGCAGCAGCGTTACGAGCAGCGATAGCAGCCTGAACGTCACCACCAATAAGTTCCTTAACTTTTGCTGACTTACCAACCTTGTCACGGATGTAGTAGAGCTTAGAGCGGCGTACTTTACCAGGACGAGCTACGTCTACTTTTACGATACGTGGAGAGTTGAGTGGGAAGATACGTTCTACACCAACACCGTAAGAGTTCTTGCGAACTGTAAATGTTTTGCGAGCGCCTTCGTTTTTAATTGCAATAACGAGTCCTTCATAAATCTGAACACGTTCTGTTTTACCTTCAATAATTTTGAAGTGTACTTTTACTGTATCACCAACATGAAATGCCTGTGCACCAGCGCGTTTCTGCTGTTCTTCAATAGTCTTAATAAGATCCATTATAGTCTCCAATAAGAAGCGTCAAGACTTTTTCTTTTTACGCTTTTGCAGACAAAGCTTTTGACTTGTCTGATTTGTAATTTCCTCAATCATTTGTTCGGCTTCTGAAGTAAGTTCACCTTTAAGTCTGGCTGTCATGATCATATCAGGTCTGTTAGCCAGAGTTTTTTCAAGGCGCTTTTTCAGCCGCCACTTTCGGATCTTTTCGTGGTTGCCGGATAATAAAACATCCGGAACTTCCATGCCCTGGTATACTGGTGGACGTGTATACTGCGGGTACTCCAAAAGCCCGTCGCTGTAACTTTCTTCTTCCAGAGATTCACTTGAAATAACCCCGTCAATCAAACGATACACTGTATCAATGATTACCGTGGCACTCACTTCTCCACTGGACATTACATAGTCTCCGATAGAAATCTCATCATCAACATAGTAATCAATAATTCTCTGGTCAATACCTTCGTACCGGCCGCAAATTATTACAAGTTCGTCTTTGCGACTAAGTTCAACCGCTTTACTCTGTGTAAACTGCTTTCCGCCGGGTGTAACATAAATTACATGCTTGCGTTTAGCGTTCACGCTTTCAAGGGCTCGTCCCAGAGGCTCAGCCATCATTAACTGGCCGGCGCCTCCTCCATACGGACTGTCATCACATGTGCGGTGCTTATCAACAGCAAAATCTCTGATATTCACCAAATCGTAGGCAATAATTCCCTTTTCAACCGCTTTGGCCATGATTGAGTTTTCAAAAAATGCCTGCGGAATCCCAGGAAATAAGGTCAGCACTGTAAATTTCATGGAATTACTCCAGAATCCAGAGGTGCATCAGCTGTATGGTTTTAGCCTTTACATCAACTTTTCCGATATGTTCGTCTTTCAACGGTACCAGAACCTTCCTTGGTTTACCCGAAGAAGTTTTCCTGATGTTTTCAGCCAGAATCTCGCAACTCTCGGAAAGGGAAACCTCTAAGAGATCACCTGCTCCGCCTTCCAATACGTCTGTAACTGTACCTATTTCTATAGGAAGGACTTTGTCCTTCAATCCGTTCTTACTCTCGTAATAAACAAGAGTACATTTCAACAAGTCTGTAACATACCATTCGTTTTTACCAAG
This sequence comes from Treponema sp., assembly GCA_024402475.1. Lineage (GTDB taxonomy): Bacteria > Spirochaetota > Spirochaetia > Treponematales > Treponemataceae > Treponema_D. The sequence goes on along the minus strand of JAKSTQ010000004.1, from coordinate 132,574 downwards.
TGGTGCTGCAAACTTACGAGGTACTCTGATTTCGTATCCGGAAAACTTCTGTGCATTTTCCGGGGAATCAATTCCCTCTAATTTCATATACAAGGTGGCATGTCCGATTTTTGCCGATTCAACCCGGCATTTTTTTTCTTCAGTGCCTTTCCTCAAAGTAACTTCTTTTAATACTTCGATATGCTCGTAGTATCCGGAAGCACTCTCAACACAAAATTCACCCGAAAGCCCGTGTGGCTTACGAACAAATCCAACTGTCAATTGATCATCAACAATTACATCAGCTGCCATCAGTTCGATTAGTCCAGAATTTCAAGGCTGTAACGCTTACCGTCTTTATTAGCAGAAGCGCTCAATACTGTACGTAATGCTTTAGCAATACGGCCGTATTTACCTATAACTTTTCCAATATCACCATCAGCTACTTTAAGTTCCAGTACAGGACCTCGTTCACCTTCGGTTTCATTTACAGAAACTGCGTCAGGATCATCGACCAATGATTTTGCAATGTATTCAATCAGGTCTTTTTCCATTTACTTAGCTCCTGTAAATTATTTAGACTGACCGTTTTTTGCCAAGCCTTTCTTGTTCATCATCTTAGCAACAACGTCAGTAGGCTGAGCACCAACACTAAGCCAGTACTTTACACGGTCTTCTTTCAAAGTAATCTGGTTTTCTTCTGCAGCGATAGGCTGGTAAGTACCCAATTCTTCGATACATTTTCCGTCGCGTGGTTCACGTGAATCCTGAACTACAACACGGTAACATGCATTTTTAGCAGAACCGAATCTCTTAAGTCTGATTTTTACCATTCGTTTACCTCCATAAGAACTCAATGCGGTTACAATCAAGTCCTAAAGTCTATAGTAATGACTACTATATCGTGAGACACTAGTATATAATTTTTGAACAAGTGTTTCAAGTGGAAACAAAGGAAGAAGTAAGATTTTTCTGACTGGAAGTATTTTTATGTCCTTAAATTTCTGACCGGCCGTGGCGGAATATTCTCGATTTTTTTCAATTTTACATTATACACTCACCGTTTTATATTATATATTATAGAAAAGGAGCTATCATGCGTTTTATTCACTGTGCCGACATTCACGCCGATTCCAAAATGGGAACCCACTTAACCAGCGACCAGGCTGCAACCAGAAGAAAAGAAATCGTCAACACCTTTGAAAAAATGGTCAAATACGCCGCAGACAACGATGTAACAGCCATTATTATTGCAGGAGATTTATTCGACACAAAAACTTCTCAGCAGAAAAACATAAAAAGACGCATTGCTCATATCGTAAAGGAAAATTCCGGGATTGATTTTCTTTACCTCCGCGGAAATCATGATGAAGACGCAGATTTTACAGAAGGTGACTCCCTTCCCAACCTTAAATATTTTTGCAAAGATTCCTGGGAAAAATATTCCTACGGGAATGTAGACATCTACGGCAGGGAATTTTCGGATACAATTCCTGCATCGGTTTACAGCCAGTTAAAATGCGACGAATCCAGGGTGAATATCGTTACCTGCCATGGACAGACTGCCGATTACAATACAAAAAATGACGCTCCTGACATTTCCCTGACCAGCCTTAAAAATCACGGAATTGACTATCTGGCACTGGGACACATTCATTCCTACAGGCAGGAAAAACTGGACACCAGAGGCGTCTGGTGCTACAGCGGATGTCTTGAAGGCCGCGGTTTTGATGAATGCGGAAAGAAGGGATTTGTTCTTATTGATGTAGAAGGAGCAAAAGTTTCAAGCCAGTTCATTCCTTTTGCAGCAAGAACCATTCAGGAAGTTTCAGTTGAACTTGAACCTGTCATGACCTATGAACAGATTCTTTCTTCTATAGAAAATAAACTTAAAGACACAAGCTGTAATGATATCGTTCAGGTAATTCTTACAGGCGAAGTTGAAGAAGATACACAGGTGGAACCGGATTCCTACGAAGCTGCCCTTGCAGGAAATTACTTCTGCTTCAGGGTAAAGGACAAAACCCGGACTAAAATTGACTACGAAAAATATGCAAACGATGTTTCCCTTAAAGGAGCATTCATCAGCCTGGTAAAAAATCAGGAAGGCTTATCCGAAGAAGACAAGGCAAAAGTTATCATGGCCGGAATCAATGCACTTGCAGGGAGACTTTAATTATGCGTCTTATTAAACTTCATATTACAAACTTTGGCAGATTCCATGACTACGATATGGATTTCAGCGACGGACTCAATTCATTCCTGCAGGAAAACGGCTGGGGAAAAACAACCCTTTCTGTATTCCTTAAAGCAATGTTCTATGGATTTAACTCGGCAGGAAGGACCATTGCAAACAACGACAGAAAAAAATACAAGCCATGGCAGGGCGGAAACTTTGGCGGATGGCTTGATTTTTCTGACGGCCAGAAAGAATACAAGATTTCAAGAACTTTCGGTGACAAAGCCAGCGATGATATTTTTGAACTGCGCGACCTTTCAACAAACAAAGTCTGCCAGGACTACCCTAACGACATCGGAACAAAACTTTTTGGCGTTAACGAAGATACTTTTTCAAGAACCATCTATATTACACTGGAAGCAACTCCAACCGGCAGCGCAGACCTGAGTGCAAAACTCAACAGTCTTGTAGAAGCCCAGGACATGGGTGCCTATGACGAAGCAATGAAAAAACTTGACGGAATAGTAAAAAACTTAAAATCACCAAACCGTCAGGGCACTGGAGAAATTCCAAGACTTCAGGATAAAATTGAAGATCACAGACAATTTCTTATTAACGCAAACAACCTTCTGTCTGATAACGAAAAAATTTCTTCTGACATTGCGCAGCTGGAAACAAAACTTGAAAACCTCAACAATGACCAGAAAGAAATTTCAGAACTTCTTACAGCAAACATAAAATACAAGGAAAAACTTGCCTACCTGCAGCTCAAGGAATCAAAAGAAAACCTGAGTGCCAATGCTGATGACATCAGAGACTTTTTTAACAATCAGATTCCGGATGAACAGACTCTCAGCCAGATTGATAAAGCAAGTGCAGACCTTAATGTAATTCAGGCAACTCTTGAAAAGGATCCTGTTACACAAAGTGACCGGGATACTTACAGCACACTTCTTGCTTCATTTAAAGGCGACATCCCCGACGATGAACAGATTAAGAAAGTACTCAACACTGATTCCCTGTACAAAAAATACCTGCAGGAAAAAAGCAGGCTTGAAGTCAATCCTCAGGCCCTTAATGAATTCAACACACTGAACGCACTGTTTGCAGGCAAAGAAATTGATTCAGCAAAAATCCACAGTGCCTTTACTGTTCTTGAATCCCTTGGTTCCCTTGAAAACCAGCTTACCAGACAGGAATCTGAACTTGAAATTGCAAAAGCAAAACAGGCAAACAAAAAAGCTGCAAATCCTGCAAAAATTGTACTTTTCGCTCTCAGCGGAATTTTTATCTTTGCTGCAATTGCAGGCGCAATGAACATTATTCCGGGGCTGACACTTAATCCGTTCTCTTATGCACGAATACTGGTACCTGCTTTTTGTGCAGCTGCCGGTGTTATTACAGGCATTCTTGCAATTGTCTGTAAAACAAAAAAGCCTGCCGGTTCTGAAAGTGAATTGCAGAATTTACAGAATAATATAGAAGAAACCCGCTCTTTACTGCAGAATAAAAAGAATTCCCTTGCTGCATTTACAGCCCTTGTCTATCCTGGAGAAAATCCTGACATCAGTCTTTTAAGCAGAATTTCAACTGCATTTGACCGTTACAAAACCCTTCTTGAAGAAGTTACTTCTTTTAAGGATTTTGAACAGCACAACAGTGACACAGAAGCTTTATACAAAAATGAACTTACTGCTTTTACCACCCGTTACCTTAACACAACTGACATTTCGAACATTCCGTCTTTAACAAATTCCCTTTCTGATAAGCTGAACCAGCTCAAAAAGCTCAAGGACAGAATTGATACCAATGCCAGATTAATGCAGGAGAAAGATTCAAGTCAGGCAAAACTTAAAGAAATTCTTGGAATGTATAAAACCAGCAAAACGCAGGATTATGCGTTCCAGGTCAGAGAAATTCACGAAAAATCTACTACCTTAAAAAATACTCTTGCAGCCCTTGAATCTGCCCAGATAAAATGCAGCGAGTTCGAAAAAAACAATGATGTCAAAGCACTTGAAAATCTTCAGGCACCGGAACAGACTTCTGATGACCTTAACGAACAGTTTGACATCAATCTCAAGGCTATACAGAATTACACTGCCCAGAAAAGCAGGCTTGAATCCCTTATCGAACAGAATCTTGAAACAACCGATAAAATTGCAGATGTACAGGATGCTCTTGAACAGACCTGCGCTGAAAAACTCAAAAAAGAAGAAGAACACAGAATCTATTCCCTTGCCCAGAAATTCCTTGGGCAGGCAAAAGAAAAAATCGACGAACAGTTTGCTGCTCCTATGAAAAAAGGCTTTGAAAAATATGCTGAACTTCTGGGTGCAAAAGAAAGTCTCGTTATTGATACTGAACTTAAGGTCAAAATCGACCACGAAGGCAAAATCTATGACAGCGAATTCCTTTCTACAGGTTACAAAGACCTTATTAACCTTTGTTCACGACTTGCACTGATTGACGCCCTTTATCCGGAAAACAAACCGCCTGTCATACTGGATGACCCCTTTGTTAATCTTGATAATGACAAAACTCAAAAGGCTGTAAATCTTTTGACAGAGATTGCAAAGGACAAACAGCTGGTTTATCTGACCTGCCACGACAGCAGAAAACCTTGCTAAGTCTGTCTGAGTACCCTATTCTATCCATTCTATCCATTCTATCTTTTTTATGGACGATATCATACGAATATGATATAATGACAAAATGGAGTAAATCAAAATTTACTTTCATTTGGACAGGGTTATGACAGACAAAAACTTTTACGAGGATAAATTTAAATATTATTCAAAGCTGCAGTTTTTTACTGTAATTACAGCCTGTTTATCCAATATTTTTTACATAAGCTCTGACTTTGATATCTACGGCGGCTTTAACATTTCTACACTTTTGTGCCGTCTTGTTCCAATCTGTCTTGTTCCCCTGTATGTCATCTTCTTTAAGTTTACTTCCATCAAACCTGCTATCAAACATTTTGTTTCCTTTATGATGTTTCATATCCTGCACATCTCTACTGTAGTAAGCTGTTACTATCTGCAGAGAACAGATCATGTTGCAGAAGGAAACATTACTTTTATTCTTGTTATATTTACGCTGGGAATCACAAGTTCTTACAGAACGACTATTATAAGTCTAGCTGCATTCTGGGCAACTTTTATTGCTTCTACAGCGTTCATTCAATACCAGGAACTTTCCGTAACAATCGTGAACATGATTCCTGTTTCTATCGGTATTCTGGTAATTCTTTTGCCGCTTAACAGAACTTACAGAAAGCAGTACGAATACCGCAAACAGGTTGACTTTCTGGCTTACCATGACTTTTTGACAAAACTTTACAGCCGCAATGCTTTAACAAGATTCTGCCTTCCAAACACAAGCTATCTTCAGAATCAGAACTGCAGCATCGCTATCATCGACATTGACGACTTTAAAAAAATTAACGACACAAGAGGACATCAGTGCGGTGACATCTGTCTGATAAACCTTGCTGATACAATCACAAAAAACATAACTGATGACGACATTGCTATCCGCTGGGGTGGCGAAGAATTCATCCTTGCAATCGACAATAAACGCAGCTGCTATGAAGTCTGTGAAACCATCCGTAAAGAAATTGCAGAAAAAACTGATTTTACCATTTCAATCGGAATCTATCCTTATGACGGTTCAGAACTTGAATCAAGCGTAATGCATGCCGACGAAGCAATGTATTATTCAAAACGCAACGGTAAAAACCAGACAGTTGAATACAGTTCCCTGGCTCAGTATAATAACTAGCCGTAAGGAATTCCCCAATGTACAATCCAAAGTCTCTTAATGCAGCCGAATTTATCTGCGACAGTGAAATTCTTGATACACTCAATTATGCAGACGAACATAAAGATGATCTTGAACTTATAGATTCACTTTTAGAAAAAGCACGTCCACAAAAAACATCTGACGGCTGGAACTGCCGGGGACTGACTCACCGCGAAGCATCTGTTCTTCTTGCCTGCACTGACAAATCCAGAATCGAAAAAATGTTTGCCGTTGCACAGGAAATAAAAGATGCCTTTTACGGAAACAGAATTGTTCTTTTTGCGCCATTGTATCTTTCTAACTATTGCGTCAATCACTGCCTTTACTGTCCTTACCACGCAACAAACAAAGATATTGCCCGCAAAAAACTTACTCAGGAACAGATCCGAAAAGAAGTAACCGCATTGCAGGACATGGGACACAAGCGCCTTGCAATCGAAGCCGGCGAAGATCCTGTCAACAATCCAATTGAATACATTCTTGAATCCTTAAAAACCATCTACAGCGTTAAACATAAAAACGGTGCAATTCGCCGTGCAAACGTAAACATTGCAGCAACTACTGTAGAAGAATACCGCATGCTCAAAGAAGCCGGAATCGGAACCTATATTCTTTTTCAGGAAACATATCACAAAGAAACCTACGAACGACTGCACCCAAAAGGCCCTAAGCACAATTATGAATGGCACACAACTGCACATGACCGTGCCATGGAAGCAGGAATCGATGATGTTGGTCTTGGCGTTCTGTTCGGGCTTGATAAATACAGATACGAGTTTGCCGGCCTTTTAATGCATGCTGAACATCTTGAAGCCGTTTTTGGTGTTGGTCCTCATACAATTTCTGTTCCCCGGGTTAAACGCGCCTGTGACATAAATCCGGATGTTTTTGATAATGGAATCGACGATGAAACTTTCCTTAAAATAATTGCGCTCATCAGAATTGCTGTTCCATATACAGGAATGATTATTTCTACCCGCGAAAACGAAACAGTCCGCGCCAAAGCCTTAAAATGCGGTATTTCTCAGATTTCTGGCGGATCCAGAACTTCTGTGGGCGGCTATACAGCAGCCCACAGGCCTCATGACAGCGAACAGTTCGAAGTTTCTGACCAGCGTTCTCTTGATGAAGTTGTCCAGTGGCTTATTAAAATGAATTTTATTCCTTCTTTCTGTACAGCCTGCTACCGCCAGGGAAGAACCGGGGACCGATTTATGAGTCTTTGCAAATCAGGTCAGATCAGTAACTGCTGTCATCCCAATGCCCTTATGACTCTGGCTGAATATCTTTGCGATTACGCCCAGGAAGATGCAAAAAAATCTGGTCTTGAATTTATTCAGCAGGAACTTAAAAACATTCCAAAAGAAAAAATCCGTTCCATTACAGAAGATAATATCAGCAAGATCGTAAGCTCAAATCAGCGGGATTTCAGATTCTAGATTTCTATACAAAAAACTCTTTATGCTATATAATGCTTTCTGCATTCATTCTATAAGGAGAAAAGTAATGAAAAAACAGTTTATTTGCGCAATTACAGCAGCACTTTTTACCTGTTCAGCTGTATTTGCAATCAAATTACCAGAAGGCACAAATGTACGTGCTGACAATATTAAGACAGCTGGAGATATTATTGTAGAAGCAGAACTCTCTCGTCCTGCAACAATTAACACTCCACTGGGACAGCTTCCAGTACAGGGAACAGTAACTTTCTACCCAAGCGGAAAATTAAAATCAATTAAACTTAAGACCATCAGTGAAAGTGAAGAAATTAACGCATCTGTTACTCTTAAAACCAGTTATGGTGACATCCTTATCACAAGCAAATCCTACACACCTGTTGAATTCTATGAATCAGGAGCTTTAAAAAGTGCCGCCATTGCAAGAGTTGAAGTTGACAGTGAAGGTAATTATTTAAACAGTGAAGGAAATTATGAATACAAGGAAACTAAAATTAAGACTGAATGCTTAGGCGAATTCAATCTTTATCCAGGATCCACAATCGAATTCTATGACAGTAAAGATCCTGCAGTTTTTACTCTCAAAACAATTTCTCTTGAAGAAAACAAAAGAGGCTCAATCAAATATAATGGTGAAAATGCTTCGTTCGCATTAAATGTTGATAGATACAATAATTGCGTTGTAACTTTCTATGAATCTGGAAAATTAAAATCAGCAACACCTGCTGAAGAATACGATGTAACAACTCCTGTTGGAGATACATTCGGTAAAATCTTAAAACCAATTTCTTTTTACGAAGACGGTAAAGTTGCATCTTATTACACAGATGATGTAATCCAGGCTACTGTTGCAGGCCGTAAAGTAAGCATTCCTTCTGGTACACACCTTTCGTTCTATCCAAACGGAAACATCTGTAACTTTAAACTTTCAGAAGATACTGTATTTACAGTTGGAAGTCAGAAATATAATGTAAAAAAAGACTCTGAACTTATTGCAACTGAAGACGGAAAATCACTTATACAATTACCAAACAGAGAAAAATTTTATTATAAAGGTTATGAGTTATCTAACCAATCTGGGTATGACTACAGTTCTACAATCTTGGGATATTTTTATGCAAATGGAAATCCTAAAGTTTCAATTAAAAATGAAACTAAATATTTCTATAATCCTTCACTTACTGCAGAGTATCAGGAATATTATAGTGAATACGAGAAAATGAATGCAGCATACCTCAGGGAAAATAAATTAGAACTTCGTGACTGGGGTTATAGTAACAATTACACTGGCAAACTATACTGGCTCCAGCCTGGAGATAAAACTGCAGCACTGGTTTACTTTAATGATAAAGGTGCTGCATCTAGCTATTCAACTTATGTATATGATGGACCTTATGTTGTTCTTGATATTCGTGGAAATCCAGTAATTGATTCTACAAAGAAAAAATTTGCAAAAATTGAAGACACCTATAAATAGCATCATAAAACACATTTAATAAAAAAGGCCTGTGTCATCAAAATGTACAAAATACATTATCAGTTTTGACACAGGCTTTTTTTATTTTTTAGAACAATAATGCTTTAGCAATTCCAAAATAAACTAAAAGTGAAAGTGCATCAACGATTGTTGTAATAAATGGACTTGCCATTACAGCAGGATCAAATCCAAGTTTCTTAGCACAAAGAGGAAGAATACAACCGATAGATTTTGCAACAAGAACAGTTGCCATCATGGTCATACATACTATCAGTGCAATTGTTACAGTGACATCAGTATTTCCCAATAAAAGCCTGTCTACCAGCATGATTTTTCCAAAACAGACCACGGCAAGAACAAGACCACACATAAGGGCAGTTGTAATTTCTTTTAGAATAACTTTCGGCAAATCCTTAAATTCAATCTCGCCAAGAGAAATTGCACGGATAATTGTAACAGAAGACTGAGAACCTGAGTTTCCGCCTGTATCCATCAGCATAGGAATAAAGGCTGTAAGCACAACCTGTACTGCAAGTGCACTTTCAAATCCTGTAATGATCATTCCTGTAAAAGTTGCAGAAATCATAAGAAGCATCAGCCAGAAAATACGGTGCTTAAACAGATAAAATGGACTTGAATGAAGATATGTTTTATCAGATGGAGCCATACCGGCCATGATTTCGATATCTTCTGTTGTTTCTTCTTCCATTACTTCAAGAGCATCATCAAAGGCAATGATACCGACCATATTCTGATCTGCATCTACAACTGGCAGTGCATAAAAATTATATTTTGCAAGAAGCTTTGATGCTTCTTCCTGGTCATCATGAGTGTTAACACAGAGAACGTTGGTCTTCATGATGTCATCAATCAGGATATCATCATTTTTGGCAAGAAGAAGGTCCTTAACAGAAAGCCGGCCGATAAGTTTTCTTTTTTCTGTGACATAACAGGCATAAAAAGATTTTTTTTCTACGCCGGTTTTACGGATAATCTGAATTGCCTGCCCTACAGTAGTTCCCAGTTTAAGGGAAACATATTCTGTAGTCATAATAGAACCGGCAGAGTTTTCCGGATACTGAAGAATCTGGTTAATATCTTTACGGGTTTTTGAATCGACTGTCTTAAGAATTCTTGAAACAACATTTGCAGGCATTTCTTCTACAAGGTCTGCTGCATCGTTAACGTACATTTCATCAAGAATCGCTTTAAGTTCTGAATCAGAAAAACTTTTAATCAGAAGTTCCTGATATTCGTTTTCCATTTCGACAAATGTATCAGCCGCCTTATTTTTTGGTAAAAGTCTGAATACAAGCGGAATGTTTTTTTCTTCTATAAGTTCAAAAATTGCTGCAAGATCAGACGGAGCCATCAAGACAAGAATATCTTTGATGGATGTGTATTTCTTTTCTTCCAGTAACTGGTTGATTGTATCTTCAAATTTTACGTTGAGTTCTGCCATTTAAATTACTCCCAAAAATTTTTTTCAAGCAGAAAAATGCCCGATAAAGAAAATAGTGTGCTTAAAAAGAGAATGTATCTGGCTTGTAAATTGAAAACTTAGAGCTGGAAACCTGCAGAAAGGTATGACAGCATTGTTTTACAATTCGCCGGATACGATCCGCTACTACCACCGTCACCCATAAGGTTTCCTCCTTTGATTAGAATAAAAGCATTATATATATTTTTTGCAATCAGTGCAATAAAATCTACTGATTAAATCTTGAAAGGAACTGCTTAAAACGATCTTCCTTTGGATTTGCCATAATAATTTTTGGATCGCCTTCTTCTACAATAAGGCCTTTATCCATAAAAATGATTCTGTCACAGACATCACGGGCAAATGCCATTTCATGTGTAACTACAATCATTGTCTTTTTTTCTGCTGCAAGACCGCGCATTACTTCAAGGATTTCGCCGGTAAGTTCAGGATCAAGGGCAGATGTAGGTTCATCAAAAAGCATTACCTGAGGTTCAAGAGCAAGACTTCTTGCAATTGAAACACGCTGCTGCTGACCGCCTGAAAGCTGGCATGGATAAGAATCTTCTTTTCCTGTCAGGCCCATTTTTGCAATCAACGATTTTGCAAGAACAACGGCGTCGTCTTTTGATTTTTTCTGTACAAGCATCTGAGGCTTAACGATGTTTTCAAGAACACTCAGATGCGGAAAAAGATTAAACTGCTGGAAAACAAATCCAACATTAGAGAGTGCTTTTCTGACTTCTTCTTTACCGGAATAAATTCCGTCTTTGATAAGAGTATTACCGCAGATAGAAATTATTCCGCCCTGTGGTTTTTCGAGCTGTGCAATACATCGCAGGGCTGTTGATTTACCGCTTCCTGATGGACCTAAAAGTCCAAGAACTTCTCCCTTTTTAATTCCAAAAGAAAGGTCTTTTAAGACTTCAAGTTCACCAAAAGAAATTTTAAGATGTTCAACATTGATAATAGAATCAGACATGGACAGTCACCTTAAACAATTTTCTTAAAATGTTTTTCGATATCTTTAATAAGTTTACATTCAAAAGAATCAACAAGAGCAAGCCATGATGCTTCCATGATGTCGCTTGAAACACCGATTGTTGTCCAAGAATCCTGACCGTCAGTACTTTCGATAAGTACGCGTACACGGCTTGATGTTGCAGACTCACCGCTCAATACACGAACCTTATAGTCAGTAAGACGAATCTGTGCAACTGCAGGATAGAATTTTTCAAGAGCCTTACGCAAAGCAATATCGAGAGCGTTTACAGGTCCGTCACCTTCTCCGGCTGTAACTTCAATTTTACCGTCAACTTCTACCTTAATCTGTGCACATGCACAAACGCCTTCTTCCGGACGAGGATTAACACCGTTTGTCTGGTAATAATGAACTTTAAAGAACGGCTGATACTTTCCGATTGTTTTACGAACCATAAGTTCAAATGAACCGTCAGCACCTTCGAACTGATAGCCTTCGTATTCAAGCTGCTTAACTTTCTGCATGATTTCTGCAACAACAGGATTATCTCTGGTAATTGTCGGATCAAACTTCTTAACTTTTTCGATAATTGTAGAACGGCCTGCAACTTCGCTCATAAGGAATACACGGGAATTTCCAACTGTTTCTGGTTCGATATGTTCATAAGCAGAAGGATTTTTAAGAACTGCATCAATGTGCATTCCCGCTTTATGACTGAATGCATTTGCGCCGACATAAGGCATTCCAGGATCAAGGTTGATGTTTGCAATTTCTGCAATGCGTTTTACGATTGGTGTAAGTGAAGAAAGATTTTCGGCAGGAACACAATCGTAACCCATCTTGATCTGAAGGTTTGCAATAATTGTAGACAGGTTTGCGTTTCCTGTGCGTTCACCAAAACCTGCAAGTGTTCCCTGAATATGGCGGGCACCTGCATTAACTGCCATAAGTGTATTTGCTACAGCAAGACCTGAGTCATTGTGTGTATGGATTCCCACGCTGACTTTATCACCGAACATATCAACAACTGTTTTTGTTGCTTCATAACATTCATCAAGAACACAGCCGCCTTTTGTTTCACAAAGACACAAAACGCATGCACCGCCGTCTACGGCAGCCTGAAGAGATTTAAGTGCGTATTCCTTATTCTTCTGATAGCCGGTAAAGAAATGTTCTGCATCATAAATTACCTTGCGGTTATGTTCTGTAAGGAATTTTGCAGTATCACGAATCATTTCAAGGTTTTCTTCAAGTGTTGTGTGAAGAATTTCTGTAACCTGAAAATCCCATGACTTTCCGAAGAATACGACATATTCTGTTTCTGCAGCAAGAAGACTCTGAAGATTTGTATCTTCGATACATGAAATACCCTTGCGGCGTGTTGAACCAAAGGCACAAAGTTTAGCATGTTTAAGATTGAGTTTTTTTACCTGCTGGAAAAATTCCATGTCTTTAGGATTTGATCCAGGGTTTCCTGCTTCTACGAGGTCAACACCAAGTTCATCAAGAGCTTCTACAATGTGAATTTTATCCTGAATAGAAAAGCTGATGCCTTCGCCCTGAGCGCCATCACGTAAAGTTGAATCCAGAATTTCGATTTTTTTAGTTTCCACATTGAACCTCTTTTAATAATTTTTTGTTGTTCTATTATAGTGTTTTTTAAGACTTTATGCTATAATTTGTTATTCAAAACACATCATAGAGGAAACTTATGAAAAAATCACTTTTCATTTTGGCCGCAGTATCATTAGTTGCATTTGCATCATGCGGTAAATCAAACGTTAATGTTACAGGCGTTAAAGACCTGGACGGACTTAGAATCGGTGTTCAGTCAGGAACTACAGGAGATTCATGGGTTCAGGAAAACGTAAAAGATGTTAAACTTGCATCTTTCAAAACTGGAATGGACGCAGCTCTCGACCTTAAAAATGGTGCTATCGATGCAGTTGTTCTTGATGAACTTCCTGCACAGGCAATCGTTGCAAAAAATCCTGATCTTACAATCATCCGCGATCCGATTTTTACAGAAAACAAAGAAGAATATGCAATTGCAGTAAAAAAAGGCAATACACAGCTTCTTGATTCAATCAACGAAACAATCAACACAATGCAGAATAACGGTGACTATGTTGCACTCGTTAACGCATTCATGCCAGCAGAAGGCAACATTGTAATTCCAGCTGCTAAAGGAACAGAAGGTTCTAAAACAGTTAAACTTGGAACAAACGCTGCATTCCCTCCATTTGAATATGTTGAAGGCAAAGACATCGTTGGTTTTGACATCACAATGGGCGGTTACATCGCTGAAAATTACAAAGCTAAACTTGAAATTGTAAACATGGAATTTGATGCACTTATTCCTGCTCTTGCTTCAGGTTCAATTGACTTTATTGCTGCCGGTATGTCTGTTACAGAAGAACGCAAAAAGAACGTTGATTTCTCAGTTCCTTATTATGCTTCTGAACAGGTTATTATCGTACGTAAATAACCAGATTATAATTCCAAAGGAGATACAATGTTCCAGGCATTTTATGACACAATGATTTCTCAAGACAGATGGGTTCTTATTGCAAAAGGACTTGGTACAACTCTTTTGATTGCTGTCTGTGCCATTATCATCGGAACTGTATTAGGATGCATTTTTGCATTAATGAAGATTTCAAAGAATAAATTATTGAACGCAATTGCTTCTGTATATACAACAGTTTTGCGTGGAATTCCGCTTGCTACACAGCTCATGATTTTTTACTTTGTAATCTTTGCTCCTCTTGGCTTAAACAGACTCCTTGTTGCTATCCTTGCGTACGGAATAAACTCAGGTGCTTACTGTACAGAAATTTTCCGTGCCGGCATTCAGGGAATCGAACTGGGTCAGACAGAAGCAGGCCGTTCACTTGGTTTGAGCAAGAATCAGACTTTATTCAAGATTATTCTTCCTCAGGCTGCAAAGGCCGTAATGCCTACATACACAAGTGAATTTATCGTATTGATTAAAGAAACTTCTGTTGCAAGCTTTATCGCAGTTACAGACCTTACAAAATCCGGCGACATGATCCGTAATGCAACATACAATGCATGGATTCCGCTTTTGACCTGTGCTGCAATTTATCTTGTCCTGACTTTAGGCTTAACAAAACTTTTTGGCACTCTTGAAAAGAAAATGTCAAAAGGCGACAAAAAATAACAAAAAAAAGAGTTCACTTTAACAAAGTGAACTCTTTTTTTTTATCTTATAAACTTCTAAAAGCTTTCTTAGATTGCAGTCATTACTGTTACACCATTAAGAACCGGTGCAATGAAAGTTTTTACTGCATCAATAATTGTATTTACAGGACCAGATGTATTTGACTTTTTGCATTCACTTGACATATCTGCAAAACCTTCCTGTGTGTATTCCTTTCTGAATATCTGTCCGTTCTGGCAGCCGTAAAGAATTACTGCATTATCTTTTTCTTTAACTTCTGTAATTGAATTTGATACCTGGCGTGAAACACTGCTCAATACGCGGTTATCATCAAGAGCAAGCACAGCCATATCTTTAATTTTTGGAAGATACTTCATTTTGTTTTCTGAAACAAATACTGCGTCAGGTCCAGCTTCTTCGAGAATTGAAGCAATCTGTTCTTTACTGAAATCGTTTCTTAAAAGAACAGCAACTGCACCCATTTTTGTAATTGCAAGGAATGAAACTACAGTCTGAGGGCTGTTATCCATGAACAAAGCAACCTTACTGCTTTTTGTAATTCCCTGTTCTTTAAGGGCGCGGCTTGTCATAGAAACATCCCACATCATATCTTCGTAAGAAATTTTATTTCCATTGTTAAGGAACATTGCAGTTTTAGAAGGAGCCTTTTTGCACAAAGCAGAAAGCATAGAAGGAATTGTCGAATTCTTGTTTTTCATAATAAAAAAATCCTCTTTAAGTAAATTGCCGCATTTATAATCTACAAGTCTCTCTGTGCGGCTTATACTAATTAGACGCAAAATACTTAAAAAGGTTGCAAAAAAATAAAAAAAAATGTCATACCGGGATGGCTTTTAAAACTTTCGTTTAAGAAAGAATCTTACCTTACCCGGTATGACATTCAATACTGCGGTTTTAACCGGCAGAAATTATACGCGTTCTACAGGAACTTCTTTAGCATCTTTACCCATTACTGCAACAATCTTGCTGCCGTCTTTGAGCATGCTTACAGGAATAACTGCAGCTTCAAGACGCTGACCATCAACTGTGATATATTCAACACCCTTGTTGATGTGTGAAGGGTTCTGAACTTCGATAGAAAGGTTCATTCCTCTCCAGCGGCGTTCTACACTGAATCCGTCCCATTCGTGTGGAATACATGGATCAATCAGCATACCGTCGTACTGTGGACGGATACCAAGAATGTACTGTGTTGTTGAGTAGTAGTTCCAGGTAGCTGCACCAGACAACCAGGAAACACGACAGTTACCTGCACGTGGTGAGTATGTAGAATATGTAGTCTGTCCAACAACATATGGTTCTGACTGACGGATTTCTGCTTTGTCATTGTAACTTGCAGGAAGAGCTGCTTTACAGTATTCGTAAGCACGGTCACCGTTACCCTGCATTGTTTCTGCAATTACACCCCAACCCTGTGTATGGTTAAAGATACCTGCGTTTTCTTTGATACCTGCATTGAATACAACACAGCTCATTGTATCGCGAGGAGCCTTTACGAAAGGTGGAGCACAAAGCATAAGACCATAAGGTGTAGCAAGTTTTTCTTTTACTGCTTCAAGACAAGCTTTCTGCTGTTCTGGAGTTGCAGCGCCAGACATAACTGACCATACCTGTGTATTAAAGTAAATCTGTCCTTCTTCGAAAGTTTTTGTTCCGTAAACTTCACCTTTTTCTGTGATAGCCCAGATCCACCATTTGCCGTCCCAGCATTTATCCTGAATTGCTTTATCAAGTTTAGCGCGTTCAGCAAGAGCCCAGTCAGATTCATCTTTGTGTCCAAGACGGAGAGAGATGTCAGAGTAAGTTGTAAGCCCAAGACGAAGCTGGAATGCTACGAAAAGACTTTCACCTTTGTAACCAAGTTTAAGACAGTCGTTCCAGTCAGCAAGAAGACCACAAGGAAGACCATTTGCACCCATGCGTTCCAGGTTGAAAAGAAGAGCCTGCTTAAGGTGCTGGTAAACTGTTGCTTCACCATGATCAGCATATGGAACTACGCGGTTATAGAAATCAAATTTACCTGTTTCTGCAACGAAACATGGAACTGCGTGGAAGAACCACTGACAGTCATCTGAACGGAATTCACCAGGAGCTGGTTCTTTTTCGTGTCCAGGATTATGATCTTTTGTAATTACAGGAATTGCACCACCGTTTGCTACCTGACCTGAAAGCATGCGAACAAGGCGTTCTTCTGCATCTTCAGGAATAGCTGCTGATACACCAAGAATATCCTGAACAGAGTCGCGGTAACCAAGACCGTCGCGTTCTCCGTTGTATACAAGTGAAGCTGCACGGCTCCAAGCAAATGTAATAAGACAGTTGTAAAGTCCCCATACATTGATTGTATGGTTGATATCTTCATCAGGAGTTTTAGCAACAAAACTTCCAAGGCGTGCATGCCACATGTCCTTCAATTTCTGAAGTTCAGCGTCAGCGCGTTCGATTGTACCGAATTCTTTTACAAGTTTTGTTCCTACGATGTTTCCGTCACCAATACCGAACATAACCAGAACTTCTTTTGATTCACCTGGTTTGAGTTCGATGTTTGTCTGGAGAGAACCACAGATGTTATCACCGTAAGCATCAGAGTTAGAACATTTTCCTTCGATAACAGCGCGTGGTGCACCGTATGTTCCGTAAGTTCCGATGAAACCTTCGCGGCTTGTGTCATAACCTGCAACTTCTACGTTTGGCATAGCCATCCATTCGAGCATTGCCTGCTGACCAACTTCTGCATCAGGGAACTGTTTGTAAAGATTTTCGTGGATACAAAGGCTAACCATATTGTCTTTGTAAGCACCTTTTGAAATGAAGATAGAATACTGGAGGTTAACCTGATCCTGTTCTGTGCTCCACTGATTTGTAAGTTCACAGAAAGAGAATGCGCTCAAAGAACGTGGTTTTGAACCAGTATTTGTAAGCTTGAGTCTCCAGTATTCAAATGTCTGTCCAACTGGAACGTAGTACAAGCTTTCTGATTTAATGTCTGCATATTCAGAAGTAATTTTTGTATATGCTGTACCGTGACGACATTCACTTTTGTACTGATCAAGAGGTTTACCTACAGGCTGCCATGAACCCGACCAGTAATCCTTGCTTTCGTTATCACGGATATAGAAATAACGGCCAGGCTGATCCATTGGAACAGAATTGAACTTAAGGCGCATAAAGCGTCCCTGTGCACCTGACTTATAGAAACCATAACCACCAGCATTGTTTGTGATTACAGCGCCGTATACTGTTGAACCAAGATAGTTACTCCAGGAAGTAGGAGTATCTGGACGAGTAATAACATATTCTTTATTCTCGTCGTCAAAATAACCGTACTGCATTTTTTTTGCTTACCTCATCTCTTTTTATACAAGCGGAAATTTCCGCAAGCGACAACATTGTTTATTTTGTCAATAATCTTATTCTAACGGGTTTAAGAAAGTTAATATAGTATATTTTTGATAATTTTCTCATATTTTTTTAGAATTAAATATGAATCCAATTCGTGGGAAATTCACTGTTTCTCAAAGAATTCTCACAAAAAAATAAACTTTTTAGAACAAATCCAGCGAATTATCAAGATAAATCGCTTCGCGGACATTCAGCTGGAATTCAGGTTTTACCATATAGTAAAGAAGGAATTCCAGAACAAGTGCACTCCCAAGACTGCGGCCTTCAATCTTAAAATTTTCAAAACCCTTAGGAAGATAAATATCACGGATATCGCAGGCACTTATAAATGCTTTACTTTGCATTGCCCGGGAAAACACATAACCTTTTTCGCTTTCAGGACTCAGGCATTTATGGTCAGGAACATCCATTCCTAAAACTTTTGCACTTACATTGCGGTAACACTCTTTTCGCACAGGGCATTCAAACCAGCAGCACTCGTTACACAAAAACTCGAACTTACTGCGGATATCACAAGGAATTTTCTCAAGAAAATCAAAGTCCCTGTTGAACCTGAAATCCGGAACAACAAACTTAAAGTCTTTACGAAAAGCTTCTTCTAAAAGCAGATCAGTTTTTGTTATGACTTTTGTGGTAGAAGAAACAAAATACGCATCAGGATAATTTTCTTTAAGATAGTCCAGTAACAGTTCGCTGTGAACGATAACGCCATGCAGACCGTTTAAGCCAGCATCAAAAAACATTGAACACAGTTTATTGCACTGAGAATCTGAAAGATGTTCTTTTTGTAAAAGTGAATTACTGAATGTAAGGCGGGCAGAAATATTATATTTATTGACCAGTTCCAGAACTTTTAAATTAATGTCACTGCGGCCAAAACCTGTTCTTCCGCCACCCCACAGGCAGTCTCCGGGCGCACCGTAAATTGAACCGATATCACACCAGTCATAAAAATATTCTTTGTGATCAAAAAAAAGCGGAAGGAATTTTTCGTATAATTCGTAGAATTCAAAAAGGCCTGGCAGATGGAAATAAGCTTTATTCGCTGACAAGTTCTTCCCACTGTGAATTGAGTTTTTCAAGTTCTTCTTCTTTTGCAGAAATCTGAGACTGAACTGCTTTTGCTTTTTCTCCATTGGAATAAACTTCTGGATTACCCATCTGTTCCTGCAAAGCCTTTATTTCATCTTCCAATTTTGCAATATCGTTTTCGACTTTTTCGATTGCTTTTTCTTTCTTGCGTTTTTCAGCAGCAATGCGCTTTTCTTCTTCCCAGCTTAAAGCACCTGCACTTTTTTCTGTATCACCGGATACTGGAGTATTCTGTCTGGGTTGAGCACTCTGTGCTTTTGTCGCAAAAGTAAAATCACCTACAGTGCCAGCTTCTTCTGCTGCAACGCGTTCCATGTAATATTCATAGTCGCCCACAAAATTACGGAACGATCCCGGCTTAAGTTCAAGAACGCGGGTTGCAAGTCCCTGAATGAATCCGCGGTCATGGCTTACAAAAATTACTGTTCCGCCAAAATCCTTGAGGGCTTTTAAGAGAACATCTTTGGAATGCATATCAAGGTGGTTTGTAGGTTCGTCAAGAATCAGAAGGTTTACAGGACGAAGAAGAAGCTGCAGCAAAGCAACGCGAGTTTTTTCACCACCGCTTAAAACATCGAGAGTTTTATTTACATCATCTCCACGGAACAAGAAAGCACCAAGCATGTCACGCACTTTTGGAATCAGTTCAAGAGGCGCAATGGATTCAATGTAATCAATAATGCTTTGTTTACCGCAGATTGTTTCTGCATTATCCTGAGAAAAGTATCCAATCTGAACGCCGGATCCAAGTTCAATTTTACCGGTAAAATTTTTGTCCACGCCTGCAAGGATTTTTAACAGAGTTGTCTTACCTGCACCGTTATGACCTGCAACAACAAGCCGCTCACCTTTTTCAAGCAGCAGTTCAAGTTTATCAAGAACATTGCGGCTACCATCATAACTTTTTACGATATCTGAACAGCGGCATACAATCTGCCCGGAATGAGGCGCAGGCGGAAAAGTAAAATGAATCTTTTTAAGTGTTTCAGGAATTTCAATTCTGACAATTTTATCAAGCTGCTTCTGGCGTTCCTGGGCCTGAGCTGCCTTTGTTGCCTTATAACCAAAACGGCGGATAAAATCTTCAAGGTGCTGAATTTCTTTCTGCTGTTCTTCGTAAGCCTTCATCAGCGATTCAAGTTCAACTTCGCGGACTTTTTCGTAATGAGTATAGTTTCCAGGATAGCATTTAAGTTCACCGTTAAAAAGTTCGTAAACTTCGTTAACTGTAACATCAAGAAAATAACGGTCGTGACTTACAAGCAGAAATCCGCCTGCAAAATTTTTAAGGAAAACTTCAAGCCAGTTGCGGGCTTCGATATCAAGATAGTTTGTAGGTTCGTCGAGCAAAAGAATATCAGGACCCTGCATCAATGCTTTTGCAAGAGCAATACGCATCTGCCATCCGCCGGAAAATTCCTGAGTCTGTTTTGAAAAATCTTCTCTTGAAAAACCAAGACCTATGAGTACAGATTCAGCAAGAGCCTGTCTTCTGTACCAGCCTGAATTTTCAAGTTTTGCAAGAAGAGCTGCATGGCGTTCAAGAAGATAATCTGTATTTGAAGGATTAGATTTGAGCTGTTCACCGATTGAATCAATTTCGTTCTGGATTTCGTATCCGTATTCAAACGCTTTATCGGCTTCTTCCAGAAGTGAACAGCCCTGATGGGTAAGACCAGACTGAGGAAGATATGCAATGCGTGTATCTTTCTGGCAGATACGCTCACCGCTGTCAGGCTCCATAAGTCCGGCCATAATTTTGATAAGTGTAGACTTGCCGGTACCATTGGCACCAGTAAGAGCGACTTTTGAACCAGTTGCAAGATTAACACTTACATTTTTAAGAATATCCCTGTCAGCGAATGCAAGGCTTACCTGCGAAAACTGTACAAAAGCCATTATATTTCCTTATCGTTTTTATTTTGAAAAGTACATTACAGTAGGGCTTGTACTGCGTGACTTAACAATATTATCTGTGATACAAAGTGCATCGATAGATTCCATGTTAAGACCATCACCCAGTTTGTAAAGGAAGTTTACTTCTTTCTTTGAACCGTCAAATACGAAAGTAAGACAACCGTCATAACGGCCCTGAAGGCTCTTGTCAATAAGATATTTCATTGAAACTTTACCACGGCCAGCAGCACCTTCTGGAATTACAGAAGGAACGAGGAGTCCAAA
Source organism: Treponema sp. (assembly GCA_024402475.1). Classification (GTDB taxonomy): domain Bacteria; phylum Spirochaetota; class Spirochaetia; order Treponematales; family Treponemataceae; genus Treponema_D. The sequence continues at coordinate 111,333 of JAKSTQ010000004.1, read as the reverse complement.
GTTTGTCCATGTGAAAGTCTGTCCTTTATTGATTACAAGTGAACCATAGTTTTCGCTGTTGAATGAAGCAACATTGTAAAGCTTAGAAATAAGACCTGCACGGCGACCGCGTTCTTTTTCGATAATTTTAATGAAGTTCTGGTCTTCTGGCATTGTAACAAAGTTGTATGCTTCCTGAGTATCACCGCGTGTATAGTTTACTACGATGAAGTTAGGATTTCTTACGATAATCTGGAATGGTGTATCAGTAAGAGCGTAAACACCGCTGCGAAGTTTTTCTGCACCATTATATTTTGCTGTATGGAATTTATCCGGAACATTTACAGTTACTTTACCAGAAGTGATACCTGTATCAAATCCGTAAGAAACTTTCATTGTTTCAAGATCGATCATGCCGTCTTTAACCTGTTTGATGTAACTTTCAGGATACCATTTTGCATTAAGAATCTGTTCCATCATAGTATCTTCGTTGGTAGATTCTTCCTGCTTAACTTCTCCACCTGTAACTTCTCCGCCTTCTCCAGTTGTGAACATTGTAAGGTTGTAAGAGAAACACCATCCCTGAGTTCCGCCTTCTGTAAGAACACAAAGCCAGTCACCTTCGAGTTTCTGGTTGCGGCCAACCATAACGTCCTGACCTTCACCTTTATAAAGAAGTTTTACGATTTCATCCTGATGCAGACGATAAACCTGTTTTGCTGTATTTACAGGTTCCTTGCGGACAGGAAGACCGTCAACTTTAATGCGTCCATACTGATGCTGATATTCTGCATATTCCTGGGCTTTTTTAACTGCCTTTCTTTTTGAAGAAGGTTCTGTAATCTGCCACAATGGAACTTCAACTTTTTCTTTTGTTTCCAGTGACTGAACGATATAAACACGACTGATATTAGATTTAAGCAGAACCTTTACGATAGCGCCGTCCTGAATGTTTTTTTCAGGAAGGTCCCACAAAAGTACTGAATAACCCAATGAACGGGAACACGATGAAAAGCCGGTAAGGGCTGCAATCAAAACAATAAAAAGTGATCTAAAGCGTTTCATAATTCCTCTATAATAACAAATTCAGCAAGGTATAACAAGTAATGCAGGTTATACAATAAAAAAAAGTCAGAACAGCTTATGTGTTCTGACTTCTAAAATCAATTCAAGGCAGCAGACTAAAAAAGTTCCGGCTGGAGAACAAGATTATCTTTAACGGCCTTCTTTACCTTTGATACAAACGAAACTTTCTTTTTGTCATCAAGGAATGAAGAAGTAAAGCTGTTGCACAAAAGCTGCTGGATTTCTGCAATCTTAAAGTTAAGTTTGCTGTAAAGATTCCAGTATTCTTCAAGAAGAGTTGTTTTAAAGAACACAGGATCATCTGAACCGATTGTAACCTTTACGCCTTTATCAAAAAGCTGTCTGACCGGATGTTCTTCCATGCATTTTACATACTGCTTTGTAAATACGTTACTTGTAGGGCAAACTTCAAGAGGAATATTTTTTTCGATAAGATGTTCGATAAGTTTTTCATCCTGAATTGAAGTAATTCCGTGACCAATGCGTTCACTTGAAAGAATATCAACTGCATCCCATACAGATTCCGGGCCAACGGCTTCTCCGGCATGAGCTACAGCGTGATAGCCTTCTTTGTGTGCCTGATCAAAAACAGTCTTAAAAAGTTTGCAAGGTCCTTTTACTTCATCACCGCCAAGACCAATTCCAATTATGTCAGCACAAGGAACGGCACGGAAAATATCATAATTTGCCTGAGCGTTTTCTGTACCAAAAGTACGGCTCACATCAACAAGCAGTTTAATAGTAATTTTCTGTTCTTTTTTGATGCGTTTAATATTTTTTGAGAAGTTTTCTACCATATCTTTGTAGGCAAATCCCTTTTTGAGGAATGCAGACGGAGCAAAGAAAGCTTCTGTATAAACGATATTATTTTCTACCAGGTATTTTTCAAAATCAGAGAATACAAGGTCAAAATCGGAAACTTCAGTAAACAGATCCTGAACTTTGAGGAATGCACCGATAAAGCCCTTAAGATCATCATATTCAAAAAGGGAATTCTGTTCTTCTTTAGGCATAGCCACGCCAAAACGCTTTTTATAAAGCTTTTTAACGGTATTCATAGAGATTACGGCCTCAAGATGCACATGAAGTTCGGCTTTAGGAACTTTTTTTAGTAAAGTAAAAAACTCCGATTTTTTCATAAAATTATATTCCTCTTTTTTAACTATCGGCAGAAAATGACTGAAACTTTAGCAAAATCGTCATGACGGCTTTTAAAAAGTTTCAGTTGCGGTAAAAACCATTAAAACTTGCAGCAGACTATAACAGCTTTTCAAGTTCATCAACAATCTGTTCAAAACGGTCAAGGGCTTTCTGAACAGGTTCACTTGAAGCCATGTCTACGCCTGCAACTTTAAGAGATTCAATCGGATAACGGGAACCGCCGGATTTCAGGAACTTGAAATAATCTTCACGTTCTGCATCTCCGCCGTTTGTTACACGGTCAGCAAGTGCCATTGCAGCAGAAATGCCTGTTGCATATTTGTAAACATAGAATGCGCTGTAGAAATGTGGAATTCTAAGTCCTTCCATGTCACTGTTGCTTTCGAATGTCATTGTAGGACCAAAATACTGTTCAAGAAGTTCACGGTAAATTTTACGCAACACCTGAGCATTCAATGGAGTTCCGTTTTCAACAGCTTCGTGTGTCTTAAGTTCAAATTCTGCAAACATTGTCTGACGGTGAAGTGTTGCAAGAATGTCTCCTGCCCTCATTGAAAGAAGATAAGCTTTTTCGTCTTTTGATTTTGCATTCTTAAGAAGGTACTGGAACACAAGTTCTTCGTTGAATGTAGATGCAACTTCTGCTTCAAAAATTGTGTAATTGTACTGCATGAACGGATTGTTATGAACCGAATACCATGAGTGCATTGAGTGTCCGCCTTCGTGAGCCATTGTGAATACATCGCGGATTACATCTTCTTTATAGTTAAGAAGAATGTACGGATAACCAATATAACAGCCGGAAGAGAATGCACCGCTGCGCTTTCCTTTATTTTCATAACGGTCAGCCCAGCCATTTAAAAGTCCGTTGCACAAAGTATCTGTATATTCTTTTCCAAGAGGAGCAAGTGCATTGCGGCAGATTTCGACTGCTTCTTCGTAAGTTGTATGCTTCTTGCATTTTTTAACCAGTGGCATGTAAACGTCATAATGACGGAAATCTTTTGTACCAAGAGCTTTCTGGAAAACTCTGTAATATCTGTGAAGTGTCGGAAGATTCCTGTGAACTGTATCAATAAGATTTTTGTAAACTTCTACAGGAACTTTATTTCCGTAAAGAGCCCTTTCGAGACTTGAATTATAACCGCGTGCACGGGTTTCAAAAATATCCTGAGCAACTGAACCTGCATAAAGGCTTGCAAGTGTATTCTGGCATTTTTCAAAAGTATTATAGAACTGCTGGTAAGCCTTGCGTCGGACAGAACGTTTTGGATTCTGCATAAACTGGCTCCAGGTTGTTGGTGTCAGCGGAACCTTCTGTCCTTTTACTTTAACTGTTCCAAAATCCAGTTCCAGGTTTTCAAGAATGCTGAATGTTTTGTGAGCTGTACCAGAAGGTTCACTCTGCAAAGACATAATGCGTTCTTCTTTTTCTGAAAGAATATAGGGTTTTTGCCAGAGAACTTTCTGGATGTAAATTCTGTAATCTGCAAATTCAGGAGTATTGATCCATTCATTGATTTTGTCATCAGGAACTGCAATGAGCTGTGTGTCAAAGAAAGCAAGCTGGCTTGATGCCTTTACCACTGCCATCTCTGCCCTTCCTTCTTTATCAAGAGCTTCCTGGTCGCTTTCGTCTGCGTTGTGCATGAGGCTTGCATAGTTAGAAACGATTTCTGCATTGAGCCAGAGTTTTTCGTAAGCTTTAAGTGCACCAAGAAGTGATTCTTTTGAATCAGCAAGTTTGCCTTCGTATTTTAAAACTTCTGCTGTATCAGCTTCTATCTGAGCAAGACCTTTTTCCCAGTCTTCGTCTGTTTTAAAAAGTGATGTTAAGTCCCATTTGTCTTTAGCGGGAACGTCTTTTCTTAATGGTATAGTTTTCATAATTCAATTCCGTTTTTCTTACAAAGTTCACGGGCTGATTCCACAGAATCAACGCCTTCTTTATTTTTGATAGGAGCAAATTCATATTCACGGACAACTTCATAAGGCAGACAGCTTTCCATGAGATTAATCATATCAAGAATAAGGTTTTCAAATTTATAGCCGTTTGGTTTTTCCGGCGAGATGAATTCCTGTGCATCGTTCATGTAAGGAATTTTCTTTTCTACGATGTGCAGAGGAATTTTTTTCTGTGCGATTCTGTTAAGTTCAGATACTTTGAAAAGATAGTTGAGGATAACGCCAAAGTTATAAGCCGGATCACCTTTTTCATTTTTCTGATTCATCATCTGCGGTGTAAGTTCATAATATTCAACAATTGAAGGTCTGCCGTTTTCAAGGCACATTACGCCGACTTTTTCATCTGGAGCGGCTTTTCGTACAACCTTTGAACCGACTGTGCAGTTTCTTGTAATTGTTGCGCCTACAAAGCACGGATCACAGATTCTCTGAAGAACGTTATCAACAGCAAAAACGTTAAGCCATTCAATGCCTTCTTTATTTACGATTTCAAGCATTCCGTTTTTTGCCATCGAAGAATACCAGCCGCCGTTTCCGTTTGGAGAATTGGCAATCTTTGATTTACCTTCCATGTAAACAAGACCGTTATAATCAGCAGCAGGCGCCATTTCCTGACGGAAAAAGTGAACGTAATCTGCGTTGTATCCAAAGAATTTTTTCTGTGCCAGAAAACTTACTGTCTTGTCATGATTTTTATCACTTGTCATTACAAAAAGATGAACAGGATTTCCTGCAACCTTTACAACATCCATAAGATTTTCGATAAGGCGCTGGAAAATAAAAACTTCTTTTGTAAGGCCGATGTTATACATACCTTTAGGATCATCTGATCCAAGTCGTGTTCCCATTCCTCCTGCAAGAAGAACTGCAGCAACTTTACCAGCTCTGATTGCTTCAAGACCAGTTTCTGTAAATGCTTCCTTATTCGCTGCAATTTCAGAAAGTTCCATTGCATCAATAGGAGTAATATTTCCTTTTACCAGTTCACTCTTATCACCGATTGCCTTAAGGACAGAAAAATCTGTAAGTTCAATCTGATCAAGAAGATCTTTTTTTTCTGCATCATTCAAAGAATCAAAATATTTAAGCACATGAAGCTGGCCTGCAGCCTCCAATTTTTCTTTTGCATCCTGATAATTCATAATATCTCCTTAATGTAAGTATACCATAAGTAACATGATATCGCTATTGCGGATACCGCTTATTCGGCTTGCCTGCCCAAGTGTCAGCGGGCGAACCTTTTCCAGTTTGAGACGGGATTCTGCACTCAACGAAGGAAGTGCCCCGTAATCAAAATCTGCAGGAATTTTTTTGTCTTCCATGCGGTGAAGTTTTTCAACGCGGCGGTCCTGTTTTTCGATGTAATATTTGTATTTGTATTCAATCTGGGCCTGTGTCCAGATTGCGTCTTCATAGCCCGGGTTTGGTGCATGAGGTTTCTTTTCGATGAACAAAGCCGCCTCATCAATTTTTGCATACTTGTTTTCAACGGCTAAAAGCTGTGACTGAGTTTTAAGTCCGACTTCTACTGCTTTTGGTGTGAGGCGGCGGTCGGCTGTATCGTAGCGGAGTTTCAACCGGTATTCAGCCCGGGCTGTAAACATGCGGTACGGTTCTTTAGTTCCCAGAGTTACAAGGTCATCAATAAGTACGCCGATGTATGCTTCGTCACGGCCAATTATCATTGGTTTAAATTCAGGAATCTTTGTAAAGTTTGAATATCCCTGTGCCTTCTGGGATTCATCCAGAAGCTGGTTTACAGCCTTTGCAGTTTTTCTGGACCAGTCATAGTTTTGCTGAAGTTCTTCTTTTGTATATGCAGGCTTTGGATTGAATGCGCCTTCTTCCATTGAAGCAGGTCTGATTTCAATTGAATCATTTGAAGGACTTAAAGGTCCGCAAAGTTCTTTATGAGCTCTTGCATAAAGCCCCGCATTGATTCCTGCAACAATTCCCTGACCGGCAGCTTCTTCGTATCCTGAAGTTCCGTTTATCTGACCTGCATTAAAAAGGCCTGCAACACGCTTTGTTTCAAGAGAAGGATAAAGCTGTGTCGGCTCTACATAATCATATTCAACTGCGTAACCGGGACGGCTGACTACTGCGTTTTCAAAACCGTTCATTGTTCGCAGGAACGCATCCTGAACGCTTTCCGGTAATGAACTTGAAAAACCGTTAAGATAGATTTCGCTTGTTTCAAGACCTTCCGGTTCAACAAAAATCTGATGACGTTCACGGTCTGCAAAACGCATGACTTTATCTTCGATACTCGGACAATAGCGCGGGCCGATTCCAGAAATCTTTCCTGAATACAATGGCGACCGTCCGATATTATTGCGGATGATTTCATGTGTCTGAGGATTTGTGTATACAAGATGGCATGGAACCATAGGGCGTTCAACTTTTTCTGTTTCAAAGGAGAATGGAATTACATTTTCGTCCCCGTACTGTTTTTCAAGTACATCAAAGTTAACCGATTCCTTTAAGATTCGTGGAGGAGTTCCTGTCTTTAAGCGGCCGGTTGTAAAGCCAAGCCTCTGAAGGCTCTGAGTAAGACCAAATGCTGCTGCTTCACCAAGACGGCCGCAGGGAGCATCGTATTCGCCGATAAAGATTCTGCCGCCAAGAAAAGTTCCTGTTGTAAGAACAACTGCACGCACTGGAATGATTCTTCCACGCTCTGTAACAACTGCAGTTACTTTCTGTCTTTTGCCCGATACTTTTTCTGTAGAACGGAATTCTCCGGGGATGGTTCCCTTTTCTGCAGAACTGTCTGAATCCGGCGGAAGATCTGTCTGTGAATCTGTAGTAAGGATATCAACTACTGTATCCATCAATGTTGAAAGATTTGGAGTTGACTCAAGAGTTCTGCGTGCAAGCATTGAATAAGTAATTTTATCTGCCTGACTGCGAGGCGCCTGAACAGCAGGTCCGCGGCTGGCATTTAAAAGCCTGAACTGAATCATTGAATGGTCAATGAGTTTTCCCATCTGACCGCCAAGTGCATCAATTTCGCATACAATGTTTCCTTTTGCAATTCCTCCGATAGAAGGATTGCAGGACATTCTTCCTATTGCATCTATACTCTGAGTAATAACAAGAGTCTTAAGACCCATTCTGGCACAGGCAAGACATGCTTCAACACCGGCATGTCCTGCACCAACTACAGCAACATCATAACTATCATAAAATCCAGGCATAATCCAATCCATGTGTCACCGCATAAAAAAACGATTTTTCTCAGTCAGATAAAGATTCTTTTGCAGACGGTGAACACTTTACAAATAATAAAATTTTTTGCCTAAATTGTCCATAAATTCATTGTTTTTTACTATAAATGATGTAAAATTATAATAATTACCTTTGACAAACAATTAGTCTCGTGGTAATCTGATGTTAGTTGGTTAATTCAACTAACAGAAAAAACAAGGCTGGCATAACATCTGGCTTAAAATTATTTCTTCTCTTTATAAGGGGTTTATAAATGAAATTTGGTTTTTTTGACGACAAGGCTCGTGAGTATGTAATCACTACTCCTAAGACACCTTATCCATGGATCAACTATCTCGGAAACGAAAAGTTCTTCTCACTTATTTCAAACACAGCCGGTGGATATGCATTCTATACTGATGCACGTCTTCGCCGTCTTACTCGTTACCGCTACAATGACGTTCCACTTGATACAAACGGACGTTACTTCTATATCAAAGATGGTAAAACAATCTGGAATCCTGGATGGCAGCCTTGCAAAACAAAGCTTGATTCTTATGAATGCCGCCACGGTTTTGGTTACTCTAAAATCAGTTCTAAGAAAAATGATGTTCAGGCTGATGTTCTTTACATGGTACCAAACGGTGAAAACTGTGAAGTTGAAATGATCACACTCAAAAACCTTGGTAAAGCAACAAAAGAACTTTCACTTGTTTCATTTGTTGAATGGTGTTTCTACAACGGTTCAACAGACTGTGAAAACTTCCAGAGAAACTTCTCTATCGGTGAAGTTGAAATTGACGGAAGCGCAATCTACCACAAATCTGAATACCGTGAACGCCGCAACCACTTTGCATTCTATTCATGTAACGAAAAAATCGACGGCTTTGATACAGACCGCGAAACATGGATGGGACTCTACAACTCACTTGCTAACCCACAGACAGTTGTTGACGGAAAATCTGCTAACTCAGTTGCAGACGGATGGTCTCCAATTGCTTCTCACCGCGTAAACGTAACACTCAAAGCTGGTGAAGAAAAGACTTTGATTTTCGTTCTCGGTTATGTAGAAAATGACCAGGACAAAAAATGGGCAGCTAAATGTCCAAAAACACTTATCCGCACAAACACAGCTTCTGGCGTAATCAATAAAGAAAAAGCAGTTGCAATCCAGAAAAAATTCGCTACAAAAGCTAAGGTAGAAAAAGCTTACAACGAATTGAAGAAATTCTGGGATGAAACACTTTCTCACTTCACAATCAAAACTGGTGATGAAAAACTCGACCGCATGGCAATCTGGAACCAGTACCAGTGTGTTGTTACATACAACTTCGCTCGTTCTGCTTCTTACTTTGAATCAGGAATCGGTCGTGGTCTTGGATTCCGTGATACATCTCAGGATATGCTTGGTGCTGCTCACCAGCTTCCTTCTTCACGCATCCGCGAACGCCTCTTTGACGTTGCTTCTACACAGTTCGAAGACGGATCTTGTTACCACCAGTTCCAGCCACTTACTAAAAAAGGTAATGCTGATATCGGTGGCGGATTCAATGATGACCCACTCTGGCTCGTTCTTGGTGTAGGCCGCTACATCTGCGAAACAGGTGATGCTTCATTCCTTAAGGAAATGGTTCCTTTTGACAATTCTGCTACAAACAAAGCTACTCTCTTTGAACACATCAAGAGATCATATAACTTTACTGTAAAACACATGGGTCCACACGGACTTCCACTTATCGGACAGGCAGACTGGAACGACTGTCTTAACCTTAACGGTTTCTCTACAGACCCTAACGAATCATTCCAGACAACAAGCCACCAGAACGGTAAGAATGCAGAATCAGTAATGATCGCTGAAATGTTCGTTTACGTTACACCTGACTACGTTGCAATGTGTAACCTTATGGGCGACAAAGCAGAAGCAGAAAAAGCCCTCAAAGCCTGCAAAAAAATGGAAGAAGCAATCTGTAAGGCAGGTTGGGACGGAGAATGGTACGTTCGTGCTTATGACCACTTTGGTAAGAAGATCGGTTCAAAAGAATGTAAAGACGGTAAAATCTTTATCGAATCACAGGGCTTTGGTACAATGGCTATGGTCGGAAAAGACAAAGGCTACCCTGAAAAAGCTTTGGACAGCGTAAAGAAATACCTGGATTCAGACTTCGGTATCTGTATCAACTGGCCTGCATACCAGGACTACCATGTTGAACTTGGTGAAGTTGGTTCATACCCACCAGGATACAAAGAAAACGGCGGTATCTTCTGTCACAACAACCCATGGGTAATCATTGGTGAAGTTGTAAACGGTCGTCCACAGGATGCATGGGAACACTACATCAAGATTGCTCCTGCTTACATCGAAGACAAATCAGAAATCCACCGCACAGAACCTTATGTATACAGCCAGATGGTTGCAGGTAAAGAAGCTCGCCGTCACGGTGAAGCTAAGAACTCTTGGCTTACAGGTACTGCTGCATGGAACTTTGTAGCACTTTCACAGCACATCTGTGGTCTTCGCCCAAGCTACGAAGGTCTCGTTGTTGAACCACGTCTTCCTGAACATGTAAAGAAGGCTACAATGACACGTAAGTTCCGTGGCGTAACATATCACATCAACGTTACAAACAAAAAGAATGACGGTGCAGTTGCTCTTTCTGTTAAGGGTGATACAGCTACAATCAACGGTACAACAGTTAAAGCAAAGAAAGACGTTAAAGACGTTTACATCAATGCTATTGTTGGCTAATAAATAAGGTCAAACCTTAAAATCCCTGCAAAGTAATTTGCAGGGATTTTTCTTTGTATTGCAACACATAAAATTTAAGGGTATTATTCTATAATATGAAAAATATCAGAACACAACTTTTTACATTTATTACTGCAGGAACTATTATTGCAGCGGCAGGAATTTTTACAGGCTGTTCTAAAAAACCAAACACAGACAGAACAGCAGCTGACAGACTTACAGTTACAGATAATTCACAGACACCAATTGAACGCAAAGAAAGCTGGCATTCAACAAATAAAAAAATCGCCATCGTTTTTGGTTATGGTTATAATACAGAAGAATTCGTAAAGGGAACTATGAGCCGCCTTGAAAAAAAATACGGTATTGCAGATGAAACTGCAGAATCAGGACTCATTCTTCCGCTTATTTTCCCGGATGATTTTAAAGTAGGCGGTACAACCCGTATTTCGCGCCTGAATTCTAAAATTGACGGAATTGAACTTTGCGGTCTTATCACTCTTGGCGCCCCAGAAAATACAAACAAAGCAATCGGCGCCCTTCAGGAAGATTACAGCAACAACATGCCTTATCCGGTTTACACATTCTTTCCTCAGGATGATGACATTGTAGGAATCCAGGCGACAAGCGACTTTATCGTAGACAAATCAACTTCTGCTGATAAGCTTGAAGAAGACAAACTCGAAGAAGAATATGAACAGACAATGGTCGAAGGAATCGATCAGATGATTGACCGTTCCATTGAATACATGCTTTTAACAGACAGTCCTCTTCCAAGTGACAAAGACCTTGAATATCATGTTAAAAAAATTGTAGGTGAACACTACAAACTCAAGCGTTACATTGATGCAGAAACAGGCCTCCAGTCTGTAAATCACTTCATCATTGACTGATTAAAGGATTTTTAGCGCATTGATAGAACTGATTCAGCAGCAATCCCACATCATAGGTTCTCAGCAGGATATTGAAGAGCTTGCAAATAAAAAGCAGGCAACAATAATCGCAATCTCAGATTCACATGGCCGCACAGACGCAATCAAATATATCATTGATTATTTTGGAAGCGATGCAGATCTTATCACATTCAGCGGAGATGGAATCGGCGACATTGTTACCATTCTTGAAAACACACTAAAGAACAGAAAGCTTTCAGATAAAATTCCTGCAGTATGTGCCATGGTCAGCGGTAACGGAGATGACAGCGAATACAATGTCGATTTTAATCCGCGTCCTGACAGAAAGGAAGACCCTAACGGTTATTATGAAATAAAAATTCCGCATCTGTGCAAAGTAAAAGCTGCCGGAATGAACATCATCCTTACACACGGACATCAGTACGGCGTTTACTATGGAGTTGATGAACTTGAGCGGGAAACAGAAGTCTTTCAGCCCGATCTTGTTTTATACGGCCACACTCATGTTGCAGACAGAAAAGATAAAATTGCAACAAGTTTTATAAATCCCGGAAGCTGTGCACTGCCAAGACGCGGACTTCCACCAAGCTGTGCAATAATTAAAATTCCTGGTGATCAGGAACGGATTACATGTACTTTCTACGAAATGAAAGTCACCTTAACAGAAGGCGTATTCTTTGTTCCCTTTGATCCTACATCAAGAAATCATTATTAACAAAAAAGCCTGCAACAAAAATTGCAGGCTTTATAAATTCTAAGCTGTTTATTTACCTTGATTTTATGAATACCAGTTCCGGCAATGTAAATGACACACCAACTGCAATATCCCAATTGACTTTGAAATCACTTGGATAAAATATCATATTCATATTACCCTGAACATACACACCCCAGTAACCGAATATCGGAAGTTCAAAACCTGCAGACGGTCTGAATGCAAAAGAAGTTTCAAAGTCCTTATTGGAACTGCTGCTGTATGAAGAATAATAAGATTTCTTTTCATAACCTGTAATACCCGCTCCAAGCATAAAGTAAAAACTTGGAGGATAGATAAGAATCTGCGGACGCCAGTTAAAGCCAATGTTATAAAATACATCAATCGTATAATCATCTTTTGCGCGGTACTTAAATTCCGGATCAATCTGCATGGAACCGACTGAAAAACCAGTAAAGACATATGGCGATACAGCTGCGTTCATCTGGAAATCAATCCCATTAAAACCGTCTTTAAGGTCAACTGCAAATTTCAGGCCTGTCATACCGCCGGTTCCGGCTTTCTGATTAAAGCCTTTGTATTTAGTATTTTTTGTAATTCTCTGGCGCTGTTTTTCTATACGTGACTGTTCAATCTTTTCTTCTCTCTGCTGCTCATAAACAATTTTCTGTGCAGCCCTATCCTTTGCTTCTTTTGAACGGATATCATATGCAGGCGAGAACGAGCGTTCAAAAGTAACATTATCCAGATTAACAGTTTTATAAAGTTTTCCTGTGACTGTATCTTTTACGATAAATCGGGAAATTGTGAAAACATATTGTGACGGATATTCTTCAGATTTTGGTTTTATACTGAGATCCATTTCTATTGTAAGAACCTGGTCTCCGCGGCCAAATAAACTTTCCCACATATCTATGGTATTGATATATTCGTCATAACCTCTGTCGTCAGATGGAATTTTTGTAAACTTTGTTATATCTGAAAGATAAAGATTAAATGTTTCCTGTTTAATTAAAACTTTATTGGAATACAGATAAACCGTTACAGGCCACAAAAAAGATTTACCTCTGTAAGCCCCCACTGTATATGACATATCATCTGTAATAGAACTGATTCTTCTTGGTTTTTCAAGCAGTTTATAATCTGAATTGATTTCTGCCAGGAGAGCTTCTTCCTGTTTTATAACAGAAGAACGCAGGTTCTTAACATCCTGTTCAAGACGGCTGTTATAGTCTTTTGTCAAACCGGCAATTTTGGATTCTCTTTTTAAGCGGGCATAATAAGTAGGCTCACCGTCTTCAAGTTCTGCAGCCTTATAAGGCTGATTGTTGATTTCCTGAATTTTTGTTTTAAGTTCATATTCATTGGCAGACTGAATTTCCCGAATGTCATTTTCGACGCCCTCACGGATTTCGATAAGAGCCTTTTTCTTTGATTCGATCATTTCGATCTGAGACAGAATTGAAGAACTTTCAAAACCTGAACGCCTTACTTCTGCAACTTTTTCTGCAACCTGCTGTGCACGACGGTTTCTTCTTGCAACAAGTTCTTCATCACGTTCAGCATCTCTTTTTGCGTCTTCATCTTTTTTGGCTGCTTCTTCAATAAGTTTTTCTTTTCGCTGGCGGGCTGATTTTAAAACCTGTTCTGCTCTTGCTCTTTCTGCTTCAAGTTTTACGGCATTTGCCTGAGCATTATATTGTGTTGAAGTCTGAAGTTTTCTGATCTGGGCATCATACTCTGCCATCATGTCCTGATAGACTTTTTCTTCTTCCTGCGCCTGTTTTAATCTGTCTTCGTAAGAAATATTTTTATCGCCGTGTCTCAGGACATATTTCTGTGAAGAAGAAAGAATGATTCCTGCTTTATCGCACAGTTCAATAACGGCTTCGTCAACGGCACATCCGTCATTAATACAAAGATCTTCTTTTTTCTTTTTATCAGGAATATGTGCAGTGAATTTTTCACCTGTAGTAAGGTTTGTTAAATATACAGTCAGCGAATAAGTTGAACCTGTCTTACGGATTGTAGAAAAAACACCGTACTGGGCAGATGTCATCTTACCGATTTCAATTGCAGTTTCCCTGCTGAAATATGAAGTTTCTGACTGTTTCTGAAGATGTTTGATAATTTTTTCATTCTGCTTGTCTACGAGTCTAACACCCATGTATGTTTCAAGATTTGATTCAAGTCTGTCCCTGACTGTTCCCACAAGCCAGCCTGATTCACCTGAAGACAGATTTTCAATATCCGGGTTTGTAACTAAAACACGGGCGCCCGGCTGAATCTGTGCAAAAACTGAAAATACTGAAAATAAAGCTGAAATTAAAAAAAATAAACTCTTCTTCATACTGTTAGATATAATTTTCTCCGAGTGAAAAACCATATTCACCATGCCCCGGATATACCAGAGTATCCCTTGGCAATTCTTCTACAAGACGACAAAGGCTTTTCTTGATTGTAACATCGTCACCACCATACAGATCAGTACGGCCGTAACTTCCGGCAAACATTGTATCACCACTGATTAAAACGCTTTCTGATTCATTATAAAAACAGACACAGCCTGGAGTATGTCCTGGCGTATGAATTACCTGCCACTGACTTAAAGCATGTTCAACTGCTTCTACATCGGGAGCTGCATCGTTTTCGCTGATTTCATCAATTAAAATTTTTGAGTCGATTACTTTATCTAAAGTGATGCCGTCTTCAAGAAGTGCGGCAGGTTCCGGAAGATTTGAAACTGAACCGATAAGGGCATACATGCCTGCGCCCATTGGCCGTAAAAAACGTTCCTGCATTGCAGCACTATCAGCTCCAATACAACGGCTGTCATCCTTATGAATTACGATAGAAAGGTCCGGCCATTTTTTCTTAAGGACAGGAAGTCCCTGAACATGATCAAAATGGCCGTGAGTTAAAAGTACTGCAACCGGAGTGAGTTTGTTTTCCTCGAGGTAATCAATGATTACATTTTCATCACCGCTTACCTGGCAGGCTGCAGGATCGACAATCATTACAGCCGGTCCTGACAGAGGAACAATCCAGGTATTAACACCTAACACTCCAGTTTGTATGGGTTCTAAATCCACTTTACTTCCTTATGCATTGTAGCTGGAATCAGATGCAACTGCACTTCCAGAAGAAAATCCTTCCTGGTTAGAAGCAGCTTTTTCTGCAGCAGCATAAGCCTGAGCATCTGCCTGTGCATCTGATTCTGTGTAACCATCTGGAGTTGCTTCAGATTCTGAAGAATCAGCAGCTCCATCTTCCTTAAGACGAGTATAATTTACAGAAAGTTTGCGGCCACGGTAATCATAACCGTTAAGCTTTGCAATTGCGCCTTCTGCGTCTTCTGTAAAAAGCTGTACAAAAGAATAATTTGCAAGAACGCGAATGTCACCGATTCTGTCGCGGTCAAGACCTGCAACGCTTACAAGAAGACCTACAAGGTCACGTGGGTAAACACGGCGGTTGCGTCCGATTCCAATAAAGATTGTTGCTGCAAGAGCAGGATCAATCTGAACTCTCTGACGTGGTGTAAATTCTGTATTTTCTGCTGCAGGTGCAGAAGTCTGAGCTTCTGCGCGTGATGCGCGATTATTTACCTGTTTGTTACGGAAGTCGCGGTGATTTCTGTCATTATTGAATTCACGGCGAGGACGATAATGACTTCCAGCCTGTTTAGCAAGATAAGCTGCAACATATCCTCTAAGTGTTAAAGGTACATTCTTCTTAAAAACCTTTTTAAGATCATTCAAAAGATCAGGATTTTCCTGTGTCTTTACTTTTTCAACTGCGTCCTGCAAAAATGCCGCAATCTGATCCATGTCTACTTCTGTTTCTCTTTTGTTGAATGCCATAATAAAAAACTCCTTTTTGTTTTAATCTGCAAGTAAATCAGCGATATATACACAGTCTGCTTGTTCAAAACCTGCTCTCTGTAATAAAGGTGAAATTGTCTGTGTTACATTGCTGCTTGCAATCATTGCCCACCTGTAATTTTCCGCTTTAAGCTGCTGCATTGCCTGTTCTAAAAGTTCTGTGGCAATACCCAATCCGCGGAATTTTTCAATAACATAAAAACCTGTGAGCCATGCGGTTTTATGTTCTGTATCCGGTGCAAAAATTATACATCCTGCTGTCTGATTTGAAATGCTGTTACAGATAATTCCAATACTATTCTGGCTGTCTGCATTTTCAAACTGATCTTTCCAATATCGCAAAGCGCAGTCTCCCACTTCCTGCGGATAATCACTGAACATCAGCCGTGCACCGTCTTCAAAAAAATGTAAAATTGTGTCTCTGTCTTTTTCAAAATCATAGGGATTAAACATAAAATCATCATGAATAAGATTATCAGTTTCTTCGACCTCATAATCTAAAGTCTCCAGTCCCCATGTTTCACACAAACTGTTGTACCATCCACGGATATACGAAGAAAGAGCTTTATTCTTAAAATAATACCACTTTCGTTCAACTTCCGGATGGGACTTCAAGACATCCTTAAAACCTCTGAACACCCCCTTTCCTGACCTTAAAACTGCCTGCAAATCCGTACGGGCCATTGGCGAATGAAGTTCTTCTGCAAACTGCTGTCTCATTGAAAAGCCGTCTGCAGAAGTCCATTCAGGAAGAGCATAGAAATTTTCTTCGTCTGCTTCTTCCTGTTCTACCAGAATCCCCTGACCTGCATCTACCACGAATTTCTGATCCTGATTTTCAAGAGCTGAAATAATTGAATTCAAAAGTTCGTCAGTAAGTTCAAAAGTCATAGTTGTTTTCTATATATTACTTAACAGATTTAAGTTCTTCTCTGTTAGTAATGATTTTTGAGATAAGACCATATTCCAGTGCTTCCTGGGCATTAAGCCAGTAGTCACGGTCTGTGTCTTTTTCTACCTGTGCGAGTTTTGTACCAGTCTGTTCGCTGATAATCTGGTTGAGTTTAGCACGGGTTTTTGCGAGATTTGCAGCATGAATTTCGATATCAGTTGCTGTTCCGCGCATTCCGCTTGATGGCTGGTGAATGAGATATTCACTGTTAGGAAGCCCAACACGGCGTTCTTTTGGAACTGCAAGAAGAATCAAAGCTGCAGAACTTGCAATAAGTCCGTTACCGATAAGAACAACAGGACATTTTACAAAGCGAATCATGTCAAAAATTGCAAACCCGGCACTTACATCTCCTCCAGGAGAATCAATATACACGTAAATCGGGTCATCATTATCAGCTTCGAGAATCAAAAGCTGGCGGTTAAAACTTTCTGCCAGGTCCTTATTGATTTCGCCTGATAAAAGAATCTGTCTTGTCTTAAGGAATTTTTCTGCAAGAGGATCAGGTCCCTTCCCCTTTTTTTCCTCGTCTTCTTCATCTTTGTTTGTCAAAAAATAATTATTCATACTATAAATATATATAAAAATAAGGAATTTGGCAAACGGAAAATGTTTAAAGTGAAAATATCCCATCCCGGACAGAATTAATTCAAATAAATACATTCGGTCCAAAAACGACTGGCAAAGAAACTATCATTCCGTCCTGCGAATGTTTTTGTCAGCCGTTTTCTTCCCTCTGGTATTTTTTTTATTGTCCGTGATGGGATATTTTTTATCTTTTTTCTAATATTGACGAATAATCTGCGGAATTTTACGATTATCTTCTATTTAATCTGGTATAAATCCATTTTTCCGTCTGAATCGAATACACTAAGGCCTTTTGTTCTGTTAAAAACCAGTGCTTTTGAAAAGGAATTCATCTTAAGGGCGGCTTCTTCTGCAAAAGAGTTTCCGCCGTCAAGACTTTTTAATACACGAACTGTATATGAATAATTCAAATCTGTAATATAGGCAAATCTCAACTCTTCTCCTGAAAGATCAAAAGCAGCTGTCTGTGTCCACTGTGCTGTAACAGGTTTTAGTTCATCTGCTTTTTTGTCAAATACCTGGCATAACTTTGTCCAGTTTTTGCCGTTATCTTCTGTTTTATAGATACAGCCGTCGCCACCGCAAAGATATCCGGCCTGTTCAGAAACTTTAGCTGCAGCTTCTACTGCATTAAGGCCTTCTGGTAAATTGATTTTCTGCCATGAACTGTCTTTAACGTTGTACTGGTACAAATCTCTTAATCCCCAGACCCATGCTGATTCACTGTCATTCATGTGAATTCCTTTGGACCGCTTTAACGGGAAGTCTGAAAGTTTTGTCCAGGTTTTACCGCCGTCAGAAGTTTTTGTAAACGCACTGTGATCTCCGCATGCATAACAATTTTCAGAATCAAGGGCATAAAGTGCAAAAAGTACCTGACATTCATTTGTGCCTGCAATCCAGGTTTTTCCGCCATCAGATGTATAGCGGACTTTTTTACCGTCTCCTACAGCAATTCCCTTTTCTGCAGTTGTCATAACGCCTGCCCACAGTCCCGGATCATTTGCACTTGTCTGAAGTGTATGGGAAATATTTGAGCCGCAGCCTGCAAGTAAAGTTCCAGCGGCAATTGCAACAGAAATAAACTTAAATGATTTTTTCAACATATTTAACCTTCCTTATTGGTTCAAGTATGGTTAAATAATATTCAAAGGAGTTTATAAATTGAATGAAAAATCTGCAATCAAAATTGGATAATCTGCAAATTATGATAAATGCCACTGCTGCCACTTATCCCCGTACGGATGAGGACATGACAGGCGGAATTCTTTTGGAGACTTTCCTGTAGATTTTTTAAATGCACGGGAAAAATAAGTTTCGTCGTTGAATCCAGTGCGCTCAGCAATTTCTGTTATGGAAAGTCCCGTGTTGCTCAAAAAAAGCGAGGCATTTTGAATTCGTATGCTGTTAAGATAATTCATTGCGCTTGTTCCATAAGTTTTGTTGAACATGGAATTTACGGAAGTTCTGTTTGTTCCGAATTTTCTTGCAACATCATCAAGAGTAATTTTGTGTGAATAAGAACACTGGAAATATTCAAGAATCTGCTGTGCTTTTTCCTGCGGTTCTTTCTGAACAATTTCTTTTATAAAATGACAGCGCTGGATAAGAATTATAATTTCGAGAATATATGAGCGGACCATGCATGGCCAGACTGCACCCTGAGTTACATTAAGGCAGTCATGAATTTTTTCAAAATTACCGGTAAAGACTTCAAAAAGACTCTGCTGGCTTTCGATAAAGCTGTAACCGCCTGCGATGTCATTAAGGGCCTGATATTCAAAGGTGTCAGGAAATTCTTTGTAAGTGGAATTAATGCCGCAAGGAGAAAAAATTAATGTCTGGATTTTGCAGCCAGGCTTTTTATTGAGAGCCTTTATGTTTTTTACATTGTGATTTTCGTGAAGAACTAAAAGCCCGCTGTCAGAATACTGGATTTTTTCTTCCTGCTCCACAAGAAGATCGCAGCCTGAAAATAAAATCATTGAATAATAGTTATCGCCGGAAGCAACAAATTCAAGGTCATTTATAAGGGCAACTTCGTAACTGAAACCTGAAAAATAAGTAATCTCAGAAGTCACATACTTTCGCTTTGCTTTAACAGTTCTGTCCATTTTTACATCCTTACGTCTATTTTACTATTTATTCTTATGTATTACAAATAGTTTATTGCACGGGAATATTCCCTCACGGACATTAAAAGGATTTAATTATAAAAATACGGGAAGGAAGAAAACGGCTGGCAAAAACACTCGCAGGTCGGAACATAGTTACCTTGCCGACCTGCGCGCGTAGCGACGCTAGCTAGCGGTTTTGTCAGTCGTTTTCTGACTGGTAGTATTTTTATTTTTTTGAATTACATTTTGTACGTGAGGGAATATTACCGTTATTTTAAATTGACAAACATATATGAAATATGAAAAACTGTGTTTATGTGGTTATTGATTTTAATTTTCAGTCTGGCATTTTTGGGTGTGAGCGTATTTTTCTATTTGCCCTTATGTTTTACTAAATTCAATTTTGTAAAAAAAGCTGCATCGTGTATAAAATGTCCGGTTTTTGTTACTGCCCTTTTTATCGTAATTTTAACTTCTGGAATTTTATGTGTTGCATTTGATTTTATAAACACAGTTGTAATCTGTCTTCATCTTGCATTTTTCTTTTTTATAGTGAATCTTATTTTATGGATTACAAAAAAATTCAAACCGGAACTTAAAATCTTTCAATCAAAAAAATACTGGACAGGATTAGTCATTATTGCTGTAACTGCATTATATTTTAGCTGGGGATATTATCAGGCTCATCATGTTGTTCAGACTAAATATAAAATTTATACAGACAAGCCTACTGATATTTTTACTGTTGCTTTAATTGCTGACTCACATGCAGGAACAACTTTTGACGGAAAACAGTTTGAACAATACCTTGCACAGATTGCACGGCAGGAACCTGACATTCTTGTAATTGCAGGAGATTTTATTGACGGAAGTACTGACCGTAAAACCATGCTGGAATACTGCAATGCGTTAAAAACAATAAATCCGCGTCAGGGTAAATTTTTCGTCCAGGGGAACCATGATCTTGGAATCTACCCAAGTGACAGGCGGGAATACACAGCACAGGAATTTTATGATGCACTTACTCAGGCCGGGATGCAGATTCTTGAAGATGAAAGAGTTTTTATAAACGATTACGTCTGTCTTATCGGCCGTCTTGATAAATCTGTTGCATCAATCGGAACAAAAGGCCGTAAGACCACAGATGAATTCACTAAAGACCTTAATCCCCATGTTTTTACAATCGTTGCTGACCATGAACCAAATGATTACGCAGACGAAGCCGGAAAATGCGACCTTGTATTAAGCGGACACACTCACGGCGGACAAATGCACCTTGTTCACCTTTTTGGATTACTGACACGGGCAAACGATTTCTGGAACGGAATCACAAATATCAGCGGAACTGATTTCATAGTCACATCAGGAATTTCTGACTGGGCAATTCAATTTAAAACCGGCTGTAAAGCAGAATATGTAATCGTAAAAATTATGAGTGAAGTTGCACCGGTAACTAAAGACTTACAGCAAACTGCTGCAGAATAAAACTTAAAACCTTTGTGACAAAAAGCTTCATAAATTATATAATCTGCAATTATGAATATTAAAGAGCTTGATTCACTGATATTTGATGTTGACGGAACAATCTGGGACACAACACCTGTAGTTGCTCCTGCATGGAACAATGCACTTATAGAATGCGGCCTTAGCGAATATGCACATCTGACTGCTGATGACCTTAAAAAACTTTTCGGTAAACCAATGAATATCATCATCGAAGCAATTCTTCCTGACCAGTCTCCGGAAAAACGCCTTGAATTTGAAAAAGTATGCTACATCCATGAAGAAGATGTTGTTGCAAATATCGGCGGAAAACTTTATCCGCACATCAGAGAAACAATCGAAGCACTCAGCAAAAAATACAATCTTTACATTGTTTCAAACTGTCAGTCAGGTTACATCGAAACTATGCTGCGTGTAACTAAAATGGAACAGTTCTTTAAAGATCATGCCTGCTATGGAGATGAAGGTTTACTCAAAGACCAGAACATCCGCCTTATAGTTGAAAGAAACAATCTTAAAAATCCGGCCTACATCGGCGACACCCAGGGCGATGCAGATGCAACAGCAAAGGCTGGACTTCCGTTCATTCATGTAACTTATGGATTTGGAAAAGTTAAAGATGCTGACTGTTCAATAAACGATATTGCAGAACTTCTGACATTATAACAATTTTGCATTTTTTTCTTTCCTGTTTTATAATTATTGAATGAATTTAAATGCACAAAAAACAATTGATGTAACTGCCCTTGGTGAACTTTTAATTGACTTTACACAAAACGGATTATCTGACCGCAGTAATTTTATATTCGAAGCAAATCCAGGCGGTGCCCCATGCAACGTTCTTGCAATGCTTTCAAAACTTGGAAAAAAAACTGCATTCATAGGGAAAGTCGGAGATGATTTTTTAGGTCACGATCTTAAAGAAAAAGTTTCTGCCTTGAACATTGATACATCTAATCTTGTTCTTGATAAAAAAATTCCTACTACCCTTGCATTTATTCATACAGCAAAAGACGGTGACAGAAGTTTTTCTTTTTACCGTAATCCCGGAGCAGACACAAACCTTAAAGAATCTGAAATAGACACAGGCCTTATCGAAAGATCAAAAATCTTTCATTTCGGCTCGTTAAGCCTTACTCATAAAGAAAGCCGCATGGCAACAGTCAAGGCATTAAAAACTGCACGCCAGGCCGGATGCATAATTTCCTTTGATCCGAATCTTAGAGAACCATTATGGGATGATCTTGACCAGGCCCGAAAACAGATTGCATTCGGTCTTGAACAGTGCGACATCCTTAAAATTTCTGACAACGAAATTACATGGTTTACAGGAATCCAGGACTATGATGAAGCTGCAGCAGTTTTACAGGCTGAATATTCAATTCCACTGATTTTAGTGTCTTTGGGAAAAAACGGAAGCCGCGCATTTTACAATGGATTTAAAGTTGAAAAAGAAGCATTCATTACTTCTGATACCATTGAGACTACTGGAGCTGGTGACACATTCTGTGCATGCATTTTAAATACAGTTCTTGAAAAAGGACTTGATAACCTTAACCAGGACGATCTGATACAGATGCTTACTTTTGCCAACGCAGCTGCAAGTATTATCACAACCCGTAAAGGTGCACTTTGCGTTATGCCTTCAAAACAGGAAATCGAAAAACTTTTCAAAAAATAAAAACTAAATGTGTCATTATCTGATACACGTACTATATTATTATTGTAACAATGAGTAATTCTATGAAAGAAAATAATATTATTGAAAATGTCCTTAAAGAAAATATTAAAAAGCTGAATGCAGTTTTTGTTTTTCCGACCCAGATGGCAGCTGACCTTTGGGCTGACAGGACAACAGAAATCTGTGACACAACTGCTGTTGCAATGGAAAGATTTGTTGCATGGGATGATTTTAAAGGCAAGTCTATCACTTCTAAACAGGAAAACCTTACTTCAATTCCATCGATAATGAGAGATATTTTTGCAACAAATCTTATCGAAAAAAACAAGACAAATCCTATTCTATTAAAATATATCGCTCCGGAATATAGTCAGGATTCAAATGGATTTGCTGCATGGATTTCTTCTATTTTGCCGGGACTTTCTTTATGGAAAAAATATTTTGACAACCTTAACATGCAGCCGGACGAAGAAGACAAAGATCTTCTCACCCTCTACAATGAATATGCTCAGTTTCTTAAAGAAGGAAAATTCTTTGATCCTGCATGGGAAACACCTCCTTTTACAGAAGACGGCAACGAATATTTCATCTTTTTCCCGGAAATTTTAAGTGACTGGCAGGAATACAAAAACCTGCTTGAAAATTCACCTTCAATTAAATGCATCAATTTCCCGGTAAAAGATCTGCCGGATTTAAGCAATGAAAATTCACTTGCAGAATGTACGCTCTGGGATAATTCCCGTACAGAATTAAAAGCACTTGCACACAAACTTCAGGAACTTCACGAAAACGGAATTGACTGGCAGGACATTGCAGTCAGCGTACCCGATATGGACAGTTACGGACCTTACATTTCCCGTGAACTTGATCTGTACGAAATTCCTCATATCGTGCGTTTTGCAAAACCTCTTGATTCTACAGGAGCCGGTAACTTTTTTGTGCAGGCATCTCAGTGTGTTTCCACAGATTTCAGTTTTAATTCAATAAGAGATCTTCTGCTTAACATTGAACTTCCATGGAAAGACAAAGAAACAATAAATCAGGTAATCAATTTTGGTAAAAACAATAACTGTATCTGTTCATATACTTATAAAGGAACTCCTGTTGATGTCTGGGAAGAATCCTTTAAGTCTGCACCATCAGAAACCCGAGCCCATGAATTTTTCAGAGCATTAAAACATCATCTTAATATTCTTGTAAAATCTGCAACCTTTAAAGAAATTCAAAACGCCTGGTTCACTTTCCGAAAAAATTTCTTTGACATGGAAAAGTGTTCACAGGAAGCTGATAAAATCATAAGCCGATGTATCAGTGAACTTGCGAACCTTATTGACCTTGAAGAAAATTATGAACAGTGCAGGACTTCTGATCCGTATACATTCTTTACTTCTGTTCTGTCTGATGTAAAATATCTTGAACAGACTGATAACCTTGGCGTAAAAATTCTTTCATATAAGACTGCCGCATGTGCTCCTTTTGCAGCGCACGTTGTTGTTGACTCAAGCCAGAGTGCATTAAGCGTAATTTACAAAAATCTTTCGTTCCTGAGAGAAGACAAACGTAAACTTCTTTTTTCAAACCAGGATGATCCGAATGTAACAAGAAACTTCATCGCTCTTTACCGCATGAATTCCCTGTGTACAGAACCTGTATTTCTTGCAGCAAAGAAAACTTTCACTGGTTACTCACAGACCTGTGCATTCCTTAAAGAGTTTGATACAACCGACAAAAAGAATGCAGATCTTGTTCCTGCATTTGATGACATCTACGCAAACGAAAAAAACTGGTTTGTAAATGACCGTTACGAAGCAGATAAACGTTTCCTTAAGCAAATTACAAAAGCTTCTTACGACGGTTTAAAATCATGGCTTTCTGTTCAAAGTTCAGACAACAATGTTTCTGTTAATAATGATTCAGAAATTAAAAAAGCAATCGAAAGTTCTCCATGGTTCAAAGACGGGAAAGTTTCGATTTCTGCAACTCATTTACGAAAGTTTTTCAACTGTCCGCGGCTTTGGCTTGAAAATTACATCATTGCACCGGCTGAACCTGTAAACGAAGCTGAGCTCATGAATCCATTTGCAGTTGGAAATCTCTATCATAAAATTTTTGAACTTTACTTTACTCAGTTAAGGGACCGTAAAATTGATATCGGTACAGAAAACGGTCAGCTCACAGAAGAATGCCAGAAAATTCTTTCTGAAGCAGTTACTGATGCAATCGAATGTGAACGAAAACACAACAATACTCCTTACGGAAACAGTTTTCTTGCAACCCAGCTGATTGATTCATCAAAGAATCAGTTCTACAAACATGTTAAGGAATCTCTTGAAGCTTTTTCAACAATTTTTGAAGGCTGTTCAGTTTCCAAAATCGAAGAAAAACTTGAATGGGAAGACGCTGACAACAACTGTATTCTCGAAGGTAAAATTGACCTTCTGCTTTCTGACAACAGCGAACTTTATCTTATCGACTTTAAAACCGGTTCAACACCAGCTGTACTTTATGCTCCTGAACAAGATGTAAAAGGCAATCCGCCAAATACATCGCAAAACGACCAGAGTGATATTGACTGCGAACTTCCGGATTTTCAGATTCCTATGTATCTGTATCTTTTGCAGAAAAATGGAATTGAAACAGACAATGCTGCTTTCTTTAATATTAAAAGTAAAGATCTTGTTATGGTTACCGGCAATCCTACAGAATCTTCTGACGCCCTTACACAGCGATACAAAGCTTACAATCCTACTTCAAAGAAAAAAGCAATGCCTATCGAAGATTTTGAATTAACGATGAACGTTTTTAAAACCCATTATCCTGTTTTTGCACAAAGCCTTCGCAACCTGGAGTTCAAGGTGGATGACAGCAAACAGGATTATGACTGCTGCAGTTCCTGTGATTACCGCGCACTATGCCGCAGAACCTTTAACGTCAGCCGCCAGAAATAGGGAGAAAACAGATTATGAGTGAATTAATTAAATCAGAAAAAAGAACTCCTGATAAAGACCAGCAGGCTGCAATTGATGCAAGACTTAATTCCGTTGTAAGTGCGGGAGCCGGTTCAGGTAAAACTACTGTTCTTGCCCAGCGATTTTCTCAGCTTGTTCTTGATAAAACTCAGGATATCGGGGTTGATCAGATTTTGACCCTCACCTTTACCAAAAAAGCAACTGTTGAAATGTCTGACAGAATTTATAAAACCCTTAAAGAAAATGCTCCATACAAGGCAGCAGACTTTTTTAAAGCAAATATCAAGACTTTGGACAGCTATTGTAATTCAGTTGCTAAGATGGGCTGTCATTATTACGGAGTTGCTCCAGATTTTACTCAGGACGAAAATGCAGTTCAGGACCAGGTTTATGCAATGGCACTTCCATTTCTTCTTGAACACCGTGACAACGAAGGAATTAAAGCCATTGTTTCTGCAGTAAATTTTGAAAGTCTTGCACAGGAACTTTTTGTTGATCCGATTTTGTCGTCTTCAACTATTTCTGAACCAATTGACTTTGATGCGGCCATTAAATTACAGCTTGAAGAAATCGTAGAAAAATGGAATGAACTTGCACCTCAGGGAACTTTACTGCTTGACCGCGTTATCGAAAATTATGAAAACGCAACAGGCGTAAACACAACAAAAGCCGCATATCTTAACCTTGAAAAATGTTATGGCCCGCAAGACAGTGTTAATATAGAAACACCCGAACCTCCAGTAATTACAGTTGCAGCAATTCTGAACAATGAATGGCAGCCTCTTGCGGATTACATAAATTTCCTTATCAAATACAATGCACCGCAGCCGGCATGGAACGCTGCAGGACTTCAGGAAGTTCGTGCAAGTCTTAAAGAACTGTCTGCATACATTCCAAAACTCATTCCGATTTTTAACTACATTTACGGTTATCAGTACTTTAAGGCATTGCGTCCTTTACTGGAAGAATTTCAGGACAAAGTAAATCATTTTAAAAGATCAAACGGCCTTTTAACTTTCAAAGATATTGCAAACATGGCAAAATGTATTCTGCGGGATTATCCACAGATTCGTCAGCTTGAAAAAGAAAAATACCGTTATATCATGATCGATGAATTTCAGGACAACAACTCTGATCAGCGTGACTTACTTTTCATGCTGGCAGAAAAACTTGACCGCCATGAACCAGGTATTCCAGAAGTTGACCAGCTTAAAAAAGACAAACTCTTTTTTGTTGGTGATGAAAAACAGAGTATCTACAGATTCCGTGGCGCAGATGTTTCTGTATTCAATAAGCTTTCTCTTGATTTTTGCGAAGGCAATCTTCACATGGATACAAACTACCGTTCTGACAATGCATTGATTGCAGGCTTTAATACAATCTTTGGTGGATTTGATTATCCGGCAGCAAATGCAAAAAACGTAACTGACCAGAACGGAAATCTTATTCAGGATGAAAATATTCCAAGCGCCTTTTTTTCTGAAAAATACCTTGATATATATGAACAGACTGGAGTTATTATCTGCGATCATGAAGCAGTTTATCACAAAGTTAAACTTCCAGATCATAAAATTAAGGCAGAACAGGAAGCAGAAGAAAAAAATCCAGGCGACAGATTAAAGTTCTACACTCCACATATTCACTTTGGAATATTACCGGAAGAAACTGAAATTCCGGACGGATTTATTTCTGGCGAAGAAGCAGAAGCCCGCTGGGTTGCAGAAAAAATTAATGAGTTATGCACACAGGGAATTGACGGCGTTAAATATGAACCTAATGACATTGCAATCCTTATGCGTTCATATACTTTACAGCCGTTGTACGAAAGAACTCTGCTTCAGGCTGGAATTCCTTACAACACAGAAACTGTTTCAGGATTTTTTGCTGATGGCCCTGTGAATGATATTTTTTCATTACTGCGGCTTGTTGCTTATCCGGAAGATACATTAGCTTACAGCCAGATTCTTCATTCTCCATGGGTAAACTTAAACCTTGAAGAAACAAGCGCTGTTCTTTTGTCTACAGAAAAAAACAAGCCTTTTGAACTTCTGAATAAGAATATTCTTAGCGAACAGTCTCTTGAAAAATTCACAAAAGCAAAAGAAATTTATACTACACTTTGCAATGATGCTAAACGCCAGCCGCTGACAAAAACAGTTTCTGAACTCTGGTATCAGTTTGGTTACAGATTCGAAACAATGTGGAACAAAACAGTTTCCATGTATTCAAAAATGTATGACCTTATTTTTGAACTTGCAAGAAAATCTGATGAAGAAAAGCTGACTCTTGCAGCTTTCGTTGACAGCGTACGAACTTACCGTGACCAGGCTCAGCGTCTTGATGACATGGATATTCCACTTGAACAGATGGCCGGCGTTCACATCCTTTCAATTCACAAAAGTAAAGGACTTGAATATCCAGTAGTTTTTGTCTGTGCTACCCACAAAAGCGGCGGAAACGACAATAATAACAAAGCCGTGTACACACATAAAAAATTCGGCATTACACTGAACACACCTTCTCATCCGGATTTTTACAGTGAAAACTATTTCTTTAGTCTTGTAAAAGACATAAACAAAAATGAAACAGCTGCGGAATTAAGACGACTGACATATGTTGCGCTTACCCGTGCAAAAAATCATCTGTTTATCTCAAACGGAAAATGGAAAACTCTCAGTAAAACAAATCCTCAGGACTACAGACCAGGCGGAACAAACGCCCCTAATACAATCTTCAATGTACTGCAGCCTGTTTATGATTACTATTTTGAAACTGAAGAAAAACCGGTTTTTGAAAAAGATAATGACGGTGAACTGATTGCACTACCGCAGGAAGAATCAGGCCCATTCTCCCGGGAATACATCAGACCATTTAAGCGAGATTCAGAAAATGCATCTGTAAACAATGCCGGCGAAAGAATTAAACTGATTACAAAACTCAAACAGGATGATTTTTTTGCAGGAACTGAAATTCTTGAAAAAGAAAAATTAAAGAGAATCTATGCAAATCCAAGCCAGCTTTATCCTAAAGATGATGAAAGCTATGACAGGCACAACAGCGTAAAAACCGACGATGCAAACCAGGAATACGCATTTGATGATTACAAAAAAATTAATTCAATCATCAATGCTACAATTCCAAAATACAGGCTGCTTGATCCGGAACAGGAAAACATTCCGGATTTCAGTCATGCAAATTTTGGTACCATTGCTCATGCTTATCTTGAAGCTGCAATTACCGGCAAAAAACCTGATTATTCAAACAGAGAAATAATCGGACTTGAAGGAAGCAAAAAATCCCTTGAAACAATTCTTTCTATCTGTCAGAAAATGGCAGACAGTTTTAAGGAAACACCTCTTGGTAAAGAAGCAGTAAATTCAAAATGGCACAAAGCAGAATACTCCTTCAGAAGCAGAATCAAACTGGACGAATCTAATTTCAAGATCATCAAGGGAATTATTGACCTTGTATTCCAGGATAAAGACGGGAATTATACAATTGTAGATTACAAGACAAATATGGAAATAAAACCTGAGATTTACTGCAACCAGCTGACCTGCTATCGTCAGGCAATCAGCAAAATGCTTGGAGTTGAGGCATCAGAAATTAAATGTGCACTTCACTATCTGCGTTTTAATAAAACTGTCTACATCACTGATATGCTCAATGATGCAGATTTGCTTGAAGCAGTAAAAGCTCTTGACCAGATTTAAGAATTTGAAATTGAATCAGGACTGCGTTTTACAAAGTCCTGAAAACTTTCAATACGGTCGGCAAAGGAACGGCGGCGAGAAATTGAAAAGAATTTCCCTTTGGTAAATTCCTGAAGTTTCTTAAAATCGATTGCAGTTTTTGCATCAAGTTCCTTTGCCTTTTTCTTTATTGCAGCGCCTACATTCATCGAAATAACAACATCAACAATAAAAATTCCAAAAACAATTCCAATTACAAAAGAAAACAGCGGATGTTCAATAACCCAGTGAACCATTCTTGCAAGATGAGGATATATAAAAAAGTAATACAGCAGACTTAAAGCGCCCCAGATCAGCGAAAACTTAAGGCACACAATTCCCTTGATGTTGAATTTTTCATCAGTATAATCCCACAGCTTAATCTTCATTCCCTTAATAAAAATGATTCCTGCAATGTATTCAATTATTGTCATGGTAATGCTCATCAGGAAAAACATAATTACCCAGTGAACAATTCCACCATTATCAAACTTTGCAAGGTGTTCTTCAAAAAGACTTATAAGATAAAGAAAAACAACTCCAAATCCATACAGCGGAAGATACGGCCCGGTCAAAAAGCCTGGATTAAGCCACAGTCTTTGAGGATTTGCAGTAGAAATAAAGCGTCTGAACAGAAGTTCAAGAAACCATCCTGTAAACGCTCCAAAGAAAAACAAAAAACAGACAAGAATAAAAATCTCGTAAACCTTAAACAGCATATTTCTTCTCCTGAATTTATTTTTTATTACCGTGTATCAGCTTTCGCAGACCTTTAAACAATAAAAGTCCGCTGCCAAAAGTTACTGTCTGTACAGCTTTTTTTGTAAACACTTCATCCTGATCAGCAGCAACTTTGATCTGATTGATACTTCTGGAAACAAGTCCCTTTACTTCGATATCTTTTTTAAAACTGTCGAGTACTTCATCTGCCCACACAGGAATTGTTGCATTAAAGACATCACCAAGAATGCACATAATAAAACACAATGCCCCTATTACTGCAAAAATAACTTCATAAGCATGCAGTATTTTTGTTGAATCGAACAGGCTTAAAAAGACAATTACTGTAATAAAAAGACATACAACCCGTCTTACTACAAGAAGACATTTATTAAAAACGTTGTATTTACTCCAGTTGAATATTTTACGGAAAATTTCCATTGCAAAGGTAGTTACGGCAATTGCAAGAAGTACGCAGTTCAGAAGGAAAAATTTTTCCATAAACAGAACGCGCAATACAGTATAAACGATATATATTCCTGAAAAAGCAATTTCTGTTCTTTCAAAAAAACTGGAAACTGAGGAAATGATTTTTTTTACGGTATATTCAGTTTTAGGTAAAATAAAATTAGGTTCGCTGGTCTTTTGAACTTTACGCATAAAAAACTCCTGATACACACATTTTAATACAATGAATATCTTTAATCAAACAAAAAGGCCCTCTTTCATCAAATGAAAAAGGGCCTTAAAAATCATTTAAGTTTCAGTTCTTAAATAACTTAGTCGTTATCAACTGTTGCAACCTGTGGAACACCACGAATAAATGTTACATAGTAGTTCACAGAATAGCTGAATCCAGAAACTGCATCTTTTGCAATTACCATTACTTTCCATGTACCATCAGCATTGAAGTAATCTTTTCTGAGAATACTGATTGTATCATTTGAAGCAACTGTAAGGTCACATTCTGTTGAAGTTCTGTCTCTTCCTGTACCGTCAGCTTTTGAAACCTTAACATAGAAGCTTCTGAAATCTTTTGGTGTAGCAGGCTCTGCAGAGTCAGTATATGTTCCGTTATCTGGATCAAATGTGAAGTCAACAGTAGCTGCATCCTTATCAACTGCTGATTCATTCCAGTTAATTGTAATGCGGTTCTTATCAAGTTCAGCAAACTGATATACAGTAATGAGTACAGTTGTATCATATTTTGCCTTAACAGTAATATCATTTACATCACGGTGATCTTCGTAAGCAGTCTGAGTATTATCTGTTGAAAGGTACCAGCATGAAGCATAAGCTGATTCATTAAGGTTAACTGCATTTGCATAAGAATCTGAAGCATCGTTAAGAGCAATAAGTTCATGACATGGTGTTGCTGCATCAGGAGCTTTGATATATGTGTACTGTTCGTAGTAAATGCTGTCATATGATTCTGTTGCAGAAAGATTCAAAGTACCGTTATTTGGATCATACTTGATTGTTGTACGACCAATATAATCTGCAGCAAAAGTATCTGCAGCTACAGCAGCAGTTTTTGGTGCGTAAGCAACTTTGTCACTTGTTCCGACAATATTTACTGACTGAAGTTCTGCCTTAAAGAGATGACCTGAATTAAGGTAAAGTGTTGCAGATGTATCGTTGGCAATAAGACCGCCGTCAATATAATCTGTTGAAGTTGTGAAGTTGTCCATTGTATATTCCTGTGTCAATGGTGAACCTGCAACTTCGTTTCCAGCTGCATCAATTTCTGTAATTGTAAGAACAAATCCGTTTTCGTTTGTTGAATTGTCAGTCCATGTAAATACAACAGGATATCTTCCGACAACAATATCAGCATCAGTAAGATTTCCAAGAACAGCTTCAAATGCAGTTGGTGCATCAGGAACTTTATTAAAGTTTGTAAAGTTGATTGCATTTGAATAGCTTACTGATCCGCCGATAACAATTACGTTATCAGAGAATGATCCGACACCCTGACGATGTGCATCACAGTCTGCTTTAGACATGTAGAAGTTAATTCTGAACATGTATTCACCCATTGGAACATCACTCCAGGTGATTGCAACATCATCAGATGTAACCTTAGTTGCATAATTATTTTCACTTTTACAGTCTGCAGGAGTTGAAGCTGCATTTTTAATAAGTTTATTTGTCTTAAGGTCATAAAGGCCTGCAACCCAGTAACCAACTTCTGTTGTATCAGCATCAAATTTAAAATCATTTCCATTTGTGCCGTCTTTACCGATCTGAACAGTTCCGTTAAGCTGGTCTCCGTGAATCGCATCTGTTCTGTAAGGCTTTAATGAGAATGCAATTTCTTTTCCGCCATTTGACAGATCAGCTGTTGATTTACCGATCATTACAGGGTCAGAAAGAACATCACCGGTCTTTGTTTTATAAGCAACAAGTGTCAAAGTCCATGAAGCTGGAGCAAGGTCAACTGTTGCTTTTCCGTCAGCATCCGGAGTGATCACAATCGATTCAAGAGTTGTTCCGATTGTTGAAGTTCCTTCAAGCTTATAAAACAAATCAGCTCTGTCAAAGTTTGTAGGAAGAATTGTCTTTGCAAGATACTGTCCGTCAAGATTAATTGTAAGACGGTTAGTACCTGTCTGCATGCCTTTTTCTACAAAGCCATTGGCAGGGTTAACACATGATACGCTTACAGCTACTGCCACTGCAGCAACAGCAAGTACCATCATCTTAAAAATGTTTTTCATAAACATCTCCTTTATATTATTAATTTCCTTTTTATACATAACACACTGTAAATATTACAGGAGCATTATTACCTTTCTTTAAATACATAAAAATCTGCATAGTCAAGAAATACTTTATTACTCTGATTGACTACTTTTAATTTCAATGTATATTTCTGAGCGATGTTAAAATCTTCTTCTGCGATAACCATACGGACATTCAATGTTTCTGCAATAACGGTTTCTTCAACCGGCTCAACAGATTCATTTACTAAAGTCCATTTATAGGATTTTCCTCCAAGCGGCGCATTGGCTTCGAACCGTTCTCCAATAAGAACATGATAATGGTCCTGAAGCATCATAGACTGTTTATAGCCGTCCTTATTCACATTAGGAAGTTCCCGTTCAGGAATGACAGTTACATAATTTGAGTTGAATTCATCAATAAGCTGATCCATTCCTGCAGAACACGACATAACAAAAAGAGAAAAAACTGCTGTCAGAATAATTTTAATTCTTTTTTGCATTCTTCCTCCAGTTAGTCTTAAGTGAGAACCGATACCCTACATTCATATATGGAACAAAACTAAAGGTCGGGTCCCAGGAAATTCCTACACAACCGCCGATATTATTTACAAAGAACCAGACTTCGCCCGCCACAACAGGAGCAAAATGAAATTTACTTGTACCTGTCATTCCAGGACTTATAAGCATTAAATTGAATCCCTTTACACCGCCACTAACAGTTGCAGCAACAAACATCTTTGTCAGTGCATTATAATAGTAAACTCCAACAGGAATTTTCAGCGTCATTGAATAAACCATTGGCTGAGGAACTCTGTTGCCGTCCATATTCACATAGGTATTAGGATAATTACTTCCAGGAAAACCAACCTGAACATCAAAACCTGCACCAAAAATCATAGGAATAACAAGACTTGTAATCATATATTCCGCACCGGTTTTTACACCAGCTGCATAACTGCCGTTTAAAATTGATGCACCAAAATATGGAAAGATTCCGTCTTCTTTAACGAATACATTTTTGTTTTTTTCCGGAATGATGATATCAGGAACCGGCTGGTCAGGAGTTTTAGGATCTTCAACAATAACTTCAATTCGCCCCGCAGGATCAACACCTTCTGGTCTCTTTTTTTCAAAAGCGGTTGCTTTGATACCTTTTGCCGCAAGGTTTTCTTCTGTATCAACATACATGCGGGCCATAAAAATTGAACCGTCTTCAAAGCCTTCAAGAATATGAAGCCCGTCGCTGCTGAATGCAAAACTTGTCATTGGTGAATCTGCAAAACTTCCTACTGTTCCAAGAAATTTTTCATCTTCTACAGAATAAATCTGCAGCTCATCATTGTTCTGCTGAACGGCAACAAAATCTGTATCTGCAATAAGACTGATTGCCTTAACTTCGCCGGGAACCGTAATAATTGTTTCTTCTTCTGTTTCCAGGCGGACAATCTGAACACTGGACACAGACTTTTGCCATGCAAAGTTTTTACTGTCACCAGAAAAAGACGGCTTTACTTTTCCGCCCGGAAAAGACTTGAATCTGTTCTTAAGTTTTAAGCTGTGAGTATCGTAAAGGTCCAGAGTTCCGTCCGTGTGCAAAAAAGCAACAAGTTCATTATCCGGAGAAAAAGTAATATAGCTTACAGGTGAATCCACATCACTTACAATTTTATTCGGCAGGATATGACTTGTGTATCGCAGATAAAAGTAAATACGGAGATTACCGTTCGCATCTGCAACGGCAATATTCATACCGTCGCGGGAACAGGCAGAAGCCACAAAATCCGACTGAGTCACAAGCTGATACGAAAGATCTTCGTCAGTCTCCTTATGTTCACCATAAAAAGCACGAACCCAAACCTTAAAAAATCCAGTCTTATCAACTGCCATATAATAGCTGTTCTTACCTGCATCCCAGAAAACCGATGACTGGCTTTCCTGCATTGGCAGCTGGCACAAAGGTTTTACTGTAACGGAATCTGCAATATATATAGAAGATTGCTGTGTATATGAAAAATATCTGTCATCTGAGTTCCATGAAAAATCAAGGACAGGCGCATCGGTTTTTATGTATCCCTCTTCTACAGCAACAACAGTCAATTCTTTCTGGGTTTTCTGCAGGTTTTCAACAAAATTGCCTGATTCCTGTGCAAAAAGAACTGCGGTTGTGAGAAAAATTATATTCAGTATGACAAAAAACCGAAATTTGTAATTCATAATTTAACAAAAGTTTAAAGTTTTACCGCTAATTATCGGCAGAATTTACACTGAACTTTAGAAAAAAATCTTGCATGTTTCTATTGACAGTAATTACTATATAAAGTATCATGTTACTATAAAAAGAATCCTTATTATTACGGAAGTTATATATGGCTAAAAGAACAGACAGTATTTATATTTCATTGCCAAGTGACAGATATACTCCATATCTTCTGGCAAAAAAAATCGGCGCTAAAGCTATTCTTGAAAGTGCAAGATTTACTCATGGCCGCGACCGCTATTCCATTCTCATGGCAGAAGAAGCTTTTCACATTCTTCAGGATGATGAAGGAATTGCGTTTATCATTGACGGACGCCGCGTTCCATTTACAGCAAACACTGTAACAAGTGCAGGACAGGAACCTGAAACAATCGCTCCTGGAAGTAAGATCCTTCATACTCCTGATATCCTTGATGCACTTTTGTATGTTGCTCAGGAAAACGAAGTTCCAGTTAAAGGAATCCCAGTTCCTGCAAGCGGCGTTGGTTACTTAAGTTATGAATTCTGTGCACGCTGTGATACCATTACACTTGCTCCACAGAAAGATGAACTTAAAATTCCTGAAAGTGAATTTGTAGCCGGTCACCTTTACATTGTATTTGACCACTTTACAGAAACACTTCACATCTTTGCATTCAACTACAATGAACATCAGATTGACCTTGAAAAAACTGTAAACAATCTTAAAAAGCGTCTGACTGACCTTGACTTTTCATACCTTGCAGAACCAGAAAAGCAGGCAGAATGCCGTGTAATCACAGACCTTGAACAGTCAGAAAAAGAATACAAAGAAAAAGTAACTGCACTTAAAAAAGAAATCATTGCAGGTAACATTTTCCAGGCAGTTCCATCACGCCGCCTTCAGCTTGACTGCGAAAACAGCGCTCTTGAAATTTACCGCAGACTGCGTTCACTTAACCCAAGTCCTTACCTTGTATTCATTGACTTTGGTGACAAGCAGCTTGTTGGTTCAAGTCCTGAAAGTCTTGTTCGTGTACGCGAAGGTGTTGCTTCAATCCGTCCGATTGCAGGAACACGCCGCCGTGGAAAGGATGCTGCAGAAGACGAAGCTCTCAAACAGAATCTTTTATCAGATCCTAAAGAATGCAGCGAACACCTTATGCTCGTTGACCTTGCCAGAAACGACCTTGGCCGCGTATGTAAACCGGGAACTGTAAATGTAACCCGTTACATGGACTGCGAATACTTCAGCCACGTCATGCACCTTGTAAGTGATGTTGAAGGAACAGTTAAAGATGATATGAAACAGATTCAGGTATTGCGTTCTGCATTCCCTGCAGGAACAGTTTCGGGCTCACCAAAAATCAGTGCAATTGAAATCTTAAGCCGCCTTGAAAAAATCAAGAGACGCTTCTATGCAGGCGCAATCGGTTACCTTCAGGCTTCCGGCGACCTTGACTTCTGTATCGGCATCCGCTGTGCATTGAAGCAGGAATCAACATGGACACTTCAGGCTGGTGGTGGAATCGTATACGACTCTACTCCAGACCGCGAATGGGAAGAAACAAATGAAAAGCTTGGTGCTTTGCGTGCAGTAATCGAAGGAACAAAAAAATAAGAGGTAAAAGAAAATGATTTTAGTTATCGACAATTATGACAGTTTTACATACAACGTAGTTCAGGCTCTTCAGCGTCTTGGTACAGAAGAAGTTAAGGTAGTTCGCTCCCGTGAAATCACAGTAAACGAAATTGAACAGCTCAATCCAAGTCATCTTGTAATCAGTCCTGGACCTGGGACACC
The DNA here is from genome assembly GCA_024402475.1 of Treponema sp. Classification (GTDB taxonomy): domain Bacteria; phylum Spirochaetota; class Spirochaetia; order Treponematales; family Treponemataceae; genus Treponema_D. Next base: position 74,667 of record JAKSTQ010000004.1, on the reverse strand, counting down.
AAAAGAAGCCGGTGTTTCTCTTGAAGCAATCAAACACTTTGCAGGAAAAATTCCAATTCTTGGTGTTTGTCTTGGACATCAGGCAATCGGTGAAGCATTCGGTGCAACTATCGTTCAGGCAAAAAAAATCTGTCATGGTGTTGTAGATGAAATGACATTTGACGGCAAAGGTCTTTTCCGCACAATCGGTAAAACTGAAAAATTTACCCGTTACCATTCACTTGCAATTGACGAAGCTACTTTGTCTCCTGATTTTGAAGTTACTGCACGCGCTGCTGACGGAGAAATCATGGGTATCCGCCATAAGACACTTTTAATTGAAGGCGTTCAGTTCCATCCAGAAAGCATTGCAAGCCAGAAAGGTGATGAACTTTTCAAATGCTTCCTTAAATACCGACGTGAAAACCTTGATTCAAAAACAATTCTTAATACATTAATCGAAAGAAAAGACCTTACAGAAGCACAGGCACGTGAATTCATGGAAAACCTTGCAGAAGGACTTCTTGATGAACGCATTACTGCTGCTGTTCTTGCAGCACTTGCCGTTAAAGGTCCGGCTGTAAGCGAAATCGTAGGTTTTGCACAGGGACTTCTTAAAATTCAGAAACCACTTCCTGTTACATTCCATAACCATGCAGAAATCGTAGGAACAGGTGGAGACGGAAAAGGTTCTTTCAACATCAGTTCAATGAGTGCAATTGTTTGTGCTGCATGCGGTCAGACAATTACAAAACACGGTAACCGTGCCGTTTCTTCTAAATCTGGTGCTGCTGACTTCTTTGAAAACCTTGGAGTCAACATCATGGCAGATCCGGAAAAAACCTGCAAGCTTATCGAAAAAACAGATTTCGGATTCCTCATGGCAACTGTTTACCATGCTGCAATGAGATTTGCAGCTCCAGTTCGTAAGGCACTCGGTGTAAAAACAATCATGAACATCATGGGACCTCTCCTTAACCCTGCTCACGCAGAATACGAAGTTCTCGGCGTTTATTCAAAAGACCTTCTTGAAACATACGCCCATGCAGCAAAAAAACTTGGTGCAAAACGCGTACTTGTAATTACAAGCGATGACGGTTATGATGAAATCAGTCCTTGCGCTGTAACTCATTGTTATCAGATCAATGAAGACGGTAAAGAATACCAGTACACAATCGACCCTGCAAAATATGGAATCACAGATGCTGACGAAAACGAACTTCTTGGCGGAGACGGTGCTTTCAATGCACAGCTTGCAAAAGAGGTTATGGAAGGCGGCGGACGCAAAACAATCAGATATGCTGTTGGACTTAATGCAGGTGCTGTTCTTTACCTCTGCGGAAAAGCAAAGACAATTAAAGACGGATATGATATGGCTGTTGCAACTTTCACTAACGGAAAGGCTAAAGCAAAACTTGAACAGATTGCAGCTATATCTGAAGAATTAAAATAAGCATGAAAAATATTCTTAAAGAAATATGTGACAGACGTTTACAGGACATTTCTCAGAAAGGATTTTCATATGGTCATGAAATTCCGGCAGAAAGAACACGACCTGTTGTTCCTTTTTTGCCGGAACCTGGAACAATTCTGGAAGTAAAACGCGCATCTCCAAGTAAAGGTGACATTGCTCCAGGCCTTGACTGTACTGCAACAGCAGCTTCTTACATCAAGGCAGGAACAAGTGCAATCAGCGTTCTTACAGAAGAAAATTATTTCAAGGGAACTCTGGATGACCTTAAGGCAGTTGCAGGTCTTGCACACGAACTTGGTGACAAAACTGCAGTCCTTAGAAAAGACTTTCTGCTTGAACCTGAAGAAATTGAAATTGCCTATAAATGCGGTGCAGATGCAGTTCTTCTCATTGCAAGAATTCTTGACACACCAAAACTTCTGCAGATGGCACAAAAAGCATTTGAACTTGGCCTTTCAATTCTTCTTGAACTTCGCGATCAGGAAGCTGTAGATAAAGCCTTTGAAGTTCTTTCGCTTGCAGTTAAAATGAATTCAAGCGATAAGGTTGTTCTGGGAATAAATGCCCGTGACCTTAAAACTTTCACAATCGATATGCTTATTCCTCTTAAGATCAAAAAGCTTATCGAAGAAAAATTCAAAGCAGTCTCTGCAGATTCAAGACCACAGACAATCCGCGTAATTTCAGAAAGCGGCGTTCTTGATCCTAAAGCTGCAGCACTTACAGCAAGTCTTGGCTTTGACGGCATTCTTATTGGAGAAGCAGTCGCTAAAGACCCTGAACATGCAGACAGCTATGTAAACAGTTTTGTTAATACTGCAAAATCTTTGCGCAGTTCAAAAAACAGTTCAGATGCAAACAGTGACTTCTGGTCTAAGATTGCAGTAAAACTGAACCGTATTGAAAGAACAAAATATCGTCCGCTTGTAAAAATATGCGGAATTACAAACACAACTGATGCTATTGCCGCAGTAATCGGTAACGGCAGCAAAGCGAAAGACTGTTGTGGTGCAGATATTCTTGGTTTTATAATGGAACCAAAATTTGCACGCCATGCCCAGCTGAATCAGATTCCTGTTATTGTTGACGATGTAAAAAAATTCTGTCTTAACAACAATATGGAAATCCCGGCTTTTGTTGCAGTCATTACAATGCCGGAAAGTTACGAAGCCCGTAAAGCAAATGAATACTGCAAGATTGGAATTCTTGATGCAATCCAGTTCCATGGATGTCAGGAAGACATTACAATGGGTTACAAGGCAATGCGTCTTGGCAATATTGAACAGATCGGGGAACTTGATAAGATTCTTACACATGGAGCAGCCCGAGTTCTTGTTGATGCTTATGTAGAAGGAGTTGACGGAGGAACAGGAATTTCACTTCCTGGGGAACTTGTAGAAGCCGTAAGCGCAAAAACAAAACTCTGGCTTGCAGGCGGAATCAATCCTGACAATGTAAAGGGAATCATCGAAAAATATCATCCTGAACTTATCGATATTTCAAGCGGTGTAGAAAAAGAAGTCGGTCAAAAAGACCATCAGAAAATAGAACAATTATTCAATGGAGTTTTAACATGAGTTATTCAACAGAAGGATTTTTCGATAATTACGGCGGAAAATACGTAGCAGAAGTTTTGCGCCGTCCTTTGGATGAACTTGAAGTCGCATTCAAAAAATATATGGCAGATCCACAGTTCATTGATGAACTTAATACAATCCGCCGTGACTATATCGGCCGTGAAACACCTTTGTACTACGCACCAACTGCAACAGAACTTTTGGGCGGAGCACAGATTTACATCAAACTTGAAGGTCTTGCAAATACAGGTGCACATAAAATCAATAATGCAATCGGTCAGTGTCTTCTTGCAAAAAAGATGGGCAAAAAAAGAATCATTGCCGAAACAGGTGCCGGACAGCATGGTCTTGCAACAGCTGCAGCATGTGCAAAACTGGGACTTGACTGTACAATCTACATGGGCGAAATCGACGTTAAACGCCAGCAGCCTAACGTAGCAACAATGGAACTGTACGGTGCAAAAGTACAGGCAGTTAAATCAGGAAGCCGCACACTTAAAGATGCAGTAAACGAAGCAATGCGTGACTGGGCTGCTCATCCGGACACAACACATTATGTACTTGGAAGTGCTCTTGGTCCTGCACCATTCCCTGATATCGTACGCGAATTCCAGAGCGTAATCGGTTACGAAGTTGAACGCCAGTGTAAAGAACGCAACATCGATGTTGCTGCAATGGTAGCCTGTGTAGGTGGCGGTTCAAACTCAATCGGTTTCTTTGCACCATTCATCGATAAGAAAGAACCACGCCTTATCGGCGCAGAAGCAGGCGGTATCGGTCCAGGCGTTGGAGAAAATGCAAGCCGCATGACAGGAAACGCAAGCCGCGAAGGTATTGTTCAGGGATATAAATCACGATTCCTTCTTGACGAAGACGGACAGGCATTACCTACCCGCTCAATTTCTGCAGGTCTTGATTACATGGGAATTGGTCCTCAGCTTGCAGCGCTTGGTATGTCAGGACGCGTTGAATTTACAAGCATCCTTGATAAAGAAGCTCTTGAAGCAGTTCAGTTCTTTGCAAAAAATGAAGGTGTTCTGTTTGCAATGGAAAGTGCACACGCGGGAGCTGCTGCAATGAAAATTGCAAAAGAACTTCCTAAAGACAAAGCCGTAATCATTAACATGTCAGGTCGTGGTGATAAAGACCTCTTTATTACAAGTCCTGAATTCCGTAAAACTCAGTGGATTGAATTCCTTAAGGCAGAAGTTGAACGCCTTGAAGACAACAAAGAAATCCACAGTTCAAAAATCATGAACTGATTGTCGTGCCAGCAAAAATCAGGTCGCTAAACCGATTTTTGATTTTCAGCCGGAAGAACTGAATTGTTCCCGGCATGCATGACATATTCTAACAGGAGATTTATTATGGAAAAGATTAAACTTATGAGCCACCTTGTTGCTGGCTATCCTACAAATGAACTTTCACTTGCTGCTGCCCGTGCTCTTGTAGCAGGCGGAGCAGATATTCTTGAAATCCAGCTGCCATTCTCTGATCCAAGTGCAGACGGTCCTGCAATTCAGGAAGCATGTACAAAAGTTCTTGAACGCAATTACAGAACTGCAGACGGACTTGCATTCATCGCACAGCTTCACAAAGAATTCCCGGACATTCCGATTTATCTTATGAGCTACGGTTCATTGATTTACACACCAGGCGTTGCAAACTTCTGTAAAAAAGCTGCAGAATGCGGTGTAAAAGGAATGATTATTCCAGACCTTCCATTTGATTATGATGAAGGACTTACAAAAGCATGTAAAGAAAACGGAATGGAAAACATTCCGGTTGCTGCTCCAAGTATGAGTGATGAACGCCTTGCAAAACTTGCAAATGCAGGATTCAAATACATTTACGCAGCACTGCGCGCAGGAATTACAGGAACAAATACAACTATTGATGATGACACTCTCGCATTCCTTAAAAAAGTAAGTGCCGGCGGAAGTAAAGTTTACGGCGGATTTGGTATCAGTAACGGAGAACAGTCTGCAGCCCTTGCATCAAGTGTAGAAGCAGTAGTTGCAGGTTCTGTATTTGTAAGACTTATTACAGAAAATCAGAACGACGAAAAGACTTTGGTCAGCGCTGTTACAGCAAAAGCTAAAGAAATAACACACATCTGATTTTTAACTGCAATACTTAATTCATTAAATAAAAAGGGAAAGAAAAACTAAAAAGTGAAGTTCACCCTATCTTAGTTTTCTTTCCCTTTATCTTTTTATCTTAACTTTGCAAATTCAATTATCTTAACTCTGCAAGTTCAAGCATAAGTTTTTCTGTTTTTTCCCATCCAAGACAAGGATCAGTAATTGACTTACCGTAAACTCCGCCATCAGGTTTCTGACAGCCGTCTTCGATATAAGATTCAATCATAAGACCTTTGACGATTTTATTAACATCATCTGAGTGACGGGTTGAATGAAGGATTTCTTTTGAAATACGAATCTGCTGTTCAAACTTTTTATCAGAGTTTGAATGGTTACAGTCAACAATAACGCCAGGATTTGCAAGCGAAGGATTTTCTGCATAAAGTTCACAAAGGTGAATTAAATCTTCGTAATGATAGTTAGGTGTTGAGTGACCGTGACGGCTTGCAGAACCGCGAAGAATTGCATGGGCAAGCGGGTTACCTGTTGTTTCAATTTCCCAGCCGGAACATACAAATGTGTGTGCATGCTGAGCGGCAGTAATTGAGTTCATCATAACAGAAAGTTCACCTGATGTAGGATTTTTCATTCCAACTGGAACATTAAGTCCGGAACTTACAAGGCGGTGAAGCTGATTTTCTACAGAACGGGCACCAACAGCAACATAAGAAAGAATATCAGAAAGATACTGATAGTTTTCTGGATAAAGCATTTCGTCAGCGCAGGAAAAACCAGTCTGTTCAAGAGCATCCATATGAAGCTTACGGATAGAAATCAAACCTTTAAGCATGTCGCTTGGAGCATTAGGGTCTGGCTGATGGAACATTCCTTTATAACCGTCACCAGTTGTGCGTGGTTTATTTGTATAGATGCGTGGACAGAAAAGAATCTTGTCTTTAACCTGTTCCTGAAGTTTGCGAAGACGGCTCATATAATCGAGAACTGCATCTTCGCGGTCAGCAGAACAAGGTCCAATAATCATCAACAGGCGGTTATCTTCACCAGTAAAGATTTTTTTTACAGCTTCATCATTCTGCTTTTTAAGCATCTGCAGTTCTGGTGAAAGCGGATACATCTGCTTGATTTCTGCAGGATCCGGTAATTTTCTTTTAAATGTCATATTCATATATATTTTCTCCAGGTGTCAAATCAGCAAAAGCAGTAAATTCAATTTTTTTTGAATTTCTGCAGAACTAAATGTGGCACAAAATTTTAAGCTTTATAAAAAGATCCGACGAGTTTTACTTTTTCGCACATTGCACTTAATGCACGCAGCATTGATTTGCCTTCATCACTTTCGACGTTACCTTCGCATTCAACGTAAAAGTAATAGCTCCAGTTAAGGTCTTTCATCGGACGGCTTCTCAAAGAAATCATGTTGAATCTGTGAGCACCGATGATATCAAGTGTTTTGGCAAGAGAGTTAGGTTCATTCTTAATATTAAACATAAGGATGAATCTTTCGTTTGAATTATTTACTGCTGGTGCAATTCTATGCTGGATAGTTGTAAACGCACCAAAACGGGTTGTATTTGAATTAGAAGTATTAACGCGGCTTTCAAGTATTTCAAGACCAAAGATGTCTGCTGTTTCGTCACTTGCAATTGCAGCAATTGTAGGATCATTTTTTTCCTTTACAAATTTTGCAGCTGCAGCAGTATTAGAATAAGAGAGTGTTTCAAAGCCGTGTTTGGCAATGTATTCACCGCACTGTTCAAGAGCCTGTGGATGAGTTACTACAGTTTTAATTTTTGAAACATCAGCGCCTTTTACAGCAAGAAGGTTATGAACGATTTCAAGGTCAAGAACCTGGTTTACATAAAGATTGCCGCTGAACAAAAGATCCATTACCGGACCAACTTCACCGGCATAGGAATTTTCAAATGGAAGAACTACACAGTCAGCTTCTCCAACTTCTGCTGCTTTGTATGCAGCCTGAAAATTAGGATAAGCAATCAGCTGTGATGTAGGGAACATTCTTTTTGCAGCAATATATGCATAAGCCCCTTCTACTCCACTGTACGCAACCTTAAGGTCTGTCATACAACGAGTCTGATAATCACAGGAAAGATCAATGATTTTACGCAGGAACTGAACATAGTAGGATTCGATAATTTCATCCTGAATATAAGAACGGTTTTTTGCAATAAGTTCTGCTTCGCGTTTATTGTCTTTTACAGAAAGACCGTTTTCTTTTTTAAAATTCGCAATTACTTCTGCAGCCTTCATTCTTTCTTCAAATAAAGCTGCCATTTCTTTATCGATTCTGTTAATTGCACTTCTTGCCTGATCAAGATCGTTCATCATATTTTCCTAAAAGGGTTATTATTATAGAAGAATATATCAAATTTAGTAATCTTTGTCGACTAAAGCGAAGATTTTGAACGGTTCAGAACAGCTTTACGGGTAGTTTCTGCTTTCATTACCATGCAGGAAATCAGCGCATAAAGGCGAATATACATTGTTTTAAAACTTTTACTCATTTTTCCAGAACGGGAACTTCTTGCCATAACCGCAAGCGTTACCTGTTCCCAGGTCTTAAAAACTTCCGGAATAAATGTAATTGCAAGGGAAAATATAAAAGCAAATCGTATTTTCATAAAAGAAGGAAGAATTTTATTTACAGCATTTTCAGCCATCTGCAGTGAATCTTTGATTTCAAGACTTGAAGTTGTTTCAAAAACAATCTGAGACATAAAACTTGCCATAAAAAAACGGAATGTGTATTCAATTCCGGAAATAAATCCGTTAATTGTCTTAACTTTATCAAAGGGATAATTCCACATTCTGAAAACCGTAATGAACAACCCGATGAAAATAACAAAACGCATTGCTTTTACTGAAGAAAGTTTATGCCCGCTTAAAAACCAGAATACAAGAACGAAAGCAAAGCAGGCAGCTAAAGGCAGCCATACTTCCTTTAAAAAGATTTCTTCGATGGTAACTTCCTGCTTTCCTAAAAAACTTATAACTCCAAAAGAAATCATAATCAGGATTTTTACAAGCGGAGGAATTTTATGCATTACAGAGTTATCTTTGCGATAAGAAAATAATTTTACAGCCATAAAAGTTTTTCAAGTTTTTCGGAAGGTTTACGGATGCTCCATTTTTCAAGATCTTCTTTAAGTCCTTCTAAAGCAGTTCCGTCAAAACAAATTTTTCCTTTATCAAGAACAATAAATCTGTCGCAGAGTGCAAGGCATTTTTCAATTTCGTGAGTAAGAATTATTAAGGTTTTGCCCTGCTCTTTTAATTGTTTTAAAATCCGGCATACATTTTTTACGCCGGGATAATCCAGGTTTGCAAAGGGCTCGTCAAAGATGAATAAACTTTTATCCATTGCAAGAATTCCTGCTACAGCAAGACGGCGCTTTTGACCACCGCTTAATGTTCTTGCCTGACTTTCTTTTTTATGTAAAAGTCCGACCTGTTCAAGGCTTCCTTCAACAGCATTTTTTAATTCTTCTTTTTTTAGGCCGATATTTTTTGCTCCAAAACTTACGTCTTCAAAAACAGTTTCTCCAAGAATTGCGGAATCAGCTTCCTGGAAAACAAGACCACAGTCTTCACCTTCAAGATCAATTGAACCCTTAGAAGGCTTATCAAGTCCTGCAATCAAGGACATAAGCACACTTTTGCCTGAACCGTTTGAACCTGCTATCATCGCAACGCTTCCTTTTTCAATTTCAAAAGAAATATCATCCAGCGCAGTAAAAAGTTCAGATGAGGAATCAGCAAAAATTTTTGTTACATTGCAAACCTTCAAATTTTATTCTCCGACAACTTCTACAGAATAAAGTGCATTGTTTACAAGATTACGCAATGTTCCTGTCAAAACCACATTCAATACAAGTTTAATGCTTGCAACAGGAAGGAATGGAAGTACACAGGCTTTAAGTGTTGTCTGAAAATCTTTGTGAGTTACACGGATAAATCCTATAATCCCGGAAACATAGAGAACAACAACTGCACAAACAGCAGCAATAATAATCAGTGCCCATTTTCTAAACTGGCAGTATTTCTTTCCAGGAACAAGGAACAATCTTAAAATAATTCCTGCACAAACTGCACCAAGAAGGTAACCGACAAGGAAGCCGCCTGTAGCTCCGTTTACGATAATCTGATAACCAGCCTTACCGCTGAACACAGGAAGTCCCAAACATCCCAACGCTAGAAAAACAAAAACAGCAAGTCCGCCCCACAATGGGCCAAGCAAAAGACCGCTTAACATTGCAAGACTGTCCTGCAAAACAATTGGAACCCCGCCAGGAAGTGGAATTGAAAAAAAGAATGCACATGAAATCAATGCTGCAAACAATGCGCTCATAACACTGCCCGAAGCAGCTTTTGGTGTTAATTTTGTTTTCATAATTTAACCTCTATTTTTTATAATTTATTAAAACCTTATCAAGATTGAATTTTAAATCCAGTGCCTTTTTATACCACGAATTAAATTCAACATAAAACTTTTTCAAAAAATCTTTACGGGAAATATCAGCTTCGATTACGGCATTTCCTTTTACGTCCGGCAGTTCACCAAGATTTAGTCCAAGCCCAAGATTAACCCAGACCGTAACGCCTGCACTGACAAAGGCCTCATCAAGAATTCCGCCAACCTTACCTTTACTGCTGTAAATTTCATTTGGGGCTTTTGCAAAAAATCGCTGACCGCAAAATTCTTCAAGAACCTTACAGACCGCAATCTGTGTTGCAGCAACAAGCCTGCTAAGCTGACTGCAGCTGATTTTTGCAGGAGTTACAATTGTACAGGCAAGAGAACCTTTTGTAGTTTTCCATTCATGATTGCTGTAACTTTTTGCATCAGTCTGATAATCGGCAGTAACGATTTTAATGGAGTCAAGGTCACCTTTGCAGGCAAGTTCCCTGGCAAGATTCATGGTACTTGAAATTTCTGTCTGGTGAATAAAAACATTTTCTTCTTCACCAAATTCAAAAGGACACAGACTGTCGTCAAGGTCAGCAATCAGGCGATATCCGCCATGAGCAGCTTCGATTCCATAACCGGCTGTCTGCAGTGCCTGAACCGCTTTCCATATTGATGTACGGGAAACATTAAGTTTTTGTGCCAGTGCTTCTCCGCTGACACCATCCTTTACACTTCGAAGAATCTGGAGGACATTCTGTTTTGTAGACTGCTTTTTGTTACCCATATTTATTGATAGGGTAACAAATTTTATTAGTGCTTGTCAATTATTTTAGTGGTATAATATCAGTAGCAAATCAAATAAATTCAAGATGGCGGATTATTATGAATAAACGAACAAAATGGTCGTATTGTATCGGAGCTACAGGTCGTGATGCAGCTTACTGCCTTGTAAGCATGTTCATCCTCACATATATTCAGTATACAGTAAAACTTACCGTAACACAGTTTTCTGTAATCACTGCATGTATGGTTTTATGTATGATCTGGGATGCAGTCAATGATTTACTTATGAGCGCAATTATTGAAAACTGCAAATTCAAATCCGGGAAATTCAGACCGTTCATTCTGTATGGTGCCATATTGAACGCGGTTGTCATTACAATGATGTTCTGTATCAGGCCTGAAGGCTGGGCATTTGTTGCATTCTTCTGCATTACATATCTTTTATGGGGAATGACCTACACCATTAATGACATTGCATACTGGGGGCTTTTACCAAGCCTTTCAAGTGACATACGCCAGCGCGAAGACCTTGTTTCTACAATGGGCATTTTTGTCTGCATCGGACAGTTTGCTGTTGCAGGAATCGTACCAGTTGTAATTGCAGGAAACGCAGTGAATGCATTCAGAAATATTGCATTGATTGTTTCTTTTGGTTTTATTGCATTCCAGGTTCTTACTTACTGGGGCGTTACAGAAAATCAGAGAACCACCAGTCAGGAAAATGTCAGTCTGAAATCAATGGCAAAAATTTTATTCCGCAATGACCAGCTTTGCACAATCGGTATTTCATATATCCTGTTCTGCGTAGGACAGCAGCTTTTACTTTTGCTTGCAGTTAACTTCTTCTATTTTGAATTCGGATATTCAAAGGCAGGAGACCTTATTACATTCTTTACAGTAATGTACGGTCTTGGAACTCTTGCAGCGCAGTTCATCTATCCGACCCTTGCCAAAAAATTTACACGCAAAAATATTCTGACAGTCTGCATGATTTTACTTGCCGCAGGATATCTTTTGCTTTTAGCATACGGTTACATTCTTCCTAAAAATGTAATTCTTATCAACGCACTTGGCTTTGTAATTTTCTTATGTCAGGGAATAATTAACCTTGCAATGATTGTAATGGTCAACAACACAATCGAATACGACGAACTCAAAAATGGTGAACGCCACGACAGCATCATCAGTGCAATCCGTTCATTTGCATCAAAACTTTCTGGAGCATTGAATCAGGGCTGTGCAAGCCTTATCCTTATATTCTCAGGAATTTATGCTGTAAGTCAGAATATCAGTGACCTGGAAGTTAAAGTCGGCAACGGAACAATTTTAAGTGACCAAGCGCTTAAGCTTGCTGATGAATTTACTGCAAATGTTGCTCCGAATCAGACTTTAATTTTAAGGCTTGGGATGGTATTTGTTCCGCTTGTTGTAATGCTGATTGCATTTATCATCACTGTAAAAAAATACAAAATCGATGAAAAAGAATACCAGCGAATCTGCAGCATGTTAAAGTCGTAAGCGCCAATTATATATTTTAATTAACGCTTACCGGCTTTTCTTTGTCAGAAAAATTATTTCTTCAACAGACTAATATTACCCGCATCTGTTTTAAGGTAATAGTTTACAGTGCCATTGTTATAAGTTCTTGAACCTGTCTTTACATTTGGATAATCGAAATCGTTGTTGAAATTTCCGGTACCTATTGTCCAGTCAACAATGAACTTTGAAGTTGAAGGAACTCGCAGGGTTACATTACCGTTTTTTGTTTCTGCTCTAAATCCATCCGGATAATTACCGATGGCATAAATATCAATATTACCGTTTTTTGATGCTGCCCGGTTAACATTTATGCAGTTTCTTAATGTAATATTTCCGTTTGTTACAGTTGAACTGAAGTCATCAGAAAGAACATCTGACGCGTTTACATTTCCATTCTGGGTATTCAAAATTACATATTCCAGCATCGGTAAAACATCAGGATCAGAAGGCAATGTAATGATGATTTTGTTATTGCTTAAAATTGAAGCATCATCTGCACCTTCACTGATTTTCAATACACTTCCTGAAACCTCAGGTTTATAAATTCTCTGTCTGGAAACTGGTGCCAGTACCTTTACCCTAATTGTATCAACATCTGCTGTCTTTACTTCCACATTTACGGCATAACAGCCAACCTTAATTGAATTAACTTCGTCCGGTTCAAAATCATAATTTCTTTCTGTTGTTGTAACTGAATTCACCATCCAGCTTCCACATGAGGTGAACACAAATACGTTTACAATGAGTGTAATCCACAATGCTGTCAGTACATGTCTTTTCATATTTTGTCTCCTTTGTAAAAAATATTATATTCTTTTGAATATTTTCTTCAAGTAAATATCGCAATTGTTAGAAAGTTCTAATCAAATCTCCAGTTTCTGCAGTATGTTTCTATAAATAGTATCTTTACAAAATACTTGAAATATGCTAAAATTATTCAATCTGTTTTAAGCTGGATATTCCGGCAGTAACCAAATTCAACCATTTATAAGAGGTATTTAAAATGAAAGAAATTTCCAAACTTATGGACTTCAGACCAAGTATCAAAGTCCTTGACGCAACTTTACGTGACGGTGGTCTTGTAAACGACTTTTTCTTTACAGACGAATTCGTCAAAGAACTTTATCAGACAAACCTTAAGTCAGGCGTAGATTATATGGAATTTGGTTATAAGGCAGACAAAGAACTTTTTGACGTAAATAAATTCGGTCCATGTAAATTCTGTGATGACGATTACATCCGCAAAATCGTAGGCGACGGTGATCCTAACCTTAAAATTGCTGTAATGGCAGACGTAGGACGCTGTAACTACAAACAGGACATCATTAAAAAAGCTGATTCTCCTATCGACATGGTTCGTGTTGCAACTTACCTTAACACAATGCCTGCTGCAATCGAAATGATCGAAGACGCAAAAGATAAAGGCTACGAAGTTTCTTGTAACATCATGGCAATTTCTTCTGGTCAGGAATCAGACGTAAAAGTTGCCCTCGACCTTCTTGGTAAATCGAATGTTGATGTTGTTTACATCGTTGACAGCTACGGTTCAATTTACCCTGAACAGATGCAGCGTATTGCAAACCTTTATGTAGAAGCTGGTGAAAAATACGGCAAAAAAATCGGTATTCACGCACACAACAACCTTCAGCTTGCATTTGCAAACACAATTGAATGCTGTGGTGACGGTGTTGATTACCTTGATGCAACTTATGCTGCAATGGGCCGCGGTGCAGGTAACTGTGCTATGGAACTCCTTCTTGGATTCCTCAAAAATCCAAAATACAAGACATTCCCTGTTCTTCAGTTCATCGAAAAACACATCAACAAACTCAAGGAAAACGGAATTGTCTGGGGTTACGACCTTCAGTACATGATGACTGGTCAGCTTAACCAGCATCCACGCACTGCAATCGAATTCACAAAGAACAAGCGTTCTGACTTTGCTGAGTTCTATAAAGAAATTGTTGCCAACGACTAATATTGTTTAATTCAACTCTTGAATAAAACAAATAGTTTGTGTTAATATTTTTTTAACGACAAAGAGGTCGCAGATATTTTTTTACAGAGGAAATCTCTCTGCCGAAAACTGTCTGCGACCTTTTTTTTGCCATCACAAAAGATGACATTATAATAGAGGAAAAATTATGAATTATACTAAAGAAGAAGTTCTCGAATACATCAAAGAAGACGACGTACGCTTTGTGCGCCTTGCATTCTGCGACATTAACGGTCGGCTCAAGAACATGGCAATTCTGCCGGAACAGCTTGAACGTGCTTTTGACGAAGGTATCTCTTTTGACGCCAGCGCAATCGAAGGCTTTACTGATGTAGTTAACAGCGATTTATTCCTCTTCCCTATTCCGCAGACACTCACAGTTCTTCCATGGAGAAGTTTCCAGGGAAAAGTTGTCCGCATGTTCTGCGAAATCCGTCATCCTGATGGAACTGTATTTGAAAATGATTCACGCGCTATCCTTAAACACGCAGAAGAATATGCAAAGGGCAAAGGCTACAATATCAAAATCGGTACAGTAGCTGAATTCTATCTTTTCAAAACTGACATCAACGGGGAACCTACAAAAATTCCTTTTGACAACGCAGGCTACATGGACGTTTCTCCAGCTGACAAAGGAGAAAACATCCGCCGCGAAATCTGTCAGACTATGAAAGCAATGAACATCATTCCTGAATCTTCTCATCACGAAGAAGGCCCGGGCCAGAATGAAGTTTCCTTCCATTATGACTCACCTTTGCGCGCTGCCGACAACGTAATCAACTTTAAGGCAGTTGTTCGTGCTGCGGCAGAAAAATCAGGTCTTATTGCAGACTTTACTCCAAAACCACTTGCTGACAAAAGCGGTAATGGTTTCCACATCAATGTTTCCCTCAACACTTTTGAAGAAACAGATGACATTGACAACCTTCGCTGTTCATTCATGGCGGGAGTTCTTGCTCATGCAAAAGAAATGACTTACTACTTTAATCACACAAAAGAATCTTACGACCGCCTCGGAAAAGCAAAGGCGCCAAAGTATATTACATGGTCTCCACAGAACCGCAGCCAGTTCATCCGCGTTCCTGCAGTTAAAGACAAAAAGAATGCACGCATGGAACTTCGCTCACCGGATCCATACACAAACCCATACCTTGCATTTGCCCTTATCATTTACGCCGGCATCGATGGTATCGAAAAGAAAATGGTTCGCGGTCCTCAGATTGACGTGAACCTTTACACAGCACCAAAAGAAGTTACAGATAAGCTTGAACTTCTTCCTCAGTCACTTGAAGAAGCAAAAGCAATTGCTGAAAACAGCGAATTCATTAAAAAGGCCCTTGGCAGATAAAGATGATCAGATTAAAAAACGTAAAAACCATTCTGGTTGTATCAGAAAATAAAAGTTTTTACGACGGACTTCAGCCTATACTTCCTCCAGAAGAGTTTGAAACAAATTATGTTTCAAGCGCAGGAGAAGCACGCCGCTTTTTATTAAACCGTCCGGCTGACATTATGATTATAAACACTCCACTTCCTGATGAACATGCGCTTATTTTTGCACAGGACTATCTTGATTCAACAATGGGAATCATGGTCATCTGTAAAGCAGAAACTTATGCTGATTTAGCTCCTCAGGCAGAGGAATATGGAATTGTTGCATTAAGCGATCCTTGTCCTCC
Organism: Treponema sp.; assembly: GCA_024402475.1. Classification (GTDB taxonomy): domain Bacteria; phylum Spirochaetota; class Spirochaetia; order Treponematales; family Treponemataceae; genus Treponema_D. The sequence continues at coordinate 59,109 of JAKSTQ010000004.1, read as the reverse complement.
AGCCTTTGTCTATGTTGCAGCAAAAATGCTTTCCAGCATAACAAGCCGCCTTCAGCGAATGGAACAGAAAAACAAAACGCTTTTGGATAAAATGGCCGATTTACGCACTATAAACAAAGCAAAATGGCTTTTGATCGACAAAAAAAAGATGTCAGAGCCTGACGCACACAAATATATAGAAAAACTCGCAATGGACAAACGAATTTCAAGCGGTAAAGCTGCTCAGGAAATTCTTGAAATGCTTGAATAAATTTGCTAAAAAAGTTGAATACCACTTTTCTAAAGACATTAAAAGTGATATATTAACTTTTAATAGCGACGAAGAGGTCGCAGATAAGATTTCTTTTTGAAATACGAAAGAGATTTTGTCTGCGACCTCTTTTTTTGTTTTAAGGGGATTTCTATGAAAAATACAAAATTCATTTTTGTTACAGGCGGTGTTGTTTCAGGATTAGGAAAAGGAATTACAGCGGCAAGCCTTGGTCGCCTTCTGAAATCCAGAGGATTAAAAGTTGCTTCACAGAAACTTGATCCATACATCAACGTTGACCCGGGAACAATGAGTCCTTACCAGCATGGTGAAGTTTATGTCACAGAAGACGGCGCAGAAACTGACCTTGACCTTGGCCACTACGAACGATTCATCGACGAAGACCTTAACAAATTTTCAAACCTTACTTCCGGTAAAGTTTACTGGAATGTCCTTAACAAAGAACGCCGCGGTGAATATCTTGGAGAAACAGTCCAGGTAATTCCACACATCACAAACGAAATCAAATCCTTTATCTATAATGTCGGGAAAACCAGCGATGCAGATGTTGTTATCACAGAAGTTGGTGGTACAACAGGTGACATCGAAAGTCAGCCGTTCATCGAAGCCATCAGACAGGTCGGTCTTGAAGTTGGACGCGAAAATGCAATTTACATTCATGTATGTCTTCTTCCATTCCTTTCTGGAAGTGACGAACATAAAACAAAACCTACACAGCATTCTGTAAAAGAACTTCAGGGAATGGGTATTAAACCGGACATCATCGTTCTTCGCTGTGACGAAAAACTTGAAGACAATATTTTCAAAAAAGTTGCAATGTTCTGTAACGTCCCTGAAGAATGTGTTATCGAAAACCTTACACTGCCTGTTCTTTACCAGGCTCCTTTAATGCTGGAAAAACAGAATCTTTCGCAGATTGTCTGTAATAAACTCGGCCTCAATGTTCCGCCATGTAATCTTACTGACTGGAACGGAATGCTTGAAAAAATCCAGACCCGTACAAAAAAAGTTACAATCGGTCTGGTTGGAAAATATGTTCAGCTTCACGACGCATATCTTTCTGTTGCAGAAGCACTTCACCATGCAGGTTACTACGAAGGCGCTTTTGTAAACATCAAATGGATTGACTCAGAAACAATTAACGATTCAACAATTGTAGATACACTTTCTGACGTAGACGGAATCATCGTTCCTGGTGGTTTTGGTCAGCGCGGAATTGAAGGCATGATTCTTACTGCAAACTACTGCCGCAAGAACAACATTCCTTACCTTGGAATCTGTCTTGGTATGCAGATTGCAGTTATCGCATTTGCCCGCTATGTTGCAGGACTTAAGAATGCAAACTCCGGTGAATTTGATGCAGAAAACCAGTACAAGGTCATCGACTTTTTGCCAGACCAGAATGACGATGTAAACAAAGGCGGAACTCTTCGTCTGGGTGCTTATCCTTGTAAAGTAAAACCTGACACAAAAATGTACGAATGTTACGGTACAGAAAAAATCTTCGAACGCCACCGTCACCGCTACGAATTCAACAACGAATTCCGCAAAACTCTCGAAGACGCAGGTCTTTTAGTCAGCGGAACTTCTCCTGATGACTACATAGTTGAAACAGTTGAAATCCCGCAGAATGATTTCTTTGTGGGCGTTCAGTTCCATCCTGAATTCAAGAGCAGACCTAACAAGCCGCATCCATTGTTCACAGGACTGGTAAAAGCAAGTCTTCAGAAGTCCTGATTGGAGGAATATAAAATGATTAAAGAAGAATGCGGCGTTTTTGGAATATGGTCACCTAAAGAACAGGAACTTGCACCTTCTGTTTATCTTGGACTTTATGCTCTTCAGCACAGAGGTCAGGAATCCTGCGGAATTGTAGTTAACCATAACGGCCAGTTCAGCTCGTATAAAGATCTTGGTCTTGTATCTGATGTTTTTACAAACGAAAACTTAAAAAATCTTGGACCTGGAACTGCTGCTGTAGGACATGTCCGCTACGGAACAACCGGTGCAAACATCCGCGCCAATGTTCAGCCAATAGAAGTTCATCATGTTAACGGTAACCTTGCTGTTGCACATAACGGTAACCTTACAAACTCAACTGCCCTCCGCCGTCAGCTCGAATTGACAGGCGCCATTTTTCATTCAACCAGCGACACAGAAACAATTGCATATTTTTTAACAAAGGAACGTCTTACCTGTTCAACTATCGAAAAGGCCGTAAGTTCAACAATGGAAAAAATTGAAGGAGCTTATTCCCTTATTCTTATGACACAGGATAAGCTCCTTGCTGTCAGAGACCCTAACGGTTACAGACCTTTATGCTACGGTCAGACTCAGGACGGATGTTATGTAATTGCATCTGAAACTGCAGCTCTTGATACTGTGGGTGCAAAATTCATCCGTGATGTAGAACCTGGTGAAATCGTTGTATTCAGCGATAGTGGAATTAAATCTATTACCAGTCACTGTAAAACAGCAAAAAAATCACTTTGTGTATTTGAATACATTTACTTTGCCCGTCCTGATTCAGTTATTGACGGTGTAAGCGTTCATGCTTCCCGCTTAAAGGCAGGCTCACTTCTTGCAAAGGAACATCCTGTAGAAGCTGATGTAGTAATCGGTGTTCCGGATTCAGGTCTTGATGCAGCACTCGGTTACGCACAGGAAAGCGGAATTCCTTACGGACTTGGATTTGTAAAGAATAAATACATCGGACGAACCTTTATCAATCCTGGGCAGACAGAAAGAGCAAACAAAGTTAAAATCAAATTGAATCCGATTTCACAAACCGTAAAAGGCAAACGCGTTGTTTTAATTGATGATTCAATTGTCCGCGGTACAACAAGCGGTCATATCGTTCAGCTTGTACGCGAGGCCGGTGCTAAAGAAGTTCATGTAAGAATTTCTTCACCACCGTTCACAGCTCCATGTTATTACGGAACAGACGTTCCTGACTGCGAGCATCTTATTGCCTGCAACCATAGTCTTGAAGAAATTACAAAGATTATCGGTGCAGACAGTCTTGGATATTTAAGCATCGAAGGCGCACTGAGTCTTGGACCAGACAGAGGTCTTTGCTGCAAATGTTTTAAGACAACTTGAAAAATCTGCTGTCATTCCGGGTAGCGCCGGAGTGAGCTGTTCTATATATATTGAGGTTATTATGAAGAGATATTTAGTTTTGGAAAACGGGCAGAAATACGAAGGATTCGCCTTTGGTGCTGACTGTCCTGCAGACGGCGTAATCTGCGAAATCGTTTTTACAACCGCAATGGTTGGCTTTCTTGAAACCCTTACCGATAAAAGTTATTACGGTCAGGCTGTAATTCAGACTTTCCCCCTTATCGGAAATTACGGCATCAACCTTGAAGATGCAGAAAGTGAAAGAACAGGATGCAGCGCATATATCGTCCGCGAATACTGCGAACATCCGTCAAACTTCCGAAGTAAAATGACTCTCGACGAATTCCTCAAAAAAAATAATGTTCCCGGCCTTTACGGAATCGACACCCGTGCCCTTACAAAGACTCTTTGCAAAGTCGGAACAATGAACGGAATCATCACAGATAATCCTGATACAATTGACATGGCAAAAATCAAATCTTACTGCGTTAAAGATGCCGTTAAAAACATGACAAGCCTGGATAGAGGCGATGTTGTTACAACAACTGCTGAAAACGCAGACAGCACATATCATGTTGCACTCATGGACTTTGGTGTAAAAGAAAATATCGTACGTTCTTTAGTCAACCGCAACTGCCGTGTTACAGTTCTCAATGCATACACAGATCCTAAAGATGTACTTGCAATCAAACCAGACGGAATCATGCTCAGCAACGGTCCTGGAGATCCAAAAGAAAATACTCAGATTATCGCAAACATTGCTGAACTTTTAAAATCAAAAACTCCTGTTATGGGAATCTGTCTTGGACATCAGCTTCTTGCTCTTGCAAACGGTTTTGATACAGAAAAACTTAAGTTCGGTCACCGTGGCGCAAACCAGCCTGTTAAAGATCTTGAAACTACAAAAGTTTATATTTCGACACAGAACCACGGATATGCAGTAAAAACACAGAGCATTGATCCACAGGTTGCAGACACACTCTTTATTAATGTAAACGACAATTCCAACGAAGGTCTTGCATACAAGAAAATTCCTGCTTTCAGCGTTCAATTCCATCCTGAAGCTTGTGCAGGTCCAAAAGATACAAACTATCTTTTTGACAGATTTATTGACCTTATGAAGACAGCAAAAACAGGAGACAACAATGCCTAGAAATACAAAAATCAAGAAGGTAATGGTTATCGGTTCCGGTCCTATTATTATTGGTCAGGCCGCAGAATTTGACTATGCAGGTGTTCAGGCTTGTCGTGCGCTCCACGAAGAAGGCGTTTCAATTGTTCTTGTTAACTCAAACCCTGCAACAATTATGACTGACCAGGTAATGGCAGACAAAATTTATATTGAGCCGCTTACTCTCCCTGTAATTAAAAGAATCATTAAAAAAGAAAAACCAGACGGAATCCTTTCTGGACTGGGCGGACAGACTGCTCTTACACTTTGTATGCAGCTTGCAAAATCTGGATTCCTCGAAAAAGAAGGCGTTCTCCTTTTGGGATCAAGCCCAGATGTAATTGACCGTGCAGAAGACCGTCAGATGTTCAAGGATACAATGGAAGAAATCGGACAGCCTTGTATTCCTTCTCTGGTCGTAACAACTGTAGAAGACGCAGTTGATTTTGCAAACCAGATTTCTTACCCGGTAATCGTTCGTCCTGCCTTTACTCTCGGTGGTACTGGCGGCGGTATTGCTAAAGACGAAAAAGAACTTCGGGAAATTGCCCATAACGGTATTTACCTTTCGCCAATCAATCAGATTCTTGTTGAACGCTGTATTGCCGGCTGGAAAGAAATTGAATTTGAAGTAATGCGCGACAGTAACGACAACACAATCACTGTCTGTTCAATGGAAAACTTTGACCCGGTTGGTGTTCATACAGGAGACTCTATCGTTATTGCACCGACTGTAACTTTAAGTGATAAAGAATACCAGATGCTCCGTACTGCAGCATTAAGCATTATCAGTGCACTTAAAATTGAAGGCGGATGTAACTGTCAGTTCGCATTGAACCCTGAAAGTTTTGAATATGCAGTTATCGAAGTTAACCCTCGTGTTTCCCGTTCTTCTGCCCTTGCATCAAAAGCAACCGGTTATCCGATTGCAAAAGTTGCAACTAAAATTGCACTTGGATACACTCTCGACGAAATCAAGAACGCAGTTACAGGAACTACATACGCAGCATTTGAACCTGCAATCGACTATGTTGCAGTAAAATTCCCTAAATGGCCTTTTGATAAATTCTTCTATGCAAAACGTTCTCTTGGAACTCAGATGAAGGCAACCGGTGAAGTTATGGCTATCGACGACAGCTTTGAAGGTGCACTCCTTAAAGCAGTCCGCGGCTGTGAAATTCATCAGAACGACCTTAACTTTGACATTGCAAAAGAAATGTCTACAGATGACCTTCTTGAAAATATCAAAACAGCAACAGACCTTCGCCTCTTCTTCATCTATGAATTATTGAAACGCGATGTAAGTGTTGATAAGATTCACGAACTGACAATGATCGATGAATGGTTCCTTTGGAAACTTGTCAACATTGTTAACAGCGAAAAAGATTCTGACAAAAACGGCAGCAGCGATTTTACATACAAAATGGTTGATACATGTGCAGGTGAATTCGAAGCCCTCACTCCATACTTCTATGCAAGCCAGAATACATCTGCTGCAGGCGGAGTGAACGAAGCTGCTCCTGATACAACCGATAACCGTAAAACTGTAGTAGTTATCGGTTCAGGTCCTATCCGCATCGGTCAGGGAATCGAATTTGACTACGCATCAGTTCACTGTGTAATGATTCTGCGTAAACTCGGATACAGAGTAGTTATCATCAATAACAACCCTGAAACCGTTTCTACAGATTTTGACATTGCAGACAGACTTTATTTTGAACCACTTTGTCCTCAGGACGTTCTTCCAATTCTCGAAAACGAAAAACCATACGGCGTTGTAGTTGCATTTGGCGGTCAGACAGCAATCAAACTTGCACACACTCTCGACCAGCACGGATATAACCTTCTTGGAACAAGTGCAGATGCAATTGACCTTGCAGAAGACCGCGAACGCTTTGAAGACCTTTGTGAAAAACTCAACATCAACCGTCCTCGCGGTATGACAGTATTCACAAAAGAAGAAGCTCTGGCTGCTGCAGAAAAAATCAGTTATCCTGTACTGATTCGTCCTAGTTACGTACTTGGCGGACAGAACATGATCATTGCCTTTGACGAAAGTGAAATCCACGAATACATGGACGTAATTCTCGCCCAGGGAATTGAAAACCCGGTACTCATCGACAAATACATGATGGGCGTTGAACTTGAAGTAGACGCAATCTGTGACGGAGAAGATGTTCTTATTCCTGGAATCATGGAACACATCGAACGCACTGGTATCCATTCAGGTGACTCTATTGCAGTTTATCCGGCCTGGAACCTCAACGACATCATCCGTAATAAAATCATAAAACAGTCCCGTGAACTTGCCCTTGCACTTAAAACAAAAGGACTTGTAAACATTCAGTATCTTATTTACCAGAATGACCTTTACATCATTGAAGTTAACCCTCGTTCAAGCCGTACAGTTCCTTACATTTCTAAAGTTACCGGCGTCCCAATGGTTGACCTTGCTGTTCGTGCAATGCTTGGTGAAAAGCTCAAAGACATGGGATTTGGAACAGGCCTTTACCGCATTCCTCCTTACTTTGCAGTAAAAGTTCCTGTATTCAGTTTCGCAAAGCTTGTTGACGTTGATACACACCTGGGTCCTGAAATGAAATCAACCGGTGAAGTTCTTGGAATTGCTTCTACAATGGAAGAAGCAGTTTACAAGGGATTCATTGCAGCCGGCTACAACATGAAAAAATCCGGCGGTGTTCTGTTCACTGTAAGAAAAACTGACCAGTATGAAATTCCTGATCTTGCAAGAAAATTCTATGATATGGGATTTACTCTTTATGCAACAGAAGGAACAGCACAGACTATCCGCGACTTTGGAATGGAAGTTACAGTCGTAAACAAGATTCACGAAAATCCGGATGACAACCTTTTAACTCTCCTTGACTCAGGAAAAATCGACTACGTAATTTCAACTTCTGCAAAAGGCCGTAACCCGATGGCCGACTCTGTAAAGATGAGACGCCATGCTGTAGAACGCTCAATTCCATGTCTTACAGCAATCGACACAGCAAACGCACTTGCTGCAAGTCTTTTGTCCAAATACACAGAAGAAAACGTTGAACTTGTAGACATCAATTCACTTCGCGATGTAAAACAGCATCTTTCATTTACAAAAATGGAATCTACAGGAAACGACTTTATCGTAATCAACGGAATCGAAAATCCTATCGAAAATCCCAACGACCTTGCAGTACGCCTTTGCGAACGTAAACAGGGCGGAATCGGTGCTGACTCTCTTGTATTGATCGAAGCTGCTTCGTTAGATGAATCAGGCAAACCGGTTGCAGATGCCAGAATGAGATTCTTTAACCTTGACGGTTCAGAAGGTCAGATGGCAGGTAACGCAATCCGCTGTGTCGGAAAATATCTTTATGACAAAAACATCAACGGGCTTCTTGATAACAACAAAGAAGATGCTACAACAGTAATTCATGTAGAAACAAATGCCGGCGTTAAGGAACTTACTCTTTACAAACGCAATGACAAAGTTACAAGTGTTTCTGTTGCAATGGGGAAAGCATCTTTTGAAAACAAGGAACTTGTAATTGATCCTATATTCGGTCTCAAAAAAACAGACAGCTATAATGTTACCTGCGTAGATATCGGTAACCCTCACTGTGTAATCTTCAGCCAGTTTGTTGACAAAGAAGAAGTCAGTGTTATCGGTCCTGAAATAGAAAACCATAAAATGTTCCCTAACCGTACAAACGTTGAATTTGTCCGCGTCGTAAACCCTGCAGAAATTAAAATGCGTGCATGGGAACGCGGTAACGGCGAAACTGCTGCCTGCGGAACCGGTGCCTGTGCTGCTGTTGTTGCTGCATGTGAAAAAGGACTTTGTACAAAAGATCTTGATGTAACTGTTAAAGTTAAGGGTGGTATCCTTAGCGTACGCTACACTCAGGATCAGGTATGGCTTTCTGGTAACGCAGAAACCTGTTTTGAAGGTGTAATTGAAGTTTAATAACTGCTGCTGCATGCCAGCCTACAATCTGGTTCTGCGGCACAGTTAAAATATCCTTTTTTTACAATTTTTTTATCAAATTTATTGACAATAATTTATATAAATGATATAAGTTAAATATCAAGCGACAAAGATGCCGTTGATCCTTACAGGGGTCAACGGCTTTTTTTTTGCTCGAACAACATTATTAATAGTTTTCCTGTTTTTCTGCGTTGCAGATAGGTGAAAACCACCCTCGAAAACTATAAAAAGCAAATCTTTTCGGTTTGTTTATTGCGGCAATGAAGCCTTGTTCAGAAGACGTGCCTGAACATGAGCATCGGCCGCTTTTTTTTTGTGCATACACAAAAAAAATTACAAAGAAACAATAGGTATCACAAAAATCGTTTGCTTTTGGTTACCTTTTGCCCTGCTTTAGGAGGTTATATGAAAGTCACAGAAGAATTTGGAAGTATGGTATTTAACGAAACCACAATGAAAGAACGTCTTCCAAAAGAAACATTCAAAGCTTTGATGAAAACAATCAAAGATGGAGAAAAACTTGATCTTAACGTTGCTACTGTAGTTGCAAATGCAATGAAAGACTGGGCAATCGAAAAAGGTGCCACACACTTTACTCACTGGTTCCAGCCATTGACAGGTGTAACAGCTGAAAAGCACGACAGCTTCATTCAGCCGGCAGCTGACGGTAAAATCATCATGGAATTTTCCGGCAAGGAACTTGTTCAGGGTGAACCAGATGCTTCAAGCTTCCCATCAGGCGGTATCCGTGCAACATTCGAAGCACGCGGTTACACAGCATGGGACCCAACTTCTTATGCATTCATCAAAGACGGAACATTGTGTATTCCAACAGCATTCTGTTCATACACAGGTGAAGCACTTGATAAGAAAACTCCGCTTCTTCGCTCAATGGAAGCAATCAATAAACAGGCACTTCGTGTTCTCCACCTTTTTGGAAACGAAGATGTTACAAGCGTAAAAACAACAGTAGGTCCAGAACAGGAATACTTCCTCGTAGACAAATCTGTTTATGAAAAACGCGAAGACCTTATTTACACAGGACGCACACTCTTTGGTGCTAAGGCTCCTAAAGGTCAGGAACTCGAAGATCACTACTTTGGTATGATCAAACCTCGCGTTCAGGACTTCATGAAAGACCTTAACAAAGAATTGTGGAAGCTTGGAATTCTTGCAAAGACAGAACACAACGAAGTTGCTCCTGCTCAGCACGAACTTGCTCCAATCTTCTCTACAACAAACCTTGCATGTGACCACAACCAGTTGACAATGGAAATGATGCGCAAGGTTGCATCAAAACACGGAATGGTTTGTCTCCTCCACGAAAAACCATTCGAAGGCGTTAACGGTTCAGGTAAACATAACAACTGGTCAATCAGTACAAATACAGGCAAGAACCTTCTTGACCCGGGTGCAACACCAGAAAGCAATGCACAGTTCCTTTTGTTCCTTTGTGCTGTAATCGAAGCTGTTGATAACTATCAGGATCTTCTTCGTATTTCTGTTGCAAGTGCCGGAAACGATCACCGTCTTGGAGCAAACGAAGCTCCTCCAGCAATCGTTTCTATGTTCCTTGGTGACGAACTTTCTGCAATCCTCGATTGTCTTGAAAACGGAAAACCTTACGGAACACACGCAAAAGAAAAGATGCAGATTGGTGTAACAGTTCTTCCTGAATTCAACAAGGATGCAACAGACCGTAACCGTACTTCACCATTTGCTTTCACAGGAAACAAATTCGAATTCCGTATGCTCGGAAGCCAGGACTCAATTGCATGTGCAAACGTATTCCTTAACACAGCAGTTGCAGAAATCTTGAGCCAGTATGCAGATAAACTTGAAGGCAGCAAAGACCTTAAGTCTGACCTCCACGAACTGATCCTCAAGACAATCAAGGATCACAAGAGAATCATCTTCAACGGAAACGGTTATGATGATGCATGGGTTGCAGAAGCAGAAAAACGTGGTCTTTACAACCTTAAGAGCACACCAGAAGCTCTCGTTCACATTCTTGATGAAAAGAACGTTTCATTGTTCGAAAAGCATGGTGTATACAGCAAGAAAGAAGTAGAAAGCCGTTATGAAATCCATAACGAAAACTACATCAAGATTCTTAACATCGAAGCTTTGACAATGATTGATATGACAAAGAAGAACATTCTTCCTTGCGGATCAAAACTTGCTGCTCAGCTCGGACAGGCAATTGCTGTTGAAAAACCAATCCTTGGATGTGAACCAGCTTACGAAAAAGAACAGTTTGTTAAAGTTTCTGGTCTCGTATCAGGAATCTACAAGGCTGTTGCAGAACTCGAAGCAAAACTTGACAAAGTTAAGACATTGTCTGAAACTGCAGCAATTTCAACTTTCTACCATGACGAAGTTCTTGCTACAATGGACAGTCTTAGAAAGCTTGCTGATGAACTTGAAACAATCACACCAAAAGAAATGTGGCCGTTCCCAAGTTATGGCGATCTTTTGTTCAGCGTAAAATAAATTAGACAAAAAGGAAGTGTTATGTACAAGTTAAATGAAAACTACAGCAATTTGAAAGAAAGTTATTTGTTTGCCCAGATTAATTCCAAGGTAAAGAATTTTTCCTCGGAACATCCTGAAGCAAAAATAATCAGACTTGGAATTGGTGACGTAACACTTCCTTTGAGTTCACAGGTTATTTCGGCAATGCACAGCGCCGTTGATGAAATGGCAGACGGCAAAACCTTTAAAGGATACGGACCTGAACAGGGATATGAATTTCTTAAGGAAAGTATCCGCGGATACTACAAGTCACATAATGTTGATCTTGAAACAGCAGAAATCTTTGTTTCAGACGGTGCAAAAAGTGATCTTGGAAATATCCTTGATTTATTTGATAAGAGTAATGTTGTTCTTATTCCGGATCCAGTTTATCCGGTTTATGTAGATACAAACATTATGGATGGTCGTAAGATTCTTTTTATGAATGCAAGCGAAGAAAACGGATTTCTTCCAATGCCTGATTCAAGCGTAGACTGCGACATCATTTATTTGTGTTCACCAAACAATCCTACTGGTGCAGCTTATAACCGCACTCAGCTTAAAGAATGGGTTGATTATGCAAAAGCAAAGGGCGCTTTGATTTTATTTGATGCTGCTTATGAAGCATTTATCGAAGATCCTTTACTTCCAAGAAGTATTTATGAAATTGAAGGAGCAAAGGATGTTGCAATTGAATTCTGTTCCTTCTCAAAAACTGCAGGGTTCACTGGCGTACGCCTTGGATACACAATCGTTCCAAATGCACTTGGTCCATTGAACAAAATGTGGTTAAGACGCCAGACAACAAAGTTCAACGGCGTATCTTACATTGTACAGAAAGGCGGCAATGCAATCTTCTCTGAAGAAGGTCTTAAACAGATTAAAGAAAACATTGCAGTCTATAAAAAGAATGCTGTGGTTATCATGGAAACACTTGATAAACTTGGCATTAAATATACAGGCGGAAAAAACTCGCCTTACATCTGGCTTAAATGTCCAAACCAGATGAACAGCTGGGACTTCTTTGACCTGCTTCTTGAAAAAGCAAATGTTGTAGGAACTCCTGGAGCTGGATTTGGAACAAACGGAGAAGGATGGTTCCGTTTGACTGCATTCAATACTCTTGCAAATACGCAGGAAGCAATGCAGAGACTTGAAAAGGTATTATAAAAAAAATAATTATTTTGGAGGTCCATTATGGATGAAGTTATGAGTGCCGTACAATCACTTCAAGGTGATCTATGGGGTGTATGGTTCCTGCTTGGTGCAGCTCTGGTTTTCTGGATGCAGGCAGGATTTGCAATGGTAGAAACAGGATTTACCCGTGCAAAAAACACAGGTAACATTATCATGAAAAACCTTATGGATTTCTGTATTGGTACAGTTACATTCATAGCAATTGGTTTTGGTCTGTTTCTTGGTGAAAACTGTTTCTTTGGTTTAATCGGTAAACCAAACTGGCAGGTATTCACAAACTATGCAGAATTTGACTGGTCAGGATTTGTATTCAACCTTGTATTCTGTGCAACAACTGCAACAATCGTTTCTGGTGCAATGGCAGAACGTACAAAATTCCTTTCATACTGTGTATATTCAGGAATTATTTCTGCAGTTATTTATCCAATTGAAGCACACTGGACATGGGGTAACGGCTGGCTCGTACAGCTTGGTTTCCATGACTTTGCAGGTTCTAACTGTATTCATATGGTTGGTGGTATCTGTGCTTTGATCGGTGCAATGATGGTTGGTCCACGTATCGGTAAGTTTGACCGCGATGAACACGGTAAGGTTACTGGAGTTCATGCTTTCCCTGGACACAACATTCCTATCGGTGCACTTGGTGTATTCATCCTCTGGTTGGGCTGGTACGGATTCAACGGTGCTGCTGCAACTTCACTTGGACAGCTTGGATCTATCTTTGTAACAACAACAATTGCTCCAGCTCTTGCTGCAGTAACAACAATGATCTTTACTTGGATCAAATATGGTAAGCCTGACGTTTCAATGTGTCTCAACGCCGCATTGGCAGGTCTTGTAGCAATCACAGCTCCTTGTGATGTAGTTGATGCTGGTGGTGCTTGTATCATCGGTGTTGTTGCAGGTTTCCTTGTAGTATTCGGTGTATGGTTCATGGATTATGTTCTTCATATCGATGACCCGGTTGGTGCTGTAGCAGTTCATATGATGAACGGTATCTGGGGTACAATTGCAGTAGGTCTTTTTGCAAACCCTTCAGTTCCTGGTTATGCAATGGCTGACAAAGACGGAAACCTTCTTGCAGGTTTGTTCTACGGTGGCGGTTTCAAGTCTCTTGGAATCCAGTTCCTTGGAATGGGTGCAACAATCCTGTGGACAGTTGTAACTATTACAATTACATTCTTTGTTATCAAAAAGATTTTTGGACTTCGTGTAACAGCAGAAGAAGAAATTGTTGGTCTTGATAAGCTTGAACACGGTCTTGATACAGGTTATGCAGGATTTGCAATGCCTTACACAGCAGAAGAAGTTTCTGAAGCAAAGGCAGCTGGTGTAACAATTCCTGTAAGTCCTTCTGCAGCAGTTCCTGTTGTAGAAGTTCCACAGACTGTTCCAAGTTCTACAAAGTCAAAGCTCCACAAGGTTGTAATTATTACACGTCAGGAAAAGTTCGAAGAGCTTAAGACATACATGAACCTTATCGGAATTACAGGTATGACTGTAGTAAATGTAATGGGTTGTGGTATGCAGAAAGGTGCATCTGAATACTATCGTGGTGTTCCAGTCAGCCCTACACTTCTTCCTAAGATTAAGGTCGAAATTGTTGTTGCTAAGATTCCTGTTAAGGAAGTTGTTGAAACAGCAAAGAAGGCTTTGTATACAGGTCACATTGGTGACGGTAAAATCTTCGTTTACGAAATCGAAGATGTTATCAAGGTTCGCACAGGCGAATCCGGCTACGACGCATTGCAGGACAGCGAGTAGCATTAATTATGCAGGATAGCGAATATAAACTATTCTCTTTTATAACCTAAAAACTAAAACTCTATGTTTTCCTTCCTGTTGCCGCAGGAAGGTTTTTTTGCACTTTTACACTTTCAGCTTTCCATGATAAACTTAAGTATAAGGAGTTTATTCATGAAAAAACTATTTTCTTTCACAGCAGTCATTGCTCTTACCATTTTATGTCTTACTTCCTGCGGCGAAAAAAAACAGCAGGAAAATTCTACAATTGCGCAGATTCTCTCCGATCAGTTTGAAACACTTGCCAAAACTGAAAATGATTCAGAAAAAATTGCTGCAGCACTTTCAACTAATCCATGTCTTGAAACAGGAATAGTATGTGAAGACATTACAGGTTCACAGTTTCTTTCAGGATTCAGATCAGAAATTAAAAATTATAAAAAAGGATATATGATAGCGCCTGTTATCGGTTCAATTCCTTTTGTTGCATATGTATTTGAATCTGATGACACAAAAGCACTTGCAGATGAACTTTATGCAAATTTCGATATGCGCTGGAACATCTGTGTCGAAGCCGAAGAAATGTCCTGCGTTAAAACAGCCAGTCTTGTTTTCTTTGTAATGTCACCATGCTCTTTTGAAAACTGATTTATGACAAATAAAAAAACTTTAGCCTGCATAAGTGCACTGATGATTCTCATTTTTCATCTGCTTATAATGAGTCCTTCTGCTTCAATGTCAGATTTTAGCAGAAAGGCTTATGAGCTGGGGAAATTCCTGCGTTTTATCTGTTACACAGGCGTTGATATTTTCTTTTTTATTTCTGCCTGGTCCATGGGCTCAAGAAAAATTCAATATAAAGAATTTATTTCAAACAGACTTATACATATTTACTTAAAGTTTGTAATATTTGCAGTAATCCAGGCCATAATAATGGACTGGTCAAAATCAAAACTTATAACCACAGAACTTGGAATCCAGCTTTTTATAAAAGGCGGAGCTTCTTTTATGTGGTTCATTCCAGCCATTATGATTTTATATCTTGTTTTTCCATTTTATAAAATTTTTGATGAAAAACATCCTGTTGCATCCCCATTAATATTTTTTCTGGCATGGATTACGCTGACTGTCACTTTAAGCCTTTTTACCGGATATAAAGAAATATTCATTTTTACAAACAGGCTTCCTGTTTTTTTACTTGGATTTTATTGCGCAAAATATTCACTTAGCCAGAAACTTTATGAAAGAAAATTCCTCTACTTTCTGATTGCAGTAATATCAGTAATTTTGGGCTTTATTCTTTCATACTATGTTTACAAAAATCATATTCAGATTAACGCGGTCCGTGATTTTAATTATCTTGCAAACCTGCCGCTGATTGCAGGATTAATTCTTCTTTTTGACAGAATTCGAGAAAACAGATTTTCAAGTTTAATTTCAAAAGTTTCTCTTGAACTTTATGCAGTCCAGATGATAATTGGTTTTACGATTGCTTCATACACAGTAAAGTACTGCCCGATAAATTCTCTGGCAAACCTCATTGTCTTTGCAGCAGTTTTTCTGACAGCCCTTGCTGCAAATCTGATTTTTTCCGTTTTTTACAAATTTTTTAAGAAACAGTAATTCATATATTGATTTTTTTTTACAATAGATTTATAGTTAATTAATCAAGCAAAGAGGCTTGGTTTGAATGGACGAATCATCGTCTGGTCAAACCAAGCCTCTTTTTATTTTTGGAGGATTACATGTGCGGATTTGTAGGTGCTTTTGATTTAGGAGACGGCAGTAAACCAATCGACGAAGGACTCAAAGAACAGTTGCGTAAACAGGTTCTTGAAATGTCTAAGAAGCTTCGTCATCGCGGGCCGGACTGGAGCGGCGTTTACACAGGCAATAATGCAATCCTGTCTCATGAACGTCTTGCAATCGTTGACCCTTTCAGCGGTAAACAGCCACTCGTTTCTGACGATGGAAAAATTATTCTTGCAGTTAACGGTGAAATTTACAACCACAGAGAAATCCGTGCCCGTTATGCAGGAAAATATGATTTTAAAACAATGAGTGACTGTGAAGTCATTCTTCCCCTTTATAAAGAAAAAGGCGTAGATTTCCTTGAAGATATTTCCGGTATCTTTGCTTTTGCTCTTTACGACTCAGAAAAAGATGTTTATCTTATCGGTCGTGATGAAATCGGTGTTATTCCTCTCTACCAGGGCTGGGATAAAGAAGGCCGTTACTATGTTGCCTCTGAACTTAAATCTCTTGAAGGTCAGTGCGAAACAATCGAAGAATTCCCTAACGGCTGTTATTACTATTCAAAAGATGAAAAACCTGTTCGCTGGTACAAGCGTGACTGGGAATCATTTGATGCAGTAAAAGATGCTCCTTGTGCAACTGATGACAAGGGTGAAATAATTGATCCTTCTGTAATTGAAAAAGTTCGTGAAGGCCTCGAAAGAGCAGTAAAGGCTCAGCTCATGTCTGACGTTCCTTACGGTGTACTCCTTTCCGGCGGTCTTGACTCAACTGTTATTGCAGCCATCACACAGAAGTTTGCAAAAAAACGTGTTGAAACAGGTTCAATTAAAGATGCATGGTGGCCACAGCTTCACTCATTTGCAGTCGGTCTTGAAGGTTCTCCAGACCTTGCTGCTGCCCGCAAAGCCGCTGATTACATCGGAACAGTTCACCACGAAATTCACTTTACAATTCAGGAAGCTCTGGACGCACTTGAAGATGTAATTTACCACATTGAAACATATGACATTACAACAGTCCGTGCTTCTACACCAATGTACCTTCTGGCCCGTGCAATCAAGGCAATGGGAATCAAGATGGTTCTTTCTGGCGAAGGAAGCGACGAACTTTTCGGCGGATACCTTTACTTCCACAAGGCACCAAACGCTCAGGAATTCCACGAAGAACTTGTCCGCAAGATGAGCAAACTTCACCTTTACGACTGTCTGCGTGCTAACAAAAGCCTTATGGCATGGGGAATTGAAGGACGTGTTCCATTCCTTGATAAAGAATTCATCGACATTGCAATGGGCTTGAACCCTAAAGACAAGATGAACATCAAACTTCCTGACGGAAAACAGCGCATCGAAAAATGGATTGTTCGTAAGGCATTCGAAGACATTCTTCCACCAGACATCTGCTGGAGACAGAAGGAACAGTTCTCTGACGGCGTAGGATACAGCTGGATTGATACATTAAGAGAAATGACAAACGCTAAAGTTTCTGATGCAGCATTTGCTCAGCGCGAACGCCGATTCCCGGTAAACACTCCTTCTACAAAAGAAGAATACTTCTACCGCGAAATCTACGAAAAACTTTTCCCAAGCCCAACAGCAGCTCTCTGCCCTCCACACGAAGCAGGCGTTGCATGTTCTACAGCAAAAGCCCTTGAATGGGATGAAGCATGGGGCAAGATGAATGAACCTAGCGGACGCGCAATCGCTAACGTTCACGATCAGGCTTACTAAAATAATGGCTTAATAACCGCCGGTCACTTAAATTGTGACCGGCTTTTTTTTATGTTTTTACTATATAATTATGTCAAAACACTTGCACATTTTGGTAAATTTCGGTAATATGAAATTCAAACGAAGGCGTTTTATGCATTACCAGAAATTTTCTGTTTATGCGTAAAACGCTTTTTTATTTTCAAGCGACAATGGTGTCTGCCGCAGGGATTCTATGTCTTTATAGAATTTTCTGCAGCCACATTGCCGCTTTTTTTTATCGTTTTGGAGGATTTATGAACCAGACACTTTACGAACCAAGCTTTGAACATGACGCATGTGGTATTGGAGCAGTAGTCAGCATTGATGGTATTCAGAACCACAAAATCGTTGACAACGCACTTTCCATTGTCGAAAAACTTGAACACCGCGCAGGTAAAGATGCAACAGGCCAGACAGGTGACGGTGTTGGTATTCTTGTTCAGGTTGCACATAAATTTTTTAAGAGAGAATGTTCCAGCCTTAATATCACTCTTGGCGAAGAAAGAGATTACGGTGTCGGAATGTTCTTCTTCCCTCAGGATAAGTTCATCAGAAGTCAGGCAATGAAAATGCTTGAAACTCTTTGTGAAAAAGAAGGACTGAAATTCCTGGGCTGGCGTGAAGTGCCTGTAAGCCAGGATGTACTTGGTAAAACAGCCCGCGACTGTATGCCTGCAATCTGGCAGTGTTTTATTGAACGCCCTGCAGACACAGAAAAAGGTCTTGCATTCGACAGAAAACTTTATATGGTGCGCCGCCAGTTTGAACATTCAAGTTTTGATACTTATGTTTGTTCCCTCAGCAGCCGTACAATCGTTTACAAGGGAATGTTCCTTGTAAGCCAGCTTCGTACTTTCTACACTGACCTTCAGGATCCTGAATACGTTTCAAGTCTTGCACTTGTTCATTCACGCTTTTCTACAAACACTCAGCCTAGCTGGAAACGTGCTCACCCTAACCGCTTTATCGCACACAATGGTGAAATCAATACAATCCGTGGTAATGCTGACCGTATGCTTGCACGTGAAGAAACAATTGATTCACCTGTATTCAATAACGAACAGCTTAAGAATATTCTTCCTGCAATTGATACAACAGGAAGTGACTCTGCAATGCTGGACAATACTCTTGAATTCCTTGTAATGAACGGAATGCCTCTTCCACTTGCAGTAATGATCTGTATCCCTGAACCATGGAAGCACGATGACAACATGGATCAGACAAAGAAAGATTTCTATCATTACTGGGCAACAATGATGGAACCATGGGATGGACCTGCCGCAATTCTTTTCAGTGACGGTGATTTTGTTGGTGCAACTCTTGACCGCAACGGTCTGCGTCCTTCACGCTACTATATTACAAAAGACAACAACCTTATCTTAAGTTCAGAAGTTGGTGTTCTTGATATTCCGGAAGAAGAAATTGTATGTAAATCAAGACTTATGCCGGGACGCATTCTTCTTGTTGATACAAAACAGAAAAAACTTATTGCAGATGCTGATGTAAAAAAAGAATATGCAAATGCTCAGAGCTACGGTGAATGGCTCAACCTTAACATCAAACATCTTTCTGACCTTAAAATTCCTAACAAGAAAATTCCTGTATACAGCCAGGAAGAACGCGACATCATGTACCGTGCCTTTGGATGGAACTACGAAGATGTCAACGAAATGATTCTTCCTCTTGCACAGAACGGAATCGAACCTACAGGTGCAATGGGTGTTGATACTCCTCTTGCTGTAATGAGTGACAAACATCCAGCCCTTTTCAATTACTTCAAGCAGCTTTTTGCACAGGTAACCAACCCGCCTATCGACAGTCTCCGCGAAAAAACAGTTACAGACACAACAGTTTATGTTGGTTCTGACGGAAACCTCCTTATTCCACAGAGCAAGAACTGTCAGGTCCTCGAAATCAACAACCCTATCCTTACTGGTGTTGATATGATGAAGATCAAGGCACTTGATATGCCTGGCCTTAAAACTTCTGTTGTATCCCTTTTGTACTACAAGAATACTTCACTTAAAGATGCACTTGATAACGTATTTGTTGACATCGAACGCGAATACCGCAACGGTTCAAACATCATCGTTTTGAGTGACCGCGGTGTAGATGCCAACCATGTTGCAATTCCTTCTTTACTTGCAGTCAGCGGCGTTGAACAGTATCTCATCCGTACAAAAAAACGCACTGCAATTTCAATCATTCTTGAAAGTGCAGAAATCCGCAACGTTCATCAGAGTGCAATGATTTTAGGTTATGGTGCCCGTGCAATCAACCCTTACCTTGCTCATGAAGCAATTGCAGAACTTATCGACCAGAAACTTCTGGACAAAGATTACCACACAGCAATTGATGATTACAACAAAGGTATCATCGGCGGTATCGTTAAGATTGCTGCTAAAATGGGTATCAGTACAATTCAGTCTTATCAGTCTGCACAGATTTTCGAAGCTGTCGGAATTGCAAAAGACGTTATCGACATTTACTTTACAAATACAGTAAGCCGTGTCGGCGGTATTGGTCTTAAGGAAATTGCAGAAGATGTAAACTTCCACCACAACAAAGCATTCGATCCGCTTGGACTTACTGTAAATACTCATCTTGATTCAGTTGGACTTCATAAGTTCCGCCGCGGACCTACATGTGAAGACCATCTTTATTCACCTGAAATCATTATTGCATTGCAGGAATCAACAAAGACAGGAAGTTACGAACGATTCAAGGAATATACTTCTCTTGTTGACGACAATGCACATCCACATACTTTGCGTGCAATGCTAAAATTCAACTTTGATAATGCAAAAGAAATTCCTCTTGACGATGTTGAATCTGTAGAAGAAATCGTAAAGAGATTTAAGACAGGTGCCATGTCATACGGTTCAATCAGCCAGGAAGCTCATGAATGCATGGCTCTTGCAATGAACCATCTTCACGGAAAATCAAACTCAGGCGAAGGCGGTGAAAAACCAGAACGCCTTGGAACAGACAAGAACTCTGCAATCAAGCAGGTAGCTTCAGGACGCTTTGGTGTTACAGAAGAATACCTGTTAAGCGCAAAAGAAATTCAGATTAAGATGGCTCAGGGTGCTAAGCCGGGTGAAGGCGGACACCTTCCTGGTAAAAAAGTATATCCATGGATTGCAAAAACACGTTACGCAACTCCAGGTGTATCACTTATTTCACCTCCACCACATCACGATATTTATTCTATCGAAGATCTTGCTCAGCTTATCTATGACCTTAAGAATGCAAACCGCGATGCACGCATCAGTGTAAAACTTGTTTCAGAAGCAGGTGTAGGTACAATCGCAGCCGGTGTAGCAAAAGCCGGTGCACAGGTAATTCTTATTTCAGGTCATGACGGTGGTACAGGTGCTGCTCCACTTTCTTCGATTCACCATGCAGGACTTCCATGGGAACTTGGGCTTGCAGAAACACATCAGACACTTATCCAGAACGGATTGCGCAGCCGTGTAATCATCGAAACTGACGGTAAACTTATGAGCGGCCGCGATGTTGCAATTGCATGTCTTTTGGGTGCAGAAGAATTCGGATTTGCAACAGCACCACTTATCACAATGGGCTGTGCAATGATGCGTGTATGTAACCTTGATACATGTCCATTTGGTGTTGCAACACAGAACAGTGAACTCAGAAAGCGCTTTACAGGCAAACCTGAATATGTTGAAAACTTCATGAAATTCATTGCAAGTGAATTGCGTGAAATTATGGCTAAGCTTGGATTCCACTCAGTAGAAGAAATGTGTGGTCATGCAGAAATGCTCAAAGTTAAAGAAAAGGGTGCATTCGAAAGAGCAAACCTTGTTGACATGAGCCGCATTCTTGCAGGCGGATCAGATCTTTCTGAACAGAGCGAAGGATCTCACTTCAAGGCTGCTGACGTTTACGACTTCCAGCTTTCTAAAACAGTTGACGAAAAAGAACTTCTTCCTGCATTTGAAAAGACTCTCAAGAAAAAGACAGGAACATTCAGCCTTAAGGTTTCTTCAACAGACCGTACAGTTGGAACAATTCTTGGATCTCAGATTCAGAAGAACTTTGGTAATACACTCGAAGAAGACAGCTACACAGTAAATGCAGCTGGTGGCGGTGGACAGAGTTTTGGTGCATTCATTCCGAAAGGTCTTACACTGCGCCTTACAGGAGACGCCAACGACGGTCTTGGAAAAGGCTTGAGCGGCGGTAAGATTGTAGTTAAAGTTCCTGAAGCTGCAACTTTCAAGGCAGAAGAAAACATCATCGTAGGTAACGTATGTTGTTTCGGTGCTACAAGCGGACAGGCTTTCATCAATGGTATTGCAGGTGAACGCTTCTGTGTAAGAAACTCAGGTGCAACAGTAGTATCAGAAGGATGTGGTGATCACGGTCTTGAATATATGACTGGCGGAACTGCAGTAATTCTTGGTTCAACAGGAAGAAACCTTGCAGCCGGTATGAGCGGCGGTGTTGCTTATGTTCTTGATGCAAATCACGATCTTTACAAGCGCCTTAACAAAGACCTTATTACAATGAGCGAACTTTCTGACCAGCATGATATCGATCTTGTAAAATCACTTGTCGAAAAACATGTTGCAGAAACAGGAAGTAACCGCGGTAAGGAAATTCTTGCAGACTGGGATAACACAGTCAAGCACTTTAAGAAGATCATTCCAAACGATTATGCAAAAGTACTTAAAGAAATTGCAAATGCAGAATCTGCAGGCATGACACATGATGAAGCATTACTTGAAGCCTTTAAGAAGGTAACGGCTTAACATTTACATTCTGTAAGGAGATAAAAATGGGACTTTCTAATGGATTTATGAAATATACAAGAGTTGAGAACGACTGGATTAAACCAGACCTCAGACTCACAAACTTTGAAGAAATGCATTCATACCTGGACGACAGCGACCGCCGTAAACAGGCTGCCCGCTGTATGAACTGTGGTGTTCCGATGTGTCAGAGTGCAATCAAGCTCGGCGGAATGGTAACAGGCTGTCCTCTTCACAACTTCATCCCTGAATGGAACGACGCACTTTACAAGGGACAGTACAACATGGCTGCATGGAGACTTTTAAAGACTTCAAGCTTCCCCGAATTTACAGGTCGTGTATGTCCTGCCCTTTGTGAAAAAGCCTGCAACTGTATCAGTATGGAAAAAGATTATACTGATGACAAAGACATCAAAGATCCTGTAACAATTCACGAAAACGAACTTTACATAATTGAAAAAGCATTTGAATCAGGCTACATGCAGCCACAGATTCCAAAAGTTCGTTCAGGCAAAAAAATTGCTGTTGTAGGTTCAGGTCCTGCAGGTCTTGCCGTAGCAGATCTTCTTAACCGCCGTGGACACAACGTAACAGTATTTGAACGCGATGACCGTATTGGTGGACTTTTAATGTACGGTATTCCAAATATGAAGCTGGACAAGAAAATTGTTGACCGCCGTGTAAAACTCATGGAAGCAGAAGGTGTAACTTTTATTACTAATGCAGATGTTGGTAATAACACAGACGCTTCTATGCTGTTGAATCAGTTTGATGCAGTAGCTCTTTGCTGTGGTGCAAAAAAAGCACGCAAGCTTAATGTTGCCGGCGAAGATGCAAAAGGTATTTATCCTGCAGTAGACTTTTTGACACAGGTTACAAAATCTGTCTGCAAAAATAATGAAGGTGAAAAACCTGCAGCAATCGCTGACATTCTTTCGACACTGGATTCTTCAAATCCTGACATGAATCCTTCTGGCAAGAATGTAATCATCGTTGGTGGTGGCGATACAGGTAATGACTGTACCGGTACTTGTGCCCGTCTTGGTGCTGCAACAATCACAGCTCTTGAAATGATGCCTCAGCCACCAGTTGAACGCCAGGCAAACAATCCATGGCCACAGTGGCCAAGAGTCCTTAAGACAGATTACGGTCAGCAGGAAGTTATTTCGCTTACAAACAATGATCCACGAATCTATAAAACAACAATTAAGGAAATCTATCAGAAAGACGGACACATTACAGGTGTAAAAACCGTTCAGGTAGAATTCCGCAATGTTGACGGTCAGAGAAAACTTTGCGAAATCGAAGGAACAGAAAAAGAACTTCCATGTGATCTTCTTTTGATTGCTGCCGGATTCCTTGGTGCAGAAGAATATACTGCAAAAGCTTTCGGTGCAGAACTTTCTCCACGCGGCGTTGTTAACACAGCAAAAGGACCAGAAAGCTATTCAACAAATGTTGAAAAAGTTTTCACATGCGGTGACATGCATCGCGGACAATCCCTGGTAGTCTGGGCAATTGCAGAAGGCCGCCAGTGTGCACGAGAAATCGATGAATTCCTTATGGGTTACTCAAACTTATAATTTAAGCTGCCTGTAGCAAAATGTCATTTCCAGCGCAATCAGAGATTCTAAACCTCTGTAAGACAAAGCGCTTGAAATGACATTTTTTTTAAATTGTGCTATATAGTTTATATATGAATCCTCAGCCTGCAAAATTTTCTGATTCACAATTAAAAGAAATTTTTTCTCATAACTTCCCGTCGGAAAAATTATTTTCAAAAGCAGACTGTGTACGACGTGCAGTTTATGGTGATGACGTTTATATCCGGGGATTAATCGAATTTACAAATCACTGTAAAAACAACTGTTATTACTGCGGCATCCGTGCACAAAACTCAAAACTTTCCCGTTACCGCCTTTGCACAAAACAAATTCTTGATGCATGCAAAAATGCTTATATTGCAGGCTGCAGAACATTTGTATTACAAGGCGGCGAAGATCCGTATTTTACTGATGAAATTCTTTCTGAAATCATAAAACAGATAAAAGCTGAATTTTCTGATTGCACCGTTACTCTTTCCATAGGCGAACGAAGTCTTGATTCCTACCAGAAACTTTTTAATGCCGGTGCACAAAGATTTTTATTAAGACACGAAACAAGAAATCCAGTTCATTATGCAAAGCTTCATCCGGCAGACCAGACAATAGAAAACCGTGTAAAATGTTTATTCAACTTAAAAAAAACAGGATACCAGACAGGAAGCGGTTTTATGGTTGGCTCTCCAGGATGGAGTTATGACACATTAATTGAAGACATAAAGTTTTTGCGGGAACTTGATCCGGACATGATAGGCATAGGTCCTTTCATTCATCATGACCAGACACCTTTTGCAGGCGAACCTGACGGCGACCTTAACCTCACCCTCAAACTGATATCAATTCTCCGCCTTGAATTTCCCCACGCCCTGATTCCTTCTACTACCGCACTTGGAGTCATTGCCCCAGACGGAATCATTCAAGGCCTTAAATCCGGCGCCAATGTCATTATGCCTAACTTTACTCCAAAAGAAAACCACAATAACTACAGTCTTTACAACGGAAAAGAAAATTCAGCAACAGAAAATTCAACTTACCTTAACGAACTTTCACAAAAGATAAAAAAAGCCGGCTACAGAATCGTAACCGGCTGTGGTGATGTAAAGCGTTAACTTATATTACAGATTAGAATGCAGGAACAACTTCGCCGTTCTTGTATTTTGATGCAATATACTTTTTAACTTTATCACTCTGAAGTGCTTTTACAAGAGCTTTGATTGCCTTGTCATTTTCGCGGCCTTTTTTAACAGCAATGATATTTACGTAAGGTGAATCTTTACCTTCGATAAAAAGACCGTCACGTGTTGCAACAAGCCCTGCAGGAATTGCATAGTTACCATTGATAATTGCAGCATCAACGTCACCAAGTACACGTGGAAGTGAAGCAGCTTCAATTTCCTTGAACTTGAGCTTAAGTTTGTTTTCTTTAATATCAACAGGTGTTGCTGTGATTCCAGCTTTAGGGTCAAGCTTAATAAGACCAGCAGACTGAAGGAGCAAAAGAGCACGACCTTCATTTGTAGGGTCATTAGGAATTGCAATTACAGCTTTTTTCTGAAGATCACCAAGCTTCTTGATTTTCTTTGAATAAAGTGCGATTGGTTCAACATGGATACCACCTGCAGAAACAAGATGATAGTTACGTTCTTTGTTGAAAGAATTAAGGTAAGGAAGATGCTGGAAGAAGTTAGCATCGAGGTCACCTGTTTCCAAAGCATCATTTGGTGTTACGTAATCTGTAAATTCTACAACCTGAAGATCAACGCCTTCTGCTTTGAGTTCTGCCTTAACAAGGTTCAAAAGGTCAGCGTGTGGTTCTGGTGTAGCACCAACTTTAATTTTCTGTGCAAAAGCGCCTGCTGTAAGAGCAAGAGCAGCAGCAATAGCAATAATTTTTTTCATATATTTGCCTCCATAAGGTTTTCGTGTTTTGATATTTATAATATAGGGAATTTTACGTTCTTTGTAAAATACTAATTATTTATGCGTTGTTATAGATAAAAACTATATCCTACAAATCAGCTGAAAAGATTATTCAAACCAGTAAGAAGAAACAGGATACAATTTTTTGCCTTTAATCTTAAGCATTTTAAGTGCATTAACAGTATCTTCGTATCCCTGCTGAATCAAAAGACTGATTCGCATCTGAGAGAAATTAACGGTTCCTTCAAGAAAATGTTCTGTCATCGCAATAGTCGGAATAATTTCAAGCACAGTACGGTCATCATGAGAAATCTTTTTAATTCTATGTTTAGGATTGTTATCAAGATACACAACGATAAGATTTTTAATTTCCGGATAGCGTTCAAGAACAGGGCTCCATGGAATATTATCGCCGCCCATAAAGTTTCCGCCGCCGTCAATATATTTGTGACCGTCTTTCAGCAATACCGGAGAACAGATTACAGGGAATGCGCTTGTTGCAAGAAGAAGATTTTTCATTTCTTCGACATCAGTTTCATCATTCAGCAAAAATCTGTGTGCATAACTTCCAGTCTTACCTGTAATTGCCTTTACAGTCTTGAAACGGTTTCTGACAGCGGTAACCATTACCTGAGGATATTTATTTTCCCTTATTTTATTAAGGTGAATGATTTTAAAAATTTCCCGCAGTCCGTCCTGCGAAATCAAGGAATCTTCTGTCTGAAGTTTTTTCGGAACAATATATTTCCAGATATATTCAATTGTGTCATAAGCTTCGCAGGCAAAAAGACCGGCATTAAGGCCGCCTACAGAAGTTCCTGAAATTACTGTAACGCGGTCAGCAATTCCATATTCTTTAAGAGCTTTCCAGACACCGACTTCATAAGCACCTTTTCCGCCGCCGCCAGAAAGAACAAGACCATATTCCTGGCTGTAAACGCAGCTCAATCCAAAACAAATTATAAGGCTGTATAATATTCTCTTTAAATTCATAATCTATTCCACTTTTTGATATTCTTTAGGTTCGCTGAATTTGTCAGGAAAAACTGATGAATGGAATTTAAATATTCCGGATTCTGCAAGAGTTTTTCCGTCAGGACTTAATCTGAAAAATTCTTTATTATCAAGCAAAAGTTTTGAAGGAATAAGCATTACACGAAAAGAATAAATAAGTCCGTCTTTGAGCTTTAACTTAAGTCCAAGCTCAACGCCGTTTTCATCTGCATAAGGATATGGTGCTTTATAGATATCATAAATACAGGCAAATCGCTTTTGCCATAAATCATTTACATCAAGATTATTATTTTCTGCGTACTTCAGCCATAACTGGGTATCATCTCTAAATTCGCTGGCATACAGCAGATATTCGCCGTTTTTAAGAACAAAAGGATATTCGTAATAGGAATCTTCTGACTGCCACTTTCCTTCAAGCGCAGATAAAGAAGTAATTGCAGGCCATGTTTCATGAGTCTGTTCTAATGCAGTTTCAGGATCGGATTCAACCTGAGTTGATTTACATCCTGAAAGAATCACTAACAGGGATATAATAAAAATGTAAATACTTTTCTTCATATCCCTATTATAGCATAAAACGGTATATTTGCGTATATATATTATTCTTCAGGCCAGATGAATTTTGCACCGCAGGTATTTTCGCCGTTATCAATAATGACATCAATTCCTGTGGCACTTTTATTCACACAAGTCAAAAAATAAACCCACTGTGCAATTTCTTCTACACTCGCCCATTTGCGTAATGGAGTCAGGTCCATAATCTGATTCCACAAATTTTTGTCATCCATTACAGGGCGGTTAAGGTCAGTCGTCACTCCACCGGGACTTATGCTGTTACAGGTTGCACCATATTTTGAAAGACGGGATGCAAGATTTTTTGTATAAGTAAGAATTCCGCCTTTGGATGCACAGTACTGCGGAAACTCTGCTCCATTATGGGCACTTGTAGAACAGACATTAAGAACTGATTTTATAGAAGGAGAAATATATTTTTCCGTTACGTTAATCGTTCCTTTTAAGTTAACGTCTATATCATTATTGTTCTGAACGCCTGCATTGTTCACAAGAATTTCGATTCCGGAAAGGTCAGGAAAAGTCTGAGGCTTTGAAACATCTGCAATATAGTGAATATAATTTTTGTGTACAACAGATGGTTCAAGAATATCAAAACCGATAACTTCATGTCCGTTTTCCAGAAACAATTCACATATAGCTTTTCCGATTCCTTTTGATGAACCTGTAACAAGAACTTTCATTTATTTTCCTGCTCCGACAAGATCAAAATATTCTTTACCGATATTATGTTTTTCCCAGCTTTTGGCAACCTTGTAATTCAACGGAGAAAAAATAATTTCCATCAGAAGTTCAGCAATGGCTCCTGTCAAAGCACAGGTAACCGACTGAAGCAAAGTCCATCCAAAAAGATGAAGGCTTACAATCAAAGCAAAAACAAGGTTATCAACAAACTGTCCTAAAAATGTAGAAACATATGAACGCACTGCAAATGTTCCAAAACCATCTTTCTTAAAAACACGGCCGATCAATGCATTTACACAGTTATTGAAAATTCCTGAAGTCAAAAATGCCATGGAACTTCCAAACACAATGAACCAGTTCCCTGCAAAAATCTGATTCACAGCATCATTCAATGCCATATCCACATCCCCAGATTCAGTAAACGCAGAACTCCAGAAACCAGGCACAAGAGAAGCACCAAAGAAAAGACAGATAACAACGAGATTTGCAAACAGCGCAAACACACACAGGTAATTTGATGCCCTTGCACCAAAACGTTTAACTGTCATGTCCATCATTGCAAAACCAACCCAGCTGAAAAGGAAACCTGCATCAAGTGCAAGCCAGTCAGGTAAGCCGGCAATAGATTTGTTTGCAAGAAGATTCATTGCAATAAGAGATGCCACAAACAAAGCTGTGACCCAAGAAGGAATTGAACGAAGAAGTACCGATACTTCTTTAAAGATGAGTCTGGGATTTTTTACACCCATAATACTAAGCCCCCTAGTTTTAATATTTTATTTGCAGGATGGTAGGAACGAACTGCAAATTATGTAAGTTAAGATAGCATATAATCATGGAATAAGCAATGCAAAACAGCCAGTTTTGTTCTGCTCATTCCATTTCCCGTTATTGAACAAAATTATTTTTCGTTTTTCTTTGCTTCGTTCCAGTAACTGTCCATAACATCAAGATTTTCCTGAATCATCTGCTGATCAGTTTCTTCCATTTTTTTCTGAACATAACTGAAACGGCGGTAGAATTTTTCATTGCAGCGGGCAAGAGCTACATCAGGATTTACACCAAGTTTACGGATATAATTTACTGCTGCAAACAAAAGATCGCCTGCTTCTTCTTCAAGGTGAGCCAAAGACGCACTGTCATTTTCATTACAGTTTTTCTGCGCTTCTTCTACTTCAAGAAGTTCCTCTGTAATTTTTGCTTTTGCGCCTTCTGCAGTTCCCCAGTCAAAACCTTTCTTTGCGGCTTTTTTCTGATATTTATACGCTTTAAGTAAAGGAGGAAATCCGTCAGGAACTTCATCAAGAATGCATTTTCCGCCACGGCCTTCTACATTCGCTTTAATCTTATCCCACTGGCTCAAAACTTCACCGGCATTAGAAACAGGTTTGTCTGCCTGACTTTTTCCTTCACTCTGCCAGAATACATGTGGATGGCGGCGTATCAGTTTATCGCACAATTCGTTGAACACGTCTTTTACAGCAAAAGCGCCTTCCTGTTCATACATATATGCAATCATTGTTGTGTTGAGCATTACATCGCCTAGTTCTTCTTTTGCATGTTCACTGTCATTCTGTGTAATTGCGTCAACGGCTTCAAAAACTTCTTCGATTAAATCTGCACGCATTGTAACAGGAGTCTGTTCTCTATCCCAGGGACAGCCGTCAGGACATCGCAAAACCTGTACGACTTCATAAAGTCTGTTGAACGCATCCTTTGCATTATCCTGTCTTACACAAAGTCTGTCGCTTGTTTCCTTATCAATCATAAAACTTTACTCTCCTGCTTTCTTTTTTGCCCACAAAGGTAAAAGCCGCTGCGCATCACTTGCCATAAGAGCACGGGCCAGAAGTTCTCCGGCAGCCTGATATGCAAGACTCATTGTAATAGCTTCGTCACCTGTAAAATTGCTTAAAACATAATCTGCAATATCTTTACCTGCAGGCCGGCCGATTCCAAAACGGATACGCCAGAAGTCAGCAGTTCCTAAAACGGCTTTTGTAGAACGCAAACCATTATGGCCTGCAAGTCCGCCGCCCCACTTAAGGCTATAGATTCCCGGAACCAGTTCAAGTTCATCATGGACAACCATAATTTCATCCGGTTTGATCTTATAAAACTGAGCAACTTTAATGATACTGTCGCCGGAAAGGTTCATGTAGGTTTCAGGTTTAAGAAAGAATATTTTATCCGGCGGATTTTTAGGCATTACAAGCGAACCGTCTTCCTTGCAAAGCTGAGGATAAAACTGCTTTACCCATTCACAAAATACATTAAAATCAACCTGGGCATATTGTCCCTGAAATTTCTGATTCCAGTTTAAACGGCTGTAAAAAGGCAGGCTGTCCGCAAACTGCCATGCTGTATTATGACGGGTGCGTTCATATTCCTTACCGTAATTTCCTAAAAAAGCAACAAGTTTAATCATGACTTTAATATAACATAATAGAAAAAAAACGAGAATATCCTCTCAAAAACAAGTTTTTTCCGCCAATAAAAGGCTGCCAGTAAGCCAATTTTTAAAGATTAGAATGTTTTAATTTACTTTTTTTTGCGTATCAAACTGCCGATAAATTCATTATAATAATAGAAAAAAGTTATCATTTTTACGGTAACAAATACTTTTCTTAAGGAGAAAAGAATGCAGTTTCGTCATTCAAGACGGGTTATTTGTTCTGTTGTTTTTTTAAGTTTAACCTGTACGCCTTTGATTTTTTCACAGGAAGCGCAAAGTAATATTGAAGAACAAAAAGAACAGGCACTTACACTTACAATCGATAATGCAGTAGATCTTGCAGTCAAAAATAATATATCCCTTAAACAAAGCAAAGTGAATCTTGATGCTTCAAAGCGGGCATACAATCACAGCTGGAATTCCATCTCTCCAAGCCTTTCTGTTTCTGACAGTTTTTCAACTTCAAACAGCACTTTCGGAGAACAGTTTTCCAACACCTTTACGGCTCGCGTCAGCATGAATCTTTCTGCAAGCCTTGCATCACAGATTAAGGCTGCAAAAACTTCTTACGAAAACGGACTTTTATCATACGATGATGCAGTTCGCAAAATCGAAATGTCTGTCCGCATTTCATTTTATTCACTTCTCCTTGAAAAAGAAGAAATCAAGCTCATGGAAGCTTCGGTAGAAACCGCCCGCAAACAGTACAATCAGACTGCCAGCATGTACAGAATGGGCTCAATTTCACAGCTTGATGTACTTTCAAGTCAGGTAAACTACGAGCAGTCAAAACCAAAACTCGAAGCAAGACAGATTACATACACAAATGACATTGCAGTCTTTAAAAACACACTCGGGATTCCTCAGGACAAAGAAATCATTCTTGACGGCACTCTTGATACTGACTACTCAAAAATTGAAATCAACCCTCAGTACAAAGTTGAAGAAATTCCCGGTCTTCTTATTGCAAAAGGAAAACTTGAACTTGCAAAAGCAAACCTTCTTAATTCCCGCCTTTCAAACTGGACACCAGCAATCAGCGCAGGCTGGAGCTATTCTCCGACTTATTCAAGCTCTACAGGAGCCACAAGGGATACAGGTTCACTTTCTCTTTCTGTAACACTTCCGATTGACGCTTACCTGCCATGGACAAAAACAGCAGATGCAATTGCAGCTTACAAAGATCAGGTTAAACTTGCAGAACTGGACCTCCAGCAGAAAATTCAGGATGCAGACATTGAAATTAAAACTGCCCTGAACCAGATTAAAAAAAGCCAGAACACACTTACAGCGCTTGATGCCAATGTTAATCTTGCACAGCGTTCCTATAACATGACTTCCGTTGCTTACAGTCGTGGTGGTAAAGATTATCTGAGCCTTGTTAATTCACAGTACAGCCTGGAAACTGCAAAAAATAATTTATACGCAGAACGATTCAACCTGCTTTCTGCAATTCTTAAACTTGAATACACACTTGGTCTTCCATTTGGAAGCCTTATTCAAAATACTGAAATATCTGAAAATGGAGAATCAAAATGAAATTAAAGAAAGAATACATCATCCTTATTGCCGCAATTATAATTGCAGCTGTCTGTGCTTTTTTTGGACTTAAAGCAATCTATGGCAAAAAGCAGATGTCAAAGAGAAGTTATGCACAGACTTCTTTCTCTGTAGCAACAAAAGTGCTGGAAGAACAGACTCTCCATGATTATGTAATTACCAACGGTGAAATCGAATCTCAGCGCCAGGTAGAAATCTACCCTGACCAGGCAGGAAAACTCGTAGAATGTTATGTTTCTCTTGGAACTCAGGTAAAACGCGGACAGGTTATTGCAAAAGTTGACCCTTCAAGTCCAGGCGTATACTTTGCACTAAGCCCTGTAATTTCTCCTATTTCAGGAAGCATTCTTTCTACACCGCTTAGAACAGGAGCAACAGTTTCAAAATCAACACCAATCACAATTGTCGGAGATACAAACAATCTTCAGGTAACAGCAAACATTCCTGAACGCTATGTTTCATTCCTTAAGACAGGACTTAAAGCAGATGTAAAAGTTCAGGCTTACCCTGATGTCGTATTCCCAGCTTCGATTACAAAAGTTTCTCCTGTAGTTGATAAGCTCAGCCGTACAAAACAGATTATCCTTACATTTGATCATAATGATGAACGAATCAACGCCGGAATGTTCGGTCAGGTAATTCTTTATATCCGTGACCTTTCAGGAACAGTAGTAATGGATTCTTCAAGCATCCAGACACGCGCAGATAAAACTTACGCCTTTGTTGTAAAAGAAGACGGCGAAACCGTTGAACAGAGGGAAGTTACTTTAGGCGAACAGGTAGACGGCGTTTACCAGATTTATTCAGGACTTAAAGTTGGAGAACGGGTTGTTACAGAAGGTGTTGCTTCCCTTTCTGAAGGCGCAAAAATCATCGATGTAAATGCTTCAAAAGAAAATAAAAAAGGAGATGAATAATTTATGAGTCTTTCCAAACAGACACTGGCTCATCCGATTCTCACCTTAATTGTTTTTGCACTCCTTGCTGTAATGGGAATCTTTACAATGAGCAATGTTCCGGTAAGTCTCTTTCCGGACGTAGATAACCCGGTAATTTTTATTTCCACATCTTATCCTAACGCAGGACCAGAAGCCGTAGAAAAATCAGTAACAAAGGTTCTCGAAAGTTCTCTTGTCAGCGTTAACAAACTTAAAAAAATGACATCAACAAGTCAGGAAGGCCGTTCAAGCATTCAGCTGGAATTTGATTACGGTACTGACCTTGATGTTGCTACAACAAACATCCGCGATAAAATTGACCGCGTCCGCCGTCGTCTTCCTGATGATGCAGACAATCCTGGAATTTTCAAGATGGACTCAAATGCATGGCCTATCATGCGTCTTGCAGTCCGCGGTAACCGTTCAAACGATGACCTTAAACAGCTTGCAGAAGATCAGATTAAAGATATCCTGGAACAGGCAGACGGCGTTGCAGAAGCATCAGTTTCCGGCGGTCGTACAAAAATCGTTCGCATTGACTTAAGCCAGAACAGACTTTCAGCTTACGGACTTAGCATCAGTTCTGTAAAAGCAGCACTTGCAAAGCAGAACCTTGAACTTGGCGGCGGTAAAATTGCAGAAGGTAAACTTGATTACGCCGTTCGTACAACCGGTGAATTTACAGACGTACAGCAGATTCAAAATACAGTAATTGCAAAAGTTAACGGTTATGATGTAAAACTTGCTGACCTTGGAACAGCTTATCTTGGATTTAAAGACAAAACTTCCGAAGTTTACATCAACGGAGTTCCAGGCGTTTATGTTTCAATTACAAAACAGTCCGGAGAAAACTCAGTAAATGTTGCAAATGCCGTTTACAAAAAAATGGAAGAAGTTAAAGCAACACTTCCAGCAGATGTTACTCTCTCAATTATTTCTGATGATACAGTTTCCATCCGTGATACAATCAATACTCTTGTTGAATCAGCAGTAGAAGGTCTTATTCTTGCAGTAATCATCCTCTTCCTCTTTTTGCAGAGTTTCAAAAGTACAATCATCATCGCAATTTCAATTCCGCTTTCTGTAGTCATAACACTTCTTGCAATGAACTTCTGCGGAATCACACTCAACATGATGACTCTTACAGGACTTATTCTTGGTGTAGGTATGATCGTAGATGCTTCAATCGTAATGATCGAAAACATTTATTCATACCGTATACGCGGAACAAAAGCAGATATTGCAGCCATTCTTGGATCCCAGGAAATGATTGCATCTGTAACTTCAGGAAACCTTACAACAATCTGTGTATTCGTTCCATTCATTTTCTTTATGGGAAAACTTGGATTCATGGGACAGATGTTCAAGGGAATTATCTTTACAGTAGTAATCGCTCTTGTTTCCAGTCTGTTCGTTGCAGTATTCCTTGTTCCTGTTCTTGCCGGAAAATTCCTTCCTCTTACAAACAGAAACGAAAAACCTGTAACAAACAAAGTTCTCATCAAAATCTACGGCGCACTTAACGCCGTAATCGAAAAAATTACAGTCTTCTATAAAAAATGGCTGCAGCGTGCATTGAATCACCGTGCAATCACAACAATTGTATGTGTATTGCTTCTGGTTTCTTCAATCTTCCTTGCATTCACTATGCGCATGAACATGATGCCGGGCGGAAACGATGACAACGTAAACTTAAGCTTTACACTGCCAATCGGTTCTTCACTTGAACAGACAACAGAAGTTGCACGCCAGGTAGAAAAACTTATCGAAGACGAAATCAAAGGATACGACTACATCATTACAAGCATCGGTACAGGACGCGGTAACACAAGTACTTACAAAGCTACAATTTCTATCCGCCTGCCGTCAGCTTCAAAACAGATAGATAACTCAAACACAATCCGCGAAAAACTGCGCAAACACTTCTTTGACTTCAGCGGTGTAAACTTTGAGTTCGGTCAGGGAATGTCAAAACAGATGACTGGAAGCGATATTGTTCTTGCATTACGCGGGCGCGACCTTGACATCATCCTTAAGTTTGCAGACCAGCTCAAAGAAATAATGGCAGGCATTCCTGATATCGGAGAAGTTTCAATCGACACAGAAGAAGGACTTCCACAGATCGAAATTGAAATTGACCGTCCACGCGCTTATTCCATGGGAATTGACGTTACAACAGTTGCTTCAGAAATCTACAACGCAATCGAAGGAACAACTGCAACAACTTACCGCAAAGACGGTAAAGAATATTCAGTAGTACTTATGTATCAGCCTTCAGACAAGACAAAGCTTGTAGACCTGGAATCAATTTATGTCCGCGGATCACAGGGCTTAGTTGCAGTATCAAACTTTGCAAAACTTAAGAAAGGTCTTGGTCCAGTTGCAATTCAGCGCGAAAACCAGCAGCGCCTTGTAAAGCTTTCTGCAGATATCATTTCAAAACAGAATGCAAATGTTGTCGAAGACCTTATCAGGGAACAGATTGCAAAAAACATTCTTATTCCTGACAGCGTTTCTTTAAGTTACGAAGGTTCAGACAAAGAAATGAAAGAAAAAGGTTCGTTCTACGGACAGATCATTCTTATGGCAGTCATTCTTGTATTCGGCGTAATGGCAGCAACTTACGAATCATTCAAAGCACCGCTTATCAACCTTGCGACAATTCCGTTCATTGCAATCGGTGTAATCATGATCTATAAACTCTTTGGTGAACCAATGTCCATGATGTCAATGGTAGGTATCATCATGCTTGTCGGAATCGTAGTAAACAACGGTATCATTCTCGTAGACTACACAAATCTCCTGATGAACCGCGGCATTCCAAAAATGCAGGCATGTCTTGAAGCCGGAGCATCCCGTTTGCGCCCAGTACTTATGACAACACTTACAACAATTCTTGGTATGCTTCCAATGTGTTTTGCAACAGAAGGTTCAGCAGGAATGGTAAGACCAATCGGTATGGCAGTAATCGGAGGCCTTACATCAAGTACATTCATCACACTTTTCTTTATTCCAGTTCTCTACTCTCTCATTATGAGTGACAAAAAGAAATCAAAATCACTTGTTAAGATTGAAAAAGGAGAAAAATAATGGTACGCACAGAAATTATCGCAAACCAGTCAATCCAGGATGAACTCATAGAAAACCTTGAAGAATACATTCCGGATATTTTATACACTTACATCCCTGTAGTTCATGGCCGCGGAAAAAACGCCCGTAAACTTGGGGATGCAACCTGGCCTGAAACAAACTTTATTCTTGTAAGTTATGTTTCAGACAGTCAGTGCGAAATCGTAAAGAAAGTTATTACTGCGTTAAAGGAAAAATTTCCGGGAGAAGGAATCAAACTGTTTATCGTAAATGCAGTAGAATTCAAATCCTAAAACAGTTTACGCATTACAGATAACAACACGATCCTGACCTTCAAGATCCTGTAAAATATTTACGTTTTTAAAACCTAAAGCCGTCGCATAATCAGCGGCGGTTTTTGCGTTATATTCACCGGTCTCGCATAGCATAACGGCATCATCATTCATGGATTTTTTTGCCAGAACAAAAAGCCGCCTTACAATTGCAAGGCCGTCACTGCTTGTTTCTTCGATGTCAGTATCACCGTCAAGAGCAAGGCGTGGTTCATTTCTGCCGTCAAGCAAAAGTTCATCAACCATAACTTTAGGAATATAAGGCGGATTTGTAAGAATAAAATCCAACGAATCAAGACCGCAAAGCAGATCGCCGCGCAGTACTTTTACAAAAACATTTTTATAGTCCACAAAAGCGACTACAGGCAGATCATCATTTTTTATGCAGTCAGTTTTTACCTGAACATCCCAGTCTAGAACAGAAATATTTTTAACGGCAACATCAAGGGCTTTCTGACTGATATCAGTCATGAAAAAATTTATTTTAGCTTCAGGATATTCTTCAAGGACTTCAGCAAGAACGCTTACAGCAATACATCCGCTGCCTGTACAGATATCTGCGACATTCAGTACAGCATCCGGATTACTGCGGATTCTATTTTTTATTAAAGCGGCTGCTTTTTCTACAAGGATTTCAGTATCAGGTTTGGGAATTAAAACATCAGGACAGACAAAAAAATTCCGGCCATAAAATTCTTTCACACCGGTAATGTATGCAACAGGAAGCCCTGTCATTCTTTTATTAATAGCTTCTTCAAGAATGACAAGGTCATCTGACTGCAGCACGTCATCACGATGCATCAAAAGCCAGGTCCGGTCGACTTTCAAAAAATGCTGTAAAATAACATCAGCATCTAAAGACGGCGAAGGACTTTTACACAATCTGCTTACGGCAAGGTTTTTGAATTCTTTAACCGTTAAGTTCTGTGACATCAGTCTTAAGCTGTTCTTCTTTTGCGTATACGTTGAGGGCGTCAAGCATATCATCCATATTACCCATCATAAATCCAGGAAGGTTATGAGCGCTGTAGTTAATACGGTGATCAGTTACGCGGTCCTGAGGATAGTTGTAAGTACGGATTTTTTCAGAACGGTCACCGTTACCAACCATGCTCTTACGGGCAGCAGAACGTTCAGCATCTTTCTTGCTCTGTTCAAGGTCAAAAAGACGGGCACGCAGAACAGACCATGCTTTTTCTTTGTTCTTGATCTGAGATTTCTGATCCTGCTGAATAACAACAAGACCTGTAGGAATATGTGTCAAACGAACAGCAGAGTCAGTTGTATTTACACACTGACCGCCAGGACCACCGGCACGCATTACGTCAACACGAACATCATTAGGGTTAATCTGAATATCAACTTCATCAGCTTCAGGCAAAACAGCAACAGTTGCAGTAGAAGTCTGCAGACGGCCCTGGCTTTCAGTAGCAGGAACGCGCTGTACACGGTGAACGCCAGATTCCCAGCGCAAAGTACCGTAAACAAATTTACCGCTTACAGAAGTTACGATTTTATTGAAACCACCGACTTCAGTTTCCTGAGCTTCCATGGTTTCTGTCTTCCAGCCTTTGCGTTCTGCAAGGTGGCAGTACATTTCCCAAAGGTCACGAACAAAAAGACTTGCTTCGTCACCGCCGGCAGCAGAACGAATTTCAAGAATGATGTTCTTTTCATCAAGAGGATCAGGTGGAATTAATTTAAGTTTGATTTCTTCTTCGAGTTTTGGAAGACGGTCTTCGAGCTCATGCAATTCTTCACGAGCCATTTCTTTCATTTCTACATCATCTTCCTGAGTGATCATTACTTTGGAATCTTCGATACCCTGAACTACTTTTTTGTATTCAGTAAACAATTCCATAAGGCCACCAAGGTAGCCGTGTTCACGCATAGTGTCTTTGTATTTTTTTGCGTCCTTAACAAGATCAGGAGACATTACAGGTGCGTCCACTTCCTTAAAACGGGCTTCGCACTGTTCAAGCTTTTTCATTAAATCCATGGGCATAATTTTATCGGTTTTTCACGTGAATTTCAACAAGACCATGGATAAAATACAGATAACTGTCAGGGAAATTCTGACAGTTATCATCAATGATTACCAGCCGCCGGAAGCACCACCGCCGCCAAAGCCGCCGCCTCCACCGGAAAATCCTCCGCCTCTGGAACCGCCGCCAAAACTGCTGTGATGGCTGCTGTAATGACTGCTGCCAGAGCGTCCGCTTGAGCCTCTAAAGAGAATAGCCCATGGAAGCCAGCCCAAAAGCCCCGGAAATTTCGAAGAAAGAGCCCCGGTAACAAGAATAAACCAGATTACAAAGAACATGCCAAAAACATCTTTTCCCTGAGAATCAGCACCATGTTCAGGATCGCTTACTGATTTAGAAACTTCAACTCCTTCATAACCGATAATCCCGGCAATATTCTGAACGCCTTTAACAATACCTTCACCATAATCGCCGTTCTGAAAACATGGAGCAATAACATTACGGATAATCAGGCCGCACTTTACGTCAGTCAAAGTATCTTCAACACCATAACCGGTATGAATACGGATTTTTCGTTCATTAAGTGCGATGATCAGAATTACGCCGTTATTATATTCTTTTGAACCGATTTTCCATTCCTTTGCAACATCATAAGCAAAACCTTCGATGGACTCTCCTTCAAGAGAAGGCACAGTTAAAACGGCAATCTGAGCCCCAGCCTGAGGATCATAATTACTAAGAAGTTCTGTCAGATATTCATAATCATCAGAACTCAAAAGTCCGGCATTATCAACAACAGGACCAGTCAAAGCCGGAACCTTAAGGGCAAATGCAAAAGTCGCTGTAAACAAAACAACGGCAGCACACATCAATTTTTTTAATTTCATCGTGCCCTCCTAGTCAGCAAGAATAATCAGTTTGTCAGAAAGTTCATTAGGGTTGTCTTTTTCTGCAGGAAACTTTTCAGCCAGAAGCGCGCCGCATTTTTCAATGGAACCGCACAAACCGTCAGCAGTATTCTTTTTACCGATTTCGCTTGCAAGGTCATCAGCAATAAGATTCCACAGATCCTGACTGATTTCCTTTGCAATACCAGTATCCGCAATAATACGAACCTGGCGTTCAATGTAAGAAACATAAATCAGAATTCCACTGCGGTCTTTTGTATTGTAAACACCTGAGCGTGTAAAAACTTCAAAGGCTTTACAGGTAACCATTTTATTCCGCCACGAAGCAGGAATCACAAAACGGTCCAAAGCCGGAATATTAAACACAAAAAAGAAAATCAGCACCAGCGAAAAAACAACAAAACCGTAAATCGCAGGAAGATACCATTCAGGGCTCGACCATGTCAGGCTCTCGTAAAAAAATCTGATGTTCTGCGCAAACGGAAGCATTACAATAAACACAAGGAATGATGCAACAAAAGCAGCAAAAAGTTCCCAGCCGGTATAATCCGAACTTTCCGCAGCAAGGCAGACAGCAATTTCGCCGGTGGTTTTACTTTCAGCATCTGCGACAGCCTGTTCAACCCTGCTTCTGGCTTCTTCGTTAATATTAAGTTTTTTAATAAGAGTTTTTGCTTTCATTAGAATTCCACTTTGGGAGCATTTGCAGCTTCCGGATTTGCAGCAAAATATGATTTCTTTTCGAAACCAAACATTCCGGCAAACAGATTGTTAGGGAATCTTCTGATATAAGCGTTATAAGATTTTACCATTTCATTGAACTTCTGGCGTTCAGTTGCAATACGGTTTTCTGTACCTTCAAGCTGATCCTGCAAGGCAAGGAAGTTCTGATCAGCTTTAAGAGCAGGATAATTTTCAGAAATCACAAGAAGACGCTGAAGGCTTGCACCAAGATCATTCTGTACTTTCTGGAACTGTTCAAAAGCTTTAGGATCATCAAGAATACTTTTGTCAACGTTAACCATTCCGCCGGCCTTACTGCGGGCTTCGGCAATCTGTTCAAAAACTTCAGCTTCGTGTTTAGCATAACCTTTAACAGTGCTTACAAGATTAGGAATCAAATCAAGGCGGCGCTGATACTGGTTCTGCACCTGAGCCCACTGCGCGTCAACAGCTTCGTCCATACTGACCATTTTATTATAACCGCAGCTTGTAGCAAGCACGCTCAAAAGCCCCGCCGCAAGAATTGTCAAAATTGCTTTAAATGTCTTTTTCATAACAGACCTCTTAAAAAAAAATGTTATATCTTAAAATTTATAAAATAAAACTGGCTGCGTCAAGAATTTTCTTTATGGCGTGTCCCGCAGGGCCGGCTGTTTCGCAGCTTGCTCACACGCGGACTCCTCGCCTCCTGTCAGAGGCTGCGGTGTCTGCTTCGCACTGCTCCATAGCCTCACGCAAAAAAAAGACGCAGAATAAAAATCCGCGCCTTTTATATGCTATTCCTTTTTCACACTAATAACCTGTTCGTAAACATTAGTTCCATCGTAAAGCATCTTACGATAGGATAGCAGACTTGTCGTTATAAAACCGCTGTTATTACTGTATGTATAATTTAAAGTACTATTGCCGCTAATTTTGAAATAACCCCCGTTGTCAAAAGAAAATCCTGTCCAGCGGCCATACAACCCTGTAAATGAATCAAGTCTTGTATGAGGAAGTCTGATTATATAATAAGAAGAACCCGCCTGAACAAGTTTACTGTTAGTTACACTGGATAATGTTGAATCCGTATATTCAAGGACACCAGTACCTGCAGTATATGTAAAAGTTCCTGCAGGAGATTCGCCAGTAAAAACATCCCCGCCTGTAGCACTTGTAAAAGCAATTTTAATTTTTTTCTCAGAACTGAAAATATTACTGCTATCATAAGTGTAAGTGTCTCCGGCACTTGCTGTAACAGGAGTCCAGGTCACAGCATCTTCTGACGGATTCCCGGTAATTGGGCGTACACAGCCTGCAATCATCATAACGGCAGCACAAACTGCAAATATTCCTAAAATCTTTTTCATGCACAAACTCCCCTGAACGAAATATCAGATACAGATAATTTTACTATAAATTCTCGTATTCTGATAATTTTTTTGCATATTTGAGCGGGAGCCGGTATTTTTCAACTTTTCCAATATACGCGCCTTATCTTCTTGAATAAACTGCCCCAGTGCTTTATAATATCTTCTATATATTCCTACATTTTCAGGAGAAATCGATGGCTAAGAGCGAATACGATTTTACAATAGAAACACTTGGTGAATGTACCGTTACATCTCCAATTGAACTTTCAAAGACATTCGGTGATAACCGTGCTAACTACGTAAAAGATCATTCTTACGTACGTAATACAATTAATGTTTTTGATACAGACGCAGAAGATGATTTGACATCTGCTAACCTTATGGAAAAAGCAGGTCCACGCGAAAAAATCTACTTTGACCCAAAACATGTAAGAGCAGGAATCTGTACTTGTGGTGGTCTCTGTCCAGGTCTCAATGACGTAATCCGTGCAATCGTTCGCTGTCTTAACAAACGTTACGGTGTAACAACAATCAAAGGTTACCGCTACGGATACCATGGATTCTTCCCTGAAGAAGGCTATGCTCCAATCGATCTCGATCCATACAACGTAGACGAAATC
The DNA here is from genome assembly GCA_024402475.1 of Treponema sp. Lineage (GTDB taxonomy): Bacteria > Spirochaetota > Spirochaetia > Treponematales > Treponemataceae > Treponema_D. The sequence goes on along the minus strand of JAKSTQ010000004.1, from coordinate 17,063 downwards.
CACAAGATTGGTGGTACTTACCTTGGAACATCACGCGGTGGCGGACAGCGCACATCAGATATCGTTGACTGCCTTGAACGCGATAACATCAATATGCTCTTCATCATCGGTGGAGACGGAACACAGCGCGGTGCTTATGACATCGCATGCGAAGTTGAAAAACGCAAGATTAAGTGTGCAGTTGTTGGTATTCCAAAAACTGTAGACAACGACCTTCTTTTCATTGACCACTCATTCGGTTTTGAAACAGCAGTTCAGCAGGCAAAAGATGCAATCGCATCTATCCACATGGAAGCTGCAAGCCAGATCAATGGTATCGGTCTTGTTAAACTTATGGGTCGCGAAGCAGGCTTTATTGCTACACACGCTACACTTGCTTCTCACGAAACAAACTTCTGTCTTATTCCTGAAGTACCATTTGAAATGGGTGGAGAACACGGATTCCTCGCTTGCCTCGAACGCCGTCTTGCTAAACGCGGACACGCAGTTATCGTAGTATCAGAAGGCGCAGGTCAGGATCTTCTCCAGGCAACAGGTGCTACAGATGCATCAGGAAACAAAAAACTTGCTGACATCGGTGTATTCCTCCGTGACGAAATCAACAAGTACTTCAAAGAAAAGGGAATCGAAATCAACCTTAAATATATCGACCCAGGTTACCAGATTCGTGCAGCAGTAACAACTGCTTCTGACTCTGTATACTGTGAACGCCTCGGAAACAATGCAGTACACGCTGCAATGGCCGGAAAAACAAAGATGGTTGTAGGTCTCGTTCACCAGAAGTTCGTACACATTCCTATTAAGGCAGTAACAGCAAAACGCAACGCAGTTGACCCGGAAGGTGCATTGTGGCGTGATGCTTTGGATGCAACTGGCCAGCCAATCCTCATGATCAATGACATTGCAGCAGCTCAGGACCGTATCAACAAAGCTAAAAAAGAAGCTGAAAAAACACCTGAACAGCAGCAGAAAAAATAAGCAGATTCTGCTATAACATAAAAGCCGCTTCATTACGAAGCGGCTTTTTTTTGCATATAAATCAAAGGCTTTTTAGATTCACCCTTTCTGACAAAAATTTTATTTTTTTATAATCTGTCTTAATTTCGATTTACACTTTTTCAAAAATCTTATGACAGCGCAACTGTTATCTTTATCCCTCAATCGAAGAATCGGACTATAACTTCTTAATTTATTCCAGCCTTCATTATCTGCAGCCCAGAAATCCTGAATATCACCATAGGCATAATCATTCATATTAAGCAAAAGACTAAAAACTGACTGGTCATGACGATGTGTAACAAAATCAGGATCCTCATTTTTTTCTGAAACAGAGTCATCAAAATAATGTAAGTTTTCTAAACTCATCAAAGACTCAAACTGCTTCATTATTTGTACAGTTTTGTCATTCTTTATTAATACAAAAGTTCCAGCTTCTATCTGACCATCAATTAACACATCATTGAATTTTTCAGAAAGCCCGCTGCTATTATACAGTTTATTAAAATATTCGATTGTGTCGGCTTTAGTATATTTTAAGTTGGTCAAACCTCCGGACAATTTAATTGCCCAGATATTATGAAGCTTAGCCTGTTCAATAATATCCAGAAACATTTTTTTACCGCGGGGATTAATATGAGACCCTGCATCACTATAAAAAACTATATCACCATTATTAACTTTACTTAAAACTTCATTAACGATTACAGGCTTCCAGCTCCAGTATGCATATCCTCTTCTTGTACCGGTTGCATTTATGATATCGTTACAGCGTTTTTGAGCATATTCAGGCAGCTGTTTTTCTGTATATAAAAAATTTTTTGTAAAGATTCCCATTGAATCAGCCTGTTTACCAATCCGGTTAAGAGATCTTTTCATATCAGAAGAAGCAAAACTGCAAAAATATATATTACTCATTTTAATCAGAACCTATTTATATGCTCCACAGTTGAGACAAAAGTCAGAAGAGTCCGGGTTATTTGTTCCGCACTTTTTACATTCCCATGAACTTTTAGAATCCACTGCTGAATTACTGACTTGTGAAACAGGCTGTTCAGAATTTAATTTATAGCTCATAGAATAGAGCTACATTAGTATATATACAAATTACTAAATGTATCAACAGTTAGTCCCACGAATCAGAAGCAGTACCTGTTATTGGAATTTTTGAACCAAGATAAGTTGGCGGTGCATTGAACATTACCAGGAAAAAACTTTTCACTCTTGCAAAATATTCCCTTACATTCCAGCTTGAATGAACCTTAAATGAAAAGCGGTTAAGTTCTGGAGCTTCGTAAGCAACAGCATCAAGCCCTAATTTTCTTGCAATATAAACGCAGCGGACAGTATGAAACTTTTGAGTAACAATAACAGCATTATCTGCACAGAATATATCTCTTGCACGATACATTGTTTCGTAAGTAGAAAAACCTGCGTGGTCCATAAAAATCAAATCACCGTCAGTATTGTAAACTTTCTGCATGTACTTACGCATCTGATTTACTTCATCATAATTTTTGTGACCATGATCACCAGAAATAAGAACCCGCTGTGCTTTTTTGTTTTTGATGCATCTTGCAGCAGCGTCAATTCTATCCCGCACGACAAACGAAACTGTATTGGAATACACTTTGGCGCCAGGAACAATCACTGTATATTTTTCAGGAACATCATCCAGATTTGTATAAATATATTTCTTTGCATATGAAGACATGTATACATTAATCAAAATTGTTGACAGTCCGGCAAACAACAAAAAAGATGCAGCAACTAACAAAGGAATATTTTTTTTCATATTGAATTTCCTGCTGATAAAATCTAATCGTAAATTTTTTAAGATATTTCCTTACAAAAATATTTTAGCAGTTATGAATCAATTATTGAAGTATCACTCTTCCCCTGGTGTAAATTTAATTCTAGGCTTAATGCTCCTTCCATTACCCGTAATTGCATCTGAAATAAAAATCCAGAAATTTCCATCTCTTTCAATTTTTAAGTCGCTGAGAAGTTTAGTCTTGCTTCCACCTCCTAGCTGTTCGTCACTGCCACCGCCGACGTTTCGTCGTACTTTTTCCATAGACACTCGTATTTCATCACTTGGAGATGTTAATATCAGTTTATGATTACGCAAATCGCTATCATTTAAATTCTGCCATCTGCCTTGGGTAACACCATATTTAGCACTTTCATAACCAAATATAAGACATGACATAGGTTCATAATTTCCAGTGGAAGTATGTAAATAATTATATTCAACTCTAATCTGACCTTTTAAATCAAACTCGTTTCTACTGAAACCTGAAAGATAAACATCCAGTATTCCCGTTTGTGTATGGTTGTTAAATTCCAGTGTAATCGGTTTAATTTTTACGTTCATTTGCTTAACTAAAGGTGCCGGTGTCTTACAATACTGACGGCTTTGCATTACTTTTACATTGTTCCTACTATCAGCATCAAGAGAAAAATTCAAAGAAGAAGGCACGTCATTCACTAATACCTCAACAGTATTTCCTATATTCCCTGCAGTTACAGTCACCGGCATACTGTCGTAAGTCAGATAACTGAATTCATAGTTATCACCTGAAAAAGATGTACATACAGGATTAATTTCTGCATTAGTTAATATTCCCTGAACATATACTTTTTCTGTAAACGTTCGGGTAATATAATCCGGTCTTGAAACAGAGAGTGTTAAAATGTGAGGACCTAATTCAAGATTTCTATCAGAAGTTATTGAAGAACCATCTATTCTTACACTTACACTGTCTTCTGTATCTGCTGCTATTACATCAAAATCCAGAACACCAGTTCCACTTAAAGTAAGGTTTATGTTGTAACAGCCATATTCCCGGTAACGGGTATCTTCTGCATCCTGTGAATCATGGATTCGTGTGTAATTACTGTAGAAATTTACAGAAGGTTTCTGCAGTTCTTTAACAACCTTAATTTTTCTGGTAACAACAACTGCACGGCAATTATTTTTTGCAATTTTTGTAACAATGGTGTGCTTGCCTATAGGCAGAGTTCCATTATGAACACCATTGAAAATTATGCCGTCTATTGTTCCAGAAACATCAGCATCATTTTCATTAGTAGAAATGCTGTAAGACACTTCAGTTCTGCCAGATGGAAGTTCGATGTATTGATAACCTTCTGAATCTGCTTTACCTGTAAAGTCAGGACCAAATGTTATATCTGGTTCACAAAGTTCTTTAACTCCAAGTCCAGGAACGGTTGAAAGAAGTTCGCTTTTTAATTTGCGTGGACCTTTTACCTGTACAGTGTATTCATAGGAAAGATTATCTTCCTGATCATCAAAGTAGTAAAAGAAAATATTTGAAGAAGCTGGATTTTTATTATCGCTTAGTGAAAGTGTTTTTATTCCTTTGTAATAAAGATTACCATCTGTTTCTCTAAGGTAATACGCAATTTCATAAGTTGAACCGGCATTTCTATTTAGTGACTGATCTGGCAATTCGAAGGAAACATAATGTTTCCTGTTAATAAGCGAATCTGGTACTGTAAGGTTCTTAATATTGTCAGGTGGAGTATTTTGAATAAATTTAACAGTAGTAAAAAGTTCTTTGAATGAATCTTTAAGTTCAGCTTCCTGCCAGCCCTGTCGGTTTTCAGGCCAGAGTCCTCCTGCAAGAGTAATTACCTGGCCTTCAGATTCATCTGTTAAAACTGCTGTAATTTTTACTAAAGAAGAATCTTCCATTTTTTCAGAATAACCAGAAAATGAAAGTGTTCCAGACTCATTTGTTAATGAAAAATTTTTTCCGCCCTCTTTACAAAGGAGTCTGTGCTTTTTAGGATTTATTGCAATGATATCAATTTCAATTGGCTTTGATGCGGATAGGTTTGGAATATCATCAATTGTAACATTTTCGGAAATAAAATTTACTTTTCCAACCTGGCAAGTCGAAGCCCAGTATTCAAGATAACTTTTTACCGGCTCATTGTATTCAGGCATCACAAATTTTTCACAAGATATAAAAATTAATGTTGAAAGGAAAGAAATCAACAGCACTTTTAATTTCTGTAATTTTATTATCATTCTGATACTCCTTAAAATTGCCAGCCTACAGCTGCCGTAGGTTGAATGATTCCCATAGTCAAATCCTGATTCATGGTCAAAATATAATCAGCACCAATTTCTGCGAACAATCCTCTGTTAAAATAAAACTGAATCAAAAGTCCTGCATCAACAGAAAGGCTTACTGTGTTAAGCGGATCCGAATTCACATTGTGGTCATAATGAAAATCAAAATCACTGAAATAAGTAATCCCCACACCTGCATGAAGTTCAAGAATAATACGGCGATTAAAAAAAGGTTTATGAAGAACAAAAACTCCGTGACAGAAAATAAGATTCCCGTCGATCGTATAATCTGGTAAAGTTCCATTTATCCGTGAATAAGATCCCCGAAGTCCAATACCAAGATAACCCCAGTGAAATTTTAAAGGTATAAACGAAACGCCTGCATATCCGCTCAAAGGAAAGAAATTTGTTCCTAAATAATTATTCATTGTTTCATCATGCAGAAGAACAGGAAAAACATAACCGGCTTTTAAATCGACATCCATCGACTTTTTAAATTTAACATTAAGTATGCTGGCAGCTGTCTGGCCGGAATGAAGTCCTGACGCATCCCTTGCAACAAGATAATACTTACCCACATGAAGTTTTTTCATATCAAACTTCATTGTAACTCTTCGATTATTTTCAGAATAAGAAAGAATTTCTTCAGGTTCTACTATATGATGCCCGTTTGTAAGAAAGTACTCGGTATAAACAATTGATTCCTTTGACCGGTCAATTTCAAACAGATTCCGTCCGTTAACAACTATAATTCCGTCATTTTCCAGATCATCAAGATAAATGACGCTGCGTTTGTTAAGAACGTATTCAACATCAAAAACTTCCGGCTGATGCGCCTTGTGAATAATAAATTCACTGTAAGTCGTTAATTCATCTTCAAGAATACCAAGAATATTGTAAACTTTAATGGTAGCAGAATATTTTCCAGCCGGCAAAGCAGGTTCGATATAAATAAAACAATTCTGAGTTTCTTCTTCGGTTGTTTCGTGAATAAATACTTCTCTGGAATTATTTTTTTTATCAATTTCTTTTATTAATATTTCATATTTTAAGACATCGCCGGCACTGGTCCATGTAAAGGGCTGCCTTATTTCGTTTGGCTGTAAAATTACCTGCGAATAAGCTGCAAAAGAGAAAAACAACAGAAGAATGAATAAATAATACTTAAACTTCATAGGCATACTTTTTACTATCAGTATCAGATTGTAATAAAGATAAAAAAAGAACTGCCTACCCAAAAGGGTGGTTTTAGTTATTTTAAATATTAATTGATCACGCCCAGCATTCTTGCATTCCAGATTGCCTGAGTTGCACTGCTTGCATTCAACTTTGTATAAATATTTTTAATATGAAATTTTACGGTATTAATACTAATAAAAAAAAAGTCAGCTATTTCTTCTTTTGTTTTTCCCTGCTGCAAAAGTGACAGAATATCAAGTTCCATAGGAGTTAGTGATTCCTGTGCTTTGCAGCCTTTTTTCAGGTATAACGGATGTTTGATTGCCATGGAACGGGTAGTCTTCACCAGCTGAAGAAGGAATGGATTTTCGCCTCTATGTTTTGTATAAGCAATTAAAACGCGAAGAATAGGTTCACCTTCATCGGCAATAAGACGGTAATAACGATGCAACCGTGCAATTTTAAGAGAACGCCTTAAAGCTTCAAATGCTTCTTCCTCTTTCCCTGAATCATATAAACTGATGCTGACAAGAAGATCAAGTTCACATAAATCCATAAATCGCCTGCCTTCAATAAGTAACGGACGCAGGCGTTCTGCAAGAGCAATAACGGCAGTATATTTTTCATTTACAATATAGCACCGCATTTTTATCATATAACGGTAAAGATCCAGCATATTGAAATCAGCAAATTCATCGGGAGCACGATTCATAAGCCAGTTATTTACAAAAGCAGTTTTTCCTTCATAAAGAGCAAAAAGGGTTTCAGCTGCATCTATATTATAACTGAATTCTGCTGTACCTGTTTCACCGGTAAGATTTCTAATATTAGAGATAAAGCTTTCAGAATTGACAGTATTTCCATTAGCAAGAAGAATTTTTGATTGAAGATATAATGCAGTAAACAATATGCGCTGTTCACCTTCGACATCAAATCTTTTTATCGTCGAACTGACTATCATTTCTGCATCAACCAGGCGGTCAATCTGATAATAATATTCAGCAAGACACAGATTATAGATATATGGACACAAAGAATTATGATACAGATACTGCAGATAATCAATAAATCGTTCACGATATTTTGGCAGGAGTGAACCGATGCGGGAAAAATCATTTAATCCATTAAGCAGGAATGGTCGCCCTGCAGTGAAGATAACATAATAAAGAGGCTGATTAATACTTTTAAGATAATTAATAATTGTACTGAACTGTTTCCATGTAATTTCCGGATGAACAATTGTAAGGCCGATTTTTAATAACTTCAGGTACTTGCTTTTTTCTTCCGGTATGGAATTAATGCCGTTCCATGCTTCTTTAAGATTACCGACCATTATATAATTCAACACTTTTCCAGTAAAACACTGCCAGTCCTGAGATTCAATAATTTCTTCATATGAAAGACTTAAAAATTCATTACGATATTCTCTGACATTAACCAGAAAAAAGTCGCGGGAAAAGCCTTCCATTTTCTTTTGTAATTCCTTAATAGTAATCTTTTTTTTCACAGGCATTTTAATCTCACAAATTATCTGATAATCTCTTTAATCCATTTACCGCTGAACAGTCTTGAAGTTGCAAAAAGCCCATAGTTTTCCTGTCAGTCATTATTCCAGATGTTATTATAATCTTTATCGGCCACGGACCAGAGTGAACACTGAATATCAGGATTTACATTGCAGTTTTTAAATAAGTCCGGAAGATTTACAAAAGTGTATCCCTGATTTTTAAGTTCCGGAATTATTCGTTTAACAGCCCTAAGAGTCGGTGAATTTCCTTCCATAACATGAAGAAGGAAAATCGTTCCGTTTCGGGCATCATTCATCATCTGGTTGTAACGGTATTCTTCATCGTAATTTGAATCCCAGTCATTGCAACCAAGCCCGCAGATAAATGGAACTTTGATTACATCGTACATCTGTCTGCCGACAGAAATATATGGAGGTCTGAAAAACTGTGCTTTTTTCCCTGTAAGTTCAAAAATAGCATTATCACATTTTTCATATTCAAGTGCGATTTCTTCTTTTGAAAGTTCAGCCATTTTTGGATGAGTCCAGGAATGATTTTCGATATCGCAACCAAGTTTTATTGCACGACTGATTACAGGCTTATTTGATTCTGTAATTTTATTCCCTATTAAAAAGAAAGAAGCCGGAACATTATTTTCTTCAAGAATATCCAGCATATCACTCATAGTTGAATCAGCAGGATCATAATTGGGACCGTCATCAAAACTAAGACAAAGAAATTTTTTCATATACGCAAAAACTTTAACCTTAATAGTTTTAGCAAACATAAAATTTTTAACAAAAGATAATCAGGTTTACTTTTCAACTGCCTTTAATTGTAACAAGAAAATAAAGAAATTACTATCTGATTAGGGCCACTGACATTTTATGGCAGTCTAAATTAACAAACCTTCAACTTCCGGAAAACCAGTTGTATTTTCTGAAGAACTAAATGGATCTTCATCACAATGATAAGCTCCATCAAGCAGTCCTTTTTGAATTTCATACTCAAAATCGCTGTTTAGTTCAAAATGAGCAATTACGTTATACGGTTTATTATCCGCCATGTCAGGGAAAGCAATTCTAAATCCAAAACTTATTCCCTTTTTTTCATAACAGCTTTCCCGGTTCGGTTCATTATATTTATCTGCAGCGCTGTTACCAAAATACGAAAACTCATTAGGTATAGTCACAGTCTTTGCATGTGAATCCTTATAAATATTTATAGCTGTAATATCACTGAATGAAATAAGTCCAAAATTCCCCAGATCTAAATTCACTTCATTAAAAGAAGATGAAAATGCTGATGCCTTGATATAAAGTAACAGCCAGGAAAATTCCTCATGCATTACAATTATCAGAGGAAGTACAGTTTCACTTTGTATTTTTCTGTCTTTCCACAGCCGGTACGAAAGATTTATCAGCTGCCCGTTCTTAATTGAATCTAAAAGCACCTGTTCAAAATTGTCCTGTTTCTGGAATAATTCAAACCCCATATTAGTTGTGCCGAATGCGAAATGAATTCTATCTGCCAGAGCCTTACCTTCATCATTATCAAAAAGTTCTGCCCTGTTTTGCAAAGAAGAAAGTCCCTTATACAGACGGTCAAATAATTTTGAGCCGCCAAAAACTTTCCTTGCAAAAGAATTGCATACCTGTAAAGCAAAGGATTCATTTTCATCAAGTGAAATATCCGAAATGGAAAAACCATCCAGGAGATAACAATACCCTTTATGTTCTTTATCATATTCAATCGGGGCATTGTAAATTTCTTTCATGTCTTTAATGATTCTTAAAACCTGCCGTTCAGACAATTCAAGAACACCCATTATCGTTTTAACAGACGGATAAGTTTTGTTTCTAAGAAGTTCATCAATCCTTATGCAATTATAAAACTGTTTTTTTGATCCCTGATATTTTTCCATATTCAATTTCATTCTAAGCCGTCATGACTGACATTATATGTCACCCCTATAAATATATTATAAAAGTGACAAAGGTGAAGTTTAAAATTTTTGATAATTTTTTTTACTCCATCACAATTTGATAGACTAAATCCATACTATATTATAGTGGAGGATTATTTATGAATATTTTTGCGAAATTAAACGACAAACAGACTCATGCTGTTCAAAATACTGAAGGTTACGTACGTGTCATTGCAGGAGCAGGATCTGGGAAAACTAAACTTCTTGTGAGCCGCTATGCATATCTTGTAAAAGAATATGGAATTGATTCCTCTAACATTCTGTGCGTTACATTTACCAATAAGGCCGCCGCAGAAATGAAAAAGCGAATTACAAATCTTATTGGTCCTGAATACACAACTTCTCTGATCTGTACTTATCATGGTTTTTGTGCACGCCTTATCCGTGAGAATCCTGAAAAACTCTTTCTTACAAAAGGATTTCAGATTATCGATACCTGGCAGCAAAAAAGTATCCTCGAAGAAATTTTCCAGAAATATGAATTCAAACTTGATTACGCAAATTTTCAAAATCTCCTGAAAAAAATTGCTGCAAAAAAGCAGGATTTGTCTTATGTGCCTAAAATGTGTAACGCCGACATGGTTCAGATTCTCCCCGAAATTAAAACCCAGGATGATATCATTATAGAAGATTATCTTCAGCGCCAGAAAGCAATTTACAGCCTGGATTTTACTTATTTAATGAGTTATGCTCTTTATCTTTTAATTAATGATGAAGAAGTCCGTACCAAATGGCAGCAGCGGCTTAACTATATTATGGTCGATGAATTTCAGGACAGTTCAATGACAGAAATGCGGTTGATCGACATTTTAAGCGATTGTTACAAAAACCTGATGATCGTAGGTGATCCCGACCAGAACATTTACGAATGGCGAGGTTCAAATGTTAAGCTTCTTGTTGATTTTGACAAATCTCATCCAGGAACAAAAACTATTATCTTAAATCAGAACTATCGTTCCACTCCGCAGATTCTTCAATGCGCAAATACTCTCATCGAAAAAAACGAGCTGCGTCTTGAAAAAGATCTTTTTACACGCAGTACTGATGGAGCCGCAGTTGAACATATTCATTCAAAATCGGAAGATGCAGAAACAGCAAGTATTGTAAAAACAATCAAAGAGATACATAAAAAGCAGAAAAAATCCTATTCCGATTTTGCAATTCTTTACCGCTCCAGTTTTCTTTCCCGCATTGTCGAACGAAAACTTGTTGAAGAAAACATTCCTTACGAGATTTTTGGCGGAGTTAAATTTTACCAGCGAATGGAAATTCAGGATGTGGTTGCATATCTGCGTGTCATCGCATTTAATGATGACCTTTCTTTTAAGCGAATAATCAATACTCCACGCCGCCAGTTCGGTCGTGTAAGAATTGCAGCGCTTGAAACAATCCGTGAAAACAACGAAATCAATCTCTTTGACCAGGACGGCCTAAAAAACAAAAGCCTTTATGAAGTTCTAAAATCACATCTGGCCGATCCGGCTTTTAATGGAAGTGGAGGCGCAGCTTTTGTTTCACTGATCGAAAATATGAAAAACCTTAAGGATTCAATTAAAATTTCTGAACTTGTAAATCAAGTTTGTATTGAGTCAGGTTATGAAAAATATATCCGTGAACTTGGTGATGAAGAACGCCTTGATAACCTTTCTGAGTTCAAACGAATTGCAAATGAATTTGAAAACAGTTATGGAGAGAATGTCAGCCTGGAAGAATTTTTACAGCAGATTGCGCTTATGTCTGCAGAAGACACAGAAAAACCATGCGAAGCTGTAAAACTTATGACAATTCATGCATCCAAAGGCCTTGAATTTCCTGTTGTGTTTGTCATTGGATTTTCAGAAGGAATCTTTCCAAGTTCAAAAACTATCGAAGAACGAAAGAAGGAAGGCCTTGAAGAAGAACGCCGTCTTTGCTACGTTGCAATTACTCGCGCACAGGAACATCTGTACATCATGGACAGCGAAGGTCAAAACCAGCAGGGAATGAAAAAACTACCGTCCCGTTTTCTGTATGAGATCGGCGAAAAAAATTATGTAAGAATCGGAAAAATAAGTGATGATCTTGAAAGAGAAAGCTGGGGATACATACATCGTTTAAATCAGCAGATGATAGAAGAACTGCCTGCTCCACAAAACAATGAAACTCAGATAGTTGAACATCATATTTTTGGTAAAGGGCGAATTCTCTCTTTTGATAACAAACGAAAAGTGTACTCTGTTCAGTTTGACGGGATGCTCCAGCCACGTTCGATAAATGCTGACTACTTTAATCAAAAACACGATAAACTGCTTATTACATTGCCACAGGAACCTGGAAAACTTATTGAAGAAAATAAACAGAAAAACGGCATCGAAAATGAATTCCCTGAACTTCCTCAGTACGAAGAAGATATTGAAACTGTAGAATTTCAGTTTCAGACAGCAGAACCGGTTGAAGTTGCTGACAGTACTGAAGAAAACGAAGGATTCGAAATTGAAGTAATTGATGAACCTGAAGATTCAAGTGATGAAGAACAAGCTCCTGACATGACAAAAATCTCAGATGAACTTCGCCAGAAACTAAACGGAGCTTCCAATTACTGGGATGATCCAAGTTTTCCTAAACAAGGCTGGACATGTGTAGGAATTACAGATTTACAGTCACCGTCAGAAATCTGTCAGATGTGCGGACATCAGATTATCCGTTATTCTCATCACATGTATCACCAGGAAACAGGAGCACAACTTGACTGTGGATGTGTCTGCGCTGGTAAGCTAGAAGGAAATATAAACAAAGCACGTAAACGCGAAGCAGCATTTAAAAATAAACTGCACCGTAAAGTTAATTTCAAAAACAAATCATGGAAACGTTCTTCTAAAGGTCATGAATACCTTAAGATTAAAAATCATCTGATTGTACTTTTCCATTTTAAAGATACAGGTAAATGGAAATTTTCAATCGACAACCAGTTTAACAAAACTGCATGCAATTCCCGTGAAGAATGTCTTGAATTGATTTTTGAAACTCTTGAAAAATTGCTTTACCAGTAATTTAATTAGCATTTTTTCTCAAATTAAAGTTATGCTTATCTATTTACTCTTTATCGCCAGAAATAGACTTTAGGACATAAATATGAAAATGTTTACTGCACTTCTTCATAAGTTGTGCAGGTATTCACTTTGCCGTTGTCCCAAAAAACATATTCGTAATATTTATTGGTTTCATTTCCGTCAACAACTTCTTTTAAATGTTTAATCCAGCCATTGTCGTCATATTCAATGAAAGATTCTTTAATTTCATAGAACAAAAGTTTTGCTTCGGAAGTATTAATATGAAAATACTTTTTAGAATACACCAGGCGGTGATATTCATCATACTGTTCAAAATCAGTAAAATCAAAAACAGTTTCTTTACCAGCTTTTTTTGTTCTTCTGATTCTGCATGTATTTTCTTCATCTTCATAATTAAAAAAATATTCATAAACATTTATCTTATTGTGAATCCATTTTCTGTAAGTTTTTCGACCTGAGTCATCATACTCATAGAACTCTTCACCGCCTAAAGAAGAATACTCATGTATCAAGCTACCTTCATCGTTGTATTCATAATTATAAGTTCCGCGGTCATCTTTCATTTGAATCAGCTGACCTTTTTCATCATAAGAATAATATGTTACGACTGGATTTATATCTGTTACCGGCGGCGTTTCAATCATTTTGATCAATTGATTTTGCTGATTATAAAAATAAAGGGTTTCATAATAACGGTCAGCGGTTTTCTGTTCAGTAATATTTTTTTCTAAATTATATTCAATAGAAATAAGCGAAGAATCTTTTCGCCATTGTGCTTCCAGAACTTTTTCAAGCCGGCCATTTTCATTATAAAAATAAAGCTTTTTGACGTTTCCGCCTTCACTATATTTTTGTTCCCGACCAGAATAATCATATTCAATTTTTTCACGAATTTTTACTTTTTTAATTTCTTCATGTCCATTGATATTAAAGGATTTAAGCAAAACAACATCCTGAGCATACAAAGAAGAAGTTAAACTAAACAGAATATTAAAAATTATTATCCGATTAATTTTCATGCAACCTCACAGACCAGAAACATTTTCCAAAAATTTATGAAATCTAAAATGTGTCATCATTCATCTTTGACAAAATAACAGTTCATATTACCTTTACCTTTAACTTCTACCATAACAGGATTATCATATTGAATAAAATCTTTTGTCAAAAGCCAGGTACTTTCTGAAACATGAATGCGCATAGGTTCGCCGGTACTTTCCATTCGGCTTGCAACATTCACAGTGTCACCCCACACATCATAAATAAATTTTGTTTTCCCAATTACGCCTGCAACGAGATTTCCGGTATTGATTCCAATTCTGATTTTAATCTGCACAGAAGATTTTTTATTAAACTGATTAACATCTTCTAAAAGCCCTTTTGCAAAATGAATCATTTTTAGTGCTTCATCAGAATTTTCCTGTACACTCAAACCAGTTGCAGCCATATAAGCATCACCTATGGTCTTGATTTTTTCAATTCCCTCTTTTTGAGCACGCATATCAAAAAGAGAAACAAGTTCATTTAACATTAAAACAGTCTGTTCGGCAGACATCTGGCTGCTCATTTTTGTAAAACCTACAATGTCAGTAAACAGAATTGTTGCGTTAGGATATTTTTGAGAAATTGTTTTGTCAGGATTTTCTGTAAGTTCCTTTGCAATAGATTCAGGTAAAATATTCAGCAGTAAATGTTCAGCTTTTTCATTTGCTATAAGAAGTTCTTTAGTTCTTTCTGCAACTTTTATTTCGAGTTCTTTTTTATGGTTTTCAAGAATTTCAACTTCTCTTTTATGTGCAGACTCAATCGCATCATTAGAATCCATAACAACAAAAATATACAGCACAATTGCCATAAATACGGTGGAAATATTTGAAAGGTGAAAACCTGGAGTGACAAAAGAAAGCACAGAAGAAATAATTGGCATTACAAGAAACAAAACCAGAGGAACACGAACTTTCTTTGAAATATTTTTATAATTGAATGAAATAACAAGAATCTGAAGAATCATACATACAGCAGGAATAATTGTTGCATATATTCTGCCTTTTGCACGGTGATAAAAATTCAATTCATCATAAAAAAAATACCAGCCGGTAAATCTTGAAACAATAAATAGAACAACACCAAGCAGGAGAACAATCTCTGAAGAAATCAACAGTACAGAATTTTGTCTATAGTTTTCAGACTTGTGAGAAATCAAATCTCTCAGATACATATTAAAACTAAAAAGCATAAACAGCGGAGCTAAATAATCAATTGACTTTGAAACGATTAACGCAATTCGTATTACATTCCCCGGAACTCCATCGTAAGTCAAATAAAAAACCGGAGCTCCAAGATAAAACACAGCACTTACTTCAAGAAAAAATATTGCAATTTTTCTTTTAGCACACAGACTGCGGGTAATCAAAATCAGGAACGCCGTAAAAATACAGGCGCCCTGTAAAAAAAGCATAAAGTATTTCTGATATTCTATTAAAAAACTCAACATAAAAAAATCCGACTATTATAAAAATAATATTTTTTTTAATATATTATATAGTACCTTATATATTGCTATATAGACAAGAAAAAAAGAAAACGGGCAAGTTATACCTGCCCGTTTTGACTTCATAAATTATGATTTAATCTTTATTTTATTTTTTCTTAGAAGATTTAGTGCCTCCCCAAAAAGCACCTCCCAACGTACCAAAAATAGCTCCAATTACTGCTCCAGGAACACCAGCCACTGTAGCTCCTATAGCCAGTCCAGCGGCTGCTCCAGCTGCAGCACCACCTGCTACCCCACCAGATGATTCATCATTTGTCTTTTTATTATCCATAACTTCTCCTTGATATAAAAGCTTATTTTTGATCAATTTGTTTTATATCCGTATTAGTATTAGACTTATCAGACTTATCTAAATTATCAATTTTTTTTGTTTCCCTGTTATTATCCTTCTTATCATTACCCATAAATAACACCTTAAAAATGTAATTTCTATTTTATCCTGTTATAATGTTTCCTTTTACATATTCAAAAAAAAACAATATATCGAACATTCTAGTCAATCATTGACTTTACCTGATTCCATACAGATTCAAAGCCAAAGTTATCATAAGGTGGCACACCAAGCTCTTGTAAAGTTTTATTTAGAATTTCTCTTAATTTTTCCTGACAGTAAAAATGACAGTAAAATCTCAAATAAATATGACATAAAAGTTGATTTATTTACCTATATATTGTAGTCTGTAGTTGTAAGGAATTGCACGGAGTTGTAACGGTAAAGATTCGTTCAGGCAGAAACAAAGGCAGATTACGAAAGGATTTTTGAAAGTTATCTAAAATAATTTTATCATCAGGAGAAAATTTATGAAAAGAACACTATCATTTATTGCAATGTCAATTGTTACAATTGGTATTTTATTTACCGGTTGTACCCCACCTGCTCCTTCACAACCGCAGAATGCTGCTACAAAAATCATTATTACACCATTGGAAGGAACTGATTTCGGAGAAGTAGCTTATGGCTCTTCTATTACAAAAAAGTTCAGGTTAACAACTGACGGATATCTTGAAGATGTACCAACTCTTTCCGATTCTGCTATGTTCAAGGCAAGTCTCACAGAAAAAGAACTTATTGCTTTCAAAAATCAGAAACTCACTTCTAAAGACTTTTCTATTACCTTTACCCCACAGCATAAAGATGAAAACAATGGTTCAGTTTCCGTTTATATCTTCGGTATATCAAATGTTACAAATAATGATGTAGACCTTAAAGGTTCATGTAATGATGCAAATCTAAAAGCTGAAAATGATC
Organism: Treponema sp.; assembly: GCA_024402475.1. Lineage (GTDB taxonomy): Bacteria > Spirochaetota > Spirochaetia > Treponematales > Treponemataceae > Treponema_D. The sequence goes on along the minus strand of JAKSTQ010000004.1, from coordinate 435 downwards.
CGACTGCAACGGGATCTCTTTCTTTGCTTGACGGCTATGAAGGAACTGTAACCATGAATAAAGAAGAAGCAAAAGATAAATATGGTTATACTGTTTACAATCTTAATTTCACAGGCTCTGGAAAAGCTAAAATCAGATTCGCTGCAGATGCTTATGCAATAGAAAGAAGAAACGGTTCTAATACTGGACCATTTAACAGCAACTATTCTATAAAGCTTCCAAATTCAAATAATCTTGAAGATAACTATGTTGATTTTGAATTCTCTTATGATGATACAAAACGTCCAGCTGAACTGCAAACTTGCACGGAAACAATTACCATGCCTGTTATTGGAGAGATTAAAATCAAACTTAAACTTTCAGGAACAGCTGCTTTATAAGAAACAGTTGAAGGTCCTAAAAGTAATCTTTCTAAAACAACAATGATGGTTCTTG
>JAKSTQ010000039.1 GCA_024402475.1 Treponema sp. | reverse complement strand
GAATTTGCAGTCGCATACCAGCCACGTTTTCTCGGATCATACCCACCGCTCATGGAACCGTCAAAATTAGTGGCATAACCACCCCATTTTGTACCGATATAAATCTCTGCAATATCAGAATCGTTCCTTGCAAAACTTTTACAGAGGGTTCTTATATCACTCTCAACCTGACTCTTTTCATAACTGAGGATTGAAATGTCCCCAGATTCATCCTTGAATGAATGAATGGTTTCATCAGTTGCCTTAACTTCCCTGGATTCAGTGAACACATTCAGTTCCGATATTTTGGATTCAAAAAACATCGTAAGGGAACTTGAAAATTCAGAAAGGGCTACTTCAGAACTGCGATAGAAACTGTCGATACAATATCGTGAGAAAAACAGACCTGTAATCACAGATGATGAACAGACAAACAGAAATATTATGACAATTACGCCAATTGAAAATTTGGCATTTTATACAAACTAACAAAATGCAAAAAAAAATCTCCTGCACACCTTCGGGGCATACAGGAGATCTATTTGGTTACGAACCGATTATTGAATTAGAGCACGGCCTTAAGGAACTGCTTCAACCTGTCGCTTTTTGGTGCGTTGAAGATTTCATCCGGAGTTCCCTCTTCCACGATGTTTCCACCATCCATGAAGAGAACGCGGTCCGCAACTTCGCGGGCAAATCCCATTTCGTGGGTGACGACAATCATTGTCATTCCGCTTTCCGCAAGTTTTTTCATTACGGAAAGAACTTCGCCAACAAGTTCCGGATCCAGTGCCGATGTTGGTTCATCAAAAAGCATGATTTTAGGATCCATGGCAAGGGCACGGGCAATGGCAACACGCTGCTGCTGACCGCCTGAAAGCTTGTTTGGATATGAATCGAGTTTGTCTCCAAGACCTACCGCATTCAAAAGTTCAATTCCCTTTGCGCGGGCATCTTCCTTAGACTTTCCAAGAACATTCATCGGAGATACCATCGTGTTCTCAAGGGCAGTCATGTGTGGAAACAAATTGAACTTCTGGAAAACCATCCCAACATTCAGGAGTCTCTTGCGGCGTTCCTTGCTTGAAATATGAAGTTTCGAAGACTTGTGTTCCTTGTGTGCGATTTCTTTTCCTTCAATTTCAATGACACCGTTGTCGATGTGCTCAAGATGGATGAGGGAACGAAGGAACGTTGATTTTCCGCTTCCGCTTGGACCGATGATGCACACAACTTCCTGTGGCTTGACTTCAAGATTAACACCCTTCAGGACATGAAGCTGACCGAAACTTACATCGATATCTTTTGTTGTAATCATACTCATTTCAGCCACCTTCTATTCGTAAATTGAATGCTTCTTTTCAAGCACATGGAACACAAACGTAAACACCGCAGTGATGATCAAGTAAAGAATCATTGCCGGAATGTAAACCATCGACGATGCAGTAGAAGACTGAATGCTTCTTGTAACCTTTGTGATGTCTGCAAGTGCAATGAGCGAAACAAGGGAAGCATCCTTGAGCATCATGATGAATTCATTTCCTACAGGCGGAATCAGACGGCGGATAGACTGAGGAAGAATTACAAGCCTCATTGTCTGGAAATAGTTGAGGCCAAGAACCTTGCCTGCCTCAAACTGTCCCTTGTCGATGGACTGAATCGCAGCACGGATGATCTCACAGCAGTATGCGGAACTGTTAAGTCCAAAGGCAATGAATGCCGCAAGGAACTGGTTGTTGATTGTAAGTGCACGGCTGATCTGGGGAAGTCCATAGTAGACAAAGTAAAGCTGCATGAGCAATGGAGTTCCGCGGAAAAAGAAAACGTAACCTTTACAGAAATTGCGGATGATCTTGTTTTTGGAAAGAGTTCCAAGAGCAAGAAAAATACTGATTATGAGTCCTGCAACTACAGAACACAGTGTAAGTAAGATTGTAATTCTGGCACCGGCCAAAAGCTGAGGTATCCATTTTATAATTTTATTCATTGTTTCCATATAAAACAGGACTCCATCAAGTTTTTATTTAATCGAATCAGAAAGATCTTCACTAAAAATCTGGATGTAGATTTTTGCCATGGTTCCGTCTGCCTTCATGTCATCGATAGCCTTGTTGATTTTGTCCTGAAGAGCCTTGTTGCCCTGCTTCATGCAGACACCAAAGTATTCGTCAGGAGTTCCTGTCCATACGCGCTTGAATTCAGAGTTAGGAACATTGAGGTATGAAACTGAAACAAGATTGTCACTTACAACACAGTCAATGCGGCCAAACTTAAGGTCGTCATAAGCATTCATAACCTTGTCGTATTCACAAGGAATGAATTCAAAGTTGTGTGCAGCGGCATACTTTTCAATGAAAAAGTCAGATGTTGATTCTGCCTGGTAACCGATTTTCTTTCCAGCGGCATCTTCCGGCTTGTTCCATGGAAGTGTTGAGTCCCGCTGAAGAATGAGGGCCTGTCCGTTTCCAATGTAAGGCTGAGAGAAGTCATAGGCAGCCTGACGTTCCGGAGTAATTGTTGCAGCTGACATGACTACATCGTAGCGGTCAGTTGTGAGGCCTGCAAAAATTCCGTCCCATGCGACATCAAGGAATTCAGCTTCAAGACCGAGACGCTTTGCAATCTCCTTACCAAGTTCAACGTCAAAACCGGCTGGTGTCTTTCCGTCTTCTGCGTAATATTCAAATGGAGGATATCCAACTTCCATTGCGATCTTAAGCTTTCCAGCTTCCTGTGTAAATTCACCTTTCTGAACCTTATTGCTCTTTGAACATGAAGAAAATGCAACAAGAGCCATGGCTGCAAATGTGGCAAATACAATCTTTTTCATTTTTGTCTCCAAGATATAAGATATTTACCTATTATATAGAATAATAATTCACTATTTCAAGAACGGATAAGATACCTGTTGCTTCATTGCTATTGATAAAAAAAAGGCCTTGAATTCATCCTTCAAGACCCTTGTATAGTATAATTAAATTTCAGATACTAATTTTCAGGATTTTTCTTTACGAAGCCTGGAATGACTTCCGCAATAAGGATGGCAAAGAAAATCAGTATACAGCCAGCAAGCATCTTTACCGTCAAACGTTCTCCTAAAATCAAGCTGCTGAAAATGACTCCAAAGACAGATTCAAGGGACAAAAACAAAGATGCTATCGACGACGGAACATATTTTAACCCGGCGTTCTGAAGACAGAAAGCAAGCATGGAACTTAGAAGTCCAAGATAAAGCAAAGAGACAACAACATTCCTGTTTGTAAAAAGGCTGAACTCAAGCGCACCATCCATAAAAGGCGCCATAAGCAGTCCAAGAATTCCGGCGACCATAAACTGGAAAACAGTCAGAAGAATCACATCCTCATCCTTTACAAAAAAGGCACCGGCAATAATATGGACGGCATAAAAGAATCCGCAGACAAGAGTGAGGACATCCCCCTTGTTCATCAGATACCAGGCTCCGGTTTCGCCATTCAGGGCAAGCAGGGCGATTCCTGTAACGGAAAGAAAAGCCGCAACCCATACAAACCACTGAGGTCTTTTTTTAAAGACAGGCCATCCCAAAAGCGGAACGAGGATTACATATATGGTAGTCAAAAAAGCGTTTTTTCCCGCAGTCGTATAATCGCAGCCGATGGTCTGAGTTTCATAAGCCGTGAAAAGAAACACACCAAGCAGGCATCCGTGAAGGAATATTTTTTTTGTCAGATGTCTGAAGCGTGAAATGAAAATCAAAGAAAGGCATACCGCAGCGATTGTAAACCGTATTCCTACCATCCATGTAGGGCCGATATAGTTCAGGCTGTCCTTAACAATTACAAATGCAAATCCCCAAATTGCGGCAGTCAGCATAAGTCCTGCGCTAAAGATATATTTCAAATTCAAATTTTTCATAGCCATTAGAATATTAAACTTCCGTCACAAAGACAATTACCGGATTGCTTAGGAGGCTGTCCCCGTTGTTCTTTAATGCAGACTGGAACAAGCACTTTTGTTGCAACTAAAACAGAAGTAGCTAATATTTCACCTTTCGGAATCTGGCTACTCACAAACGATAAAGAATATCCTGTTTTTGAAACTGCAACTCCAAGTCAAATCGTTAATTTTACAACAGACTTTTCTGGAAACCTTCATTGGGAAGAGCTGGATGCAGATATTGAATTAGAAAGTCTTGAAAATCCGGAAGAGTATCCTCTGATTTATCGCTAAAAATATTATTAGTCAATTAAATTTTAAAATATTGCTTTCTGATTTTTTTATTTACTAAAATCAGTATAACAACTCCTACACAGAAAACCACTACAACAATCGCACTGATTCTAATATTAAACAGACCTATTATTGCAGCAATCAACCAGCATATTCCATAAATTATCCACATTTTACCATTTGCTTGATTATACTTTTTTACATCAGTTACCTGGCTGGCAGATATTTTTTCTCCTGCCCAAAAATTAATCGGATTTTTTGATAAAAAAGCGTAAAATGAAATGGCAAGAAAAACGATAGCACATACTAAAATACTTATGAAATAAATTCTTTGATAAAGATTCATGAATAAACTCTCCTTTCTTATTTAAAATAATTTCTGTTGATTTAAATAAGCGACGAATGTCGCGTACTTACTTCCTCTTCCAGTCCAGTGAACTGTGCGTATAACATTGCAGTTAAACCGCAAACGGCTTGACCGTTTGCCGGTTTTGAAATGCATGTTATACGTTCACACTGCAAATAATACAGGAGATATTTTCTACAATATCAGCAAGAAGTTTTGGTACATTTTCTTTTTTGGAATCGTCAAAAATACTGCTGAATAAACTGTCAATATTCTCTTCAAAATTTACTGGAAGTTTTTTTGCCCCTTTTTTTGCAAATAAGACCTCTCTTTTTTCTCCAGGATGTGTCATTTCATTAAGGGCAAAAATAACATCAAAGTAAGATTCCATAAAAGCTGCTATTCTATGATTCACGGCAACCTTATCTCCGCGCTTCAAAGCTTTATTAATCTGACCTTCGTATGATGGTAAAAATCCATGGAGGAGTTTCATATTTCTATCAATAATGTTCTTTTTCAGTTGAGCGGGATATGGAATATTATACTTTTCTTTTAATTGTGTAAGTTCACCAGTTTTATCAAGCAGGATTTTGCAGTTTAAAAGATTATGCCACATACAAGTTGTATAACCATTATGACTGTTTGCATGAACAACTACATCTTCAATACCTTGCTCAAAAGTTTTAATATCACGATATAAAATATCAATATCAATTCCATTTTTAAGTGTACAATCATCTTCCAGTTCCCAGTATGAATTCCCGATTTCCATATAAGAACAATACTTTTGCAGAATTGATTTTCTTATAGCTTCTGAAGGTACTGAACTTACATATAAATATAAATCATAATCTGAGTTCTGATCAAAAGATTCTCCAGCTCTAGAACCACCTAAAGCTATGCCTTCTATTTCCTTTAATGCGCTAAGTTCTTTACATAAACTCTCAAAATACATTTTTTCTTTCTCATGAGATACTGAATCAAGTTCAGTATGACACTATCCTCCCTATTTTACTCTTAAGTTTGCCATCTTCCAGCCTAGTGGGCTGTGCGTATAACATAATCTTAAACAGTTTGCGGTTCGCCCGCAAATCTGTTTTGAAGATATTGTTATGTGTTCCTACTTCATCATAGCTGAATAACTCAGATGATGTTCCCTTGCA
>JAKSTQ010000038.1 GCA_024402475.1 Treponema sp. | reverse complement strand
ATTAAGAGGAGCTTCGATCTCAGCGATACCGCCCTGATCCTGCTGGCTTCTCTTTTTCATTGCTTTTTTAACAATGTTAATACCAGATACAATTACTGCATTCTTAGAAGGAATAACACGAACAACGTTTCCTGTCTTTCCCTTATCTTTTCCTGCAATTACCTGTACAGTGTCGTCTTTACGGATTTTGAATTTCTTTTCCATATTCAATACTCCTTAGAGAACTTCCGGTGCAAGTGAAACAATCTTCATGAAGTCTTTATCACGAAGTTCGCGAGCTACAGGTCCGAAAATACGTTTTCCAACTGGGTTTTTATTATCATCAACGATAACACAAGCGTTATCATCAAAACGAATATATGTTCCATCTGGACGACGATATTCTTTTGCCTGGCGTACGATTACTGCTTTTTTAACAGCACCCTTTTTAATAGCTGATGTAGGAATTGCATCCTTAATAGCTACTACTACGATGTCACCGATACCTGCATAACGGCGGTGTGAACCACCAATTACTTTAATACACTGAGCGATTTTAGCTCCGGAGTTATCAGCAACTGTCATACATGACTGCATTTGAATCATATTACTTTACTCCTTGCCTTATTTTGCACGTTCAATGATTGCTTCGAGGCGCCAGCATTTATCTTTGCTGAGCGGGCGACTTTCTACGATTTTAACAGTATCGCCAACGTGAGCCTCATTCTTTTCATCATGAGCCTTACATTTCTTAGTACTTGTTACATATTTCTTGTAAAGACGGTCCATTTTCTTTGTTGAAACAGAAACTACAATAGTTTTGTCCATTGCATCGCTTGTTACGATTCCAACATAAGAACGTTTACCAGCTTTAGCCTGAATTGCCTTATCTTCCATGAGTCAACTCCTACTTATTAGCTTCAGCAGCTTTTTTCTGCTGAATAAACGTATTAAGACGAGCGATTTCTCTGCGCATCATACGTTTTTCCATTGGGTTATCTACATGGCTGATTACCATCTTGAAACGCAAATCCATCAACTTCTGTTTAAGCTCATCACGACGAGCAACTAATTCAGCATAAGACAAGTCTTTATCAGCTTTTTTGTTTGATTTAGCCATCTTATTCCTCCTAGTCCTGTGTAGGCTTAAATGCTATTTTTGTTGTAATAGGGAGTTTGCTTGCAGCAAGTTCAAGTGCTCTTTCTGCGAGCTTGATGTCTACTCCACCAATTTCGAACAAAATCATTCCCGGTTTGATATTAGCAGCCCAGAATTCTGGAGCACCTTTACCTTTACCCATACGAGTTTCAGCAGGTTTCTTAGAAATAGGCTTATCTGGGAATACACGAATCCATACCTGGCCTTTACGTTCAAGCTTACGGTTGATAGCAACACGAGCAGCTTCAATAACGCGTGCATTTAACCAAACTGGTTCCATAGCTACAAGAGCGATGTCACCAAAGTCAATATTGTTGTCGCGTGTAGCAAATCCATGCTGTCTACCACGCTGCACCTTACGGTGCATTACTCTTTTTGGACTTAATGGCATAGCTTAACCTCTTTCCTTTGCAGAAGCGTCTGCTTTTTCAGCTCTTTCAGCACGAGGAGTTCTTTCTCTACGTGGCTTTCTTGTAAGCTGTCCTGCATCTTCGTTCTGTTCATGACCATAGTTCATACCATTGTAAACCCATACTTTTACGCCAATTTTACCGTAAGAAGTAAGTGATTCGTACAAAGCATAGTCGATGTCTGCACGAAGTGTGTGAAGTGGAACACGTCCTTCTTTGTGTTCTTCTGAACGACACATTTCTGCACCGCCAAGACGACCTGAAAGACGAATCTTGATTCCCTGAGCACCAGCGCGCATTGCATTGCTAGATGCCTGTTTCAAACACTTACGGAATGAAGCGCGGCCCTGCAACTGACGACCAATGTTTGCAGCGATCAAAGCTGCGTTCAAATCAGCACGTTTAATTTCTTTGATTTTGATCTGAACTTTCTTTGTAAGCTGCTTCTGAATATCAGTGCTGATCTTTTCGATTGTAGCACCTTTAACACCAATAATAACACCCGGACGAGCAGTGTGAATAACGATTGTCACACGCTGTGGATGACGTACAATTTCGATTTCTGCAATGTCAGCATTCTTACATTCTGGAAGATCTGAAACCAATTTACGGATTTTAAAATCTTCAAGAACCAGGTCTGCATATTCGCGAGGATCTGCATACCAGCGAGACTGCCATGTCTTGTTAATACCAAGACGCAAACCGATAGGATTAACTTTCTGTCCGACTTTATTCCCCCGCCTTTTCGTCAACTACTACTGTAATGTGACACATGCGTTTCAAGAGCTGATCAGCACGACCACGTGCACGGAACCAGATTCTCTTGAGTCTTGGACCTTCGTCAATGCGAATTTCCTTAACATACAACATATCTTCATCAAGCTTGCTATTTTTGTTAAGTGCATTAGCCATTGCTGACTTTAATGTACCTTTGAGGAGTTTTGCACCCTTCTGAGGCATGTTTTCCAAAATAGCCATAGCTTCCGAACAGGACTTATTTTTGATTACATTAGCTACTGGACGAACCTTTGTAGGTGATGCAATCAGGAATTTAGTTGTGGCTACATAACCTTTCTTTACTGTCATAGTATCCACCCTTATTTACCAGCTTTTTTGTCGGTACCGCCATGTCCGCGGAATGTACGTGTAGGAGCGAATTCGCCGAGCTTGTGGCCAACGAGGTTTTCTGTAACGTACACAGGAATCCATGACTTACCATTATATACAGAAATAGTATTTCCAACCATTTCAGGAATAATTGTAGAGCAACGAGAGTATGTTTTTACCATATTCTTGCTAGCAGCTTCTACTTTATTCATTTCCAATACCTTTTTGTAAAGGCTTTTCTCTACAAAAGGTCCTTTTTTAACAGATCTTGACACAGTTATCTCCTAGATTACTTCTTGCGACGAGAAACAATAAAACGGCTAGATGTTTTTCTCTTGTTTCTTGTTTTATAACCTTTACAAGGCTGTCCCCATGGAGTAACAGGGCTACGTCCTTTACCTGCGCCTTCACCACCACCAAGTGGGTGATCTACTGGGTTCATTGCCATACCACGAACAGTAGGTCTGATACCCATCCAGCGTTTGTGACCTGCTTTACCAAGCTGTACGTTCATGTGTTCTGCATTTCCTACTACACCGATTGTAGCATAGCATTTTGCATTAACACGACGGATTTCGCTTGATGGAAGACGGATTGTAACATAATCGCCTTCTTTTGCTGCAACAAGTGCAGAAGCACCTGCTGAACGAACAAGCTGACCACCACGACCAATTGTAAGTTCGATATTGTGAACAGTAAAACCTACTGGAATTGCAGAGAGTGGAAGTGCATTTCCAACTGTAGGAGCGGCATTTTCGCCAGCCATAATTTTCTGTCCTACTGTCAAACCCTGAGGTGCGATAATATATCTTTTATCACCATCAGCATAATAAATCAAAGCAATGTTTGCACTGCGGTTTGGATCATATTCGATTGACTTAACAGTACCAGGAATACCATGCTTATTGCGTTTGAAGTCAATATCACGATATCTCTGTTTGTGTCCGCCACCCTGATGACGTACAGAAATACGACCACCAGCGCCACGTCCGGCATGAGATTTTTTACCTGAAACCAATGTTTTTTCGGGTCTATCAGTTGTCAGTTCTTCTCTTACCAAGTCAATACGTGTTCGAGTACCTGCAGTAATTGGCTTAAAAATTTTAAGAGCCATTATTTTTCCCCTTAATTCAGTCTAAGGCTTAAACGCCTTCGAACACTTTAATTGTTTCGCCATCAGCTACGCGTACGATGGCTTTCTTGTATGCAGATGTAAGTCCAGGACGACCACGAAGGCGTTTTTCCTTTCCCATTACATTGATTGTTGTACAAGAAATTACTTTTACGTTGAAAAGCTTTTTAACAGCTTCCTTTACATCTGTTTTTGTTGCTTCTGGATGTACAACGAAAACATATTTGTTCTGTTCACGAAGAGCAGATGCCTTTTCAGAAATTACTGGCTTAATAAGAACATCATTATATTTCATTATTTAGCCTCCTCTTCTTTTGCATAAAAATCTGAAAGATTCTTTACAGCACCTTCAAGAACAATAATCTTACGTCCGTAGAACAAATCGTGTGCACGAAGACGGTTGTAAGAAAGGAACGAAAGGTTTTTGATGTTTCTAGCAGCCTGCTTGATTTTTGCATCATCATCTTTAAGGATGAGTACTGTGCGTTCATCTTTAGCAAAGTTGTTAAGAATTTTTACCAAATCCTTTGTTTTTCCGCTTTCAACTGTAAAATCTTCAACTACAGTTAATCTGTCGCTCTGAGCCTGAAGACTCAAGATAGACTTCATTGCAAGGCGCTTAGCCTTTTTAGGGATTGCATAGCTAAAGTCACGTGGTTTTGGTCCAAAAATTGTACCACCACCAACTGTGATAGGTGATTTTTTATCACCACGACGTGCATTACCTGTACCCTTCTGGTTGTATGGTTTTGCATTTGAACCATGAACTTCTGAACGGTCTTTTGTACAAGCAGTACCAACACGTTTGTTAGCTAATTCATTATTGATAGCGTAATAAATTACATCTTCATTAATTGGAAGACCGAATACTTTATCATCAAGTGTGATTGTACGCAGTTCTTTACCATCGGTTGAATATACTTTCTTATCCATATTCTAATTCCTCTGTTATTTCTTAACTGCTGACTTGACAATCAGTGTGCAGTCTTTATTTCCCGGAACAGCTCCGCGAACCAAAATTACTTTCAACTCTGGATCGATTTTAACGATCTTGAGGTTCTGTACTGTGATACGATCAAAACCCATACGACCAGGCATCTTAACATTTTTGAAACAATGTCCTGGAGTTGTACAAGATCCTGTACCACCGGCTTCTCTGTGGAATTTAGAACCGTGAGTAGCACGTCCACCATGGAAGCCCCATCTCTTCATTACACCCTGGAAACCTTTACCTTTAGATGTAGCAGTTACGTCAAGGAAACGAACTTTGTCAAAGAGTTCAAGACCAATCTGGTCTCCAACTTTTACTTCGTTGTCAAAGTCACGGAATTCTTTCAAGTGACGTTTTGGGTTAATGTTTTCTGGAAACTGTCCGGCATATGCTTTACTTACTTTAGATGCTTTAACATCATCCAAACCAAGTACAACAGCGTCGTAGCCGCAGTTTTCCTTTGTTTTTGTAGCAACAACCACATTAGGTTCAACGCGGATCACGGTTACTGGTGTCAGATTACCGCTTTCGTCGAAAACCTGGGTCATTCCCACTTTTTTTGCGATCAGACCTTTCATTCTGATTTCTCCTATTTGGGAAAACAACTTCCTGTTACGGATGTTTTCCATTTTTTTTACTGGCCGCCATCCCAGATCCGCAGGGACCGTACCGTTTCAGCAATCCAAAAGGACTTACTGTTTAATTTCTACGTCTACACCTGCAGGCAATTCAAGTTTCATCAATGAATCCATTACTTCTGTAGATGGTTCAAGGATGTCAATAAGACGTTTGTGTGTTCTCATTTCGAACTGTTCACGAGACTTCTTGTTTACGTGAGGTGAACGAAGTACTGTGATCTTATTGATTCTTGTAGGAAGTGGAATAGGTCCTGAAACCTTTGCTCCAGCTTTCTGTACTGTCTGCACGATGGCTTTTGCGCTCTGATCGATCAACTCAATGTCAAATGCACGGAGTCTGACACGAATCTTACTGTTAGCCATATTATTTACTCCTAAAAATTGGATACATGAGACTGCATTGCTGCAATCTCATGTATTATATCAATCTTATTCTACTACCTTTGTAACCTGTCCAGAAGCGATTGTACGACCGCCTTCACGGATAGCAAGTTTAAGACCTTCATCCATAGCAACTGGGTGAATAAGTTCACCAGCGATAGTAAGGTTGTCACCTGGTTTAGCCATTTCTGCACCAACGAGGTTTACTGTACCTGTAATATCTGTTGTACGGAAGTAGAACTGAGGACGGTAGCCAGAGAAGAAAGGCTTTTCACGTCCACCTTCTTTTGCTTCAAGAACGTAGATCTGAGCTTCGAACTTTGTATGTGGGTTGATTGTTTTTGGAGCTGCAAGAACCTGTCCACGTACAACGTCTTTCTTTTCAACACCACGGAGGAGGATACCAG
>JAKSTQ010000037.1 GCA_024402475.1 Treponema sp. | reverse complement strand
CGATTTCGTCTTCGTTGTAACCGAAAGATTCTGTAGCAGCAGCTTTCATTGCAGCATTGATTCCTTCTTTTGTTACATCTTTACCTTTTACAACAGCTGTAAGGATTGTTGTAGATCCTGTTGGTGTTGGAACACGCTGAGCTGAACCAATCAATTTTCCGTTTAATTCAGGAATTACTAAACCGATAGCTTTAGCAGCACCTGTTGAGTTTGGAACGATGTTCTGTGCACCAGCACGTGAACGGCGGAGGTCACCTTTGCGCTGTGGACCATCAAGAATCATCTGGTCACCTGTGTAAGCATGGATTGTAGCCATGATACCAGACTGGATTGGAGCATAGTCATTCAATGCTTTAGCCATTGGAGCCAAACAGTTTGTTGTACAAGAAGCAGCAGAAATGATGTTGTCGTTCTTTGTCAAAGTTTTGTGGTTTACATTGTAAACGATTGTTGGAAGGTCGTTTCCAGCTGGAGCTGAAATTACAACTTTCTTAGCACCTGCTGTGATGTGAGCAGAAGCCTTGTCTTTAGCACAGTAGAAACCTGTACATTCAAGAACAACGTCTACTTTGTTAGCTGCCCATGGACAGTTAGCTGCATCTTTTTCTGCAGAGATTTTGATTTCTTTTCCATCTACGATGATAGAATCTTCAGTTGCAGATACAGTGTGTTTTCCTTCACCGATTTTACCAGCGAATCCACCCTGTGCTGTATCATACTTCAAAAGGTGTGCAAGCATTTTTGGGCTTGTCAAATCGTTGATTGCAACTACTTCATATCCATCAGCTTCAAACATCTGACGGAAAGCCAAACGACCAATACGGCCGAAACCATTAATAGCAACTCTAACTGCCATGTTATATCTCCTAAAAATATAAGATTTAAATTTAGTTACCTATAAAATACTGAATTTATAAGATTTAGTCTACAAAATTCCAAATAGTAGGAAAATTCTACTATTTATAGTAAGATTGCCCACATGATTACTAAAGATTCAATTATTCACTTTGTTAAATTTTCGGGAGTTTCAATTTTTGCAACTCTGCTGGAATACATTCTGTTTTATTTTCTGACTCCCCTTTTATGCATGTTGATGAGTCAGCCAGTAGCAGATGGCCTTAGCACAGCAATCTGTTATTTACTTGCAACAATTCTCTGTTATTTAATGAATAAATATTATGTATTTAAGACAGATGAAAAATCTATAAAAGAGACTTTGAAATTTTTTGCAGTTGCAACACCAAAAATGCTGATTACAACTTTTATGGTACCAGCCGTAATTTTAATATTAAAAACAGACTCAAGCATCATAAAAACATTAATCAATGTTTGCGTACAGACAGTCCTGTTTTTTGCCGGCTACGTTCTGCAAAAAATCTGGGTGTTTAAAAACACTGAAGAAAAAACTCAGAACTAAAAGATTATTTATTACTGTTCTCGCTAGTTGTAGCTTTGTGACGGTTATCAAAGTAACCCCCGTCTTCAAGGTAACGACGGCGAGTCATAATAAGACCAATTAATTCCTGATACATATTAAAATCAACTTCAAGAGCCATTGGCAAAAGGAAGAATTCAGTTTCATCACAATAGCGTTCAATAAATTTAGGATCAGTTACATAACCCAAAGAAATCATATTAGAAATGCGGTCTGCACATTTAAGGATTTTTGCTTTCTGAGAACCAGTATCCAAAATGCGGCGAAGGAACTGACGTTTATCTTCATCATCACGGCGGGTAACTTCAAGAACCAGATCAAGAACCTGCTGACCTTCTGCATCAGCATTAACAATAAAGTTTCTGTCAAAATCCGGAATATCTTCTACAGTATCGTGAACAACAGAAGCTTTAAGCAAAACAGAATCGATGTAACCGTAATCAATCAAAATAGCCAGAGTATCCATCTGGTGACGAAACATATTTCCACCTGCATGACGGGCTTTTCCAATCAAACCAGTTGCAAGCTGCATGTAAGGAGCAAGGCTCATATCTTTAAGCTGGAGCATCTGTTCAGCAGCCATTTTAGAAGAACGTTCAGTTTTCATTTCATACTTTCGTTTTGCCATATTACGCTCCTTAGTTTGTCTGTTTTTCAACTTTTACAAACTCTTCAAGGTAGTTTCCAAAAATATCTTTATTTTCACCGTAAATCTGATTTTTAGGTCTAATCAACTGAAGATGATAAGCTTCTGTGCCGTCAGTTTCTTCAACAAGTCCCATAGAATAGAAGAAATCGCCATTATAAAATTTAACAAGGCGCTTGTCTGAATACTGACCAACATTTTCCCCGTCTTCAAAACGGCTGCAATCTTCAAAATTAAAAACTATTTTTTTAGAGGTGATTTTATAAGTGCCACGCCACACAATGATGTTCGAAGAATCAAAATATGAACTGCGAAGCATCATCCTTTTTCCTGGCTGCAAAATTAAATGATGATAGTAGAGTTGTCCATTAGAATCGTAATTCTGCATAATCCATTCGCTATCATAAAATGGACTGTTTTTAACATTAAAACATCCGGTAAAACAAACAGCAGCTAACAATGCAAGAGAGCATAATAAAACACGTTTCTTCATAGACACTCCTATTATAATTGCTTTAAAAAAAAAGACCAGCAAAAAGGTGTTACAAGAACACCTTTTGCAGGTCTGTGACTATAAGCTACTGAAGTTCTTTAATGTAACTTTCGTAAGTAGCAATTTTCTTCTGACTTTCAGCAAGACGATCTTTTTCTGCCTGAACAAGTTCTGCTGGCGCATGCTGAGCAAAATTACCATTAAGTTTATTTTCACTCATGCGAGCATAGCCCTGTTCTTTTTCCAAAGCTTTCTGGAAACGGGTAAGAAGCTGTTCTTTATTGATATTTTCATCAACAATAACGAAGGCTTCAAAACCTTTACCTACAGTACCAATTGAAGAAGCAGGTTTTGCATCAACAAAATCAACCTTAGCAACACCGCCCAAAAGCTGAATCATTTCTACCTTTTCGCGGGCAACTTCAGCAGCACTGCCTTTTTCAATCTTAATTGCAATATTAATTTTGATTGCAGGATCAATACCGCAGTCAACTTTAGTAGCGCGAACTTTACCGATCAAATCTTTAAGAACATCAAAACGTGCATTAACTTCATCATTATCGCGCTCAGCCATAACTTCTGGATAAGGAGCATTAATAAGCATTCCGTTGTATTCAGAGTTAGAAGCAATTTTCTGAGTTCCAGCTTTTTTACGAGCTTCTACAATTTCTGCCAAAGGAAGTTTCTGATAGATTTCTTCAGTTACAAATGGCAAATATGGATGCAACAAACGAAGGTTTTCTTCAAGAATATTCATCAAAACAGATGCCTGACGGTCTTTTTCTTTTTCATCACCATTCTTAAAGTTAATCTTAGTTGCTTCAACATACCAGTCACAGAATTCATTCCAGAAGTATTCCATCATAGCAGATGCAGCATCGTTGTAACGGTAAGATTCCAAAGCTTCGCGTGCAGTCTTAGTTGCATAATTCAAACGGCTGTAAATCCATTTATCAAGTTCAGTAAGGTCAGCATCAGTTACAGGAACAAGATTACGACCTTCAAGATTCCCGAGTAAGTAACGTGAAGCATTCCAAACTTTGTTACAGAAACGTGAACCAAGTTTGAAAGAATCTTTATCAACAAGAACATCCTGTCCCTGAGCACACATAAATGCAAGTGTATATTTAAGAGCATCTGAACCGTACTGATCAATAATTTCAAGAGGGTCAATACCGTTTCCAAGAGATTTAGACATTTTACGTCCCTGTTTATCGCGAACAAGACCGTGAATGTAAATATCATGGAAAGGAGCTTTTCCTGTAAATTCAAGACCAGCCATAATCATACGGCAAACCCAGAATGGAATAATATCGTAAGCTGTAAGCAAAGCCTGTGTTGGATAGAATTTTTCCAAATCTTCAGTATTTGCAGGCCAACCAAGAGTTGAGAATGGCCACAACCATGAAGAGAACCATGTATCAAGTACATCTGGATCCTGTTCAAGATTCTTTGAACCACATTTTGGACAGCAAGAAGGATCTTCGCGGCTAACAATAGTTTCACCACATTCACAGTACCATGAAGGAATACGGTGACCCCACCAGATCTGACGGCTTACACACCAGTCGCGGATATTTTCCATCCAGTGTCTATAAGTATTTTCCCATTTACGTGGATAGAATACCAATTCACCTTTACGCCAAGATTCCAAAGCTTTGTCTGCCAAAGGCTTCATTTTAACGAACCACTGTTCAGACAAATAAGGTTCTACAACAGTTTTACAGCGGTAACATTTACCGACAGCGTGAACCATTTTTTCTTCTTCTTTGAAAAGTCCAGCTTCTGTTAAGTCTTCAATAACAAGCTTACGAGCCTGTTCAGGTTTAAGACCACGATATTTTTCTGGAACATTTTCATTCATTTTTCCATCTGGAGTAAGCAAGTTGATTACTTCAAGATTGTGGCGTTTACCAACTTCCCAGTCGTTAGGGTCATGAGCTGGAGTGATTTTAACCATACCAGTTCCAAATTCCTTATCAACATAATCATCAGCGATAATAGGAATTTCCTTACCAGTAATAGGAAGCTTAAGCATTTTGCCAACAAGAGCAGTATAACGTTCATCAGATGGGTTAACAGCAACAGCAGTATCACCAAAGAAAGTTTCTGGACGAGTAGTTGCAACTTCAATGCGGCCAGTTCCATCAGCGTATTCATAATAAAGGTGATACATAGCGCCGTTAGTATCTTCGTGATCAACTTCATCATCAGCCAAAGCAGTACCACAACGAGGACACCAGTTTACAAGACGCTGACCTTTGTACATAAGACCACGTTCGTAAAGAGTTACGAAAACATCGCGAACAGCCTTAGAAAGACCTTCATCATAAGTAAAACGTTCACGGTCCCAGTCAGTAGAGTTACCAAGTTTGCGCTGCTGTTTAACAATAATATTATGGTGATCTTCTTTAACCTTCCATGTGCGTTCAAGGAATTTTTCGCGGCCCAAATCATTACGAGAAAGACCTTCCTTTTTAAGCTGCTTTTCTACAACGTTCTGAGTTGCAATACCAGCATGGTCAGTACCAGTTACCCAAAGAGTATTATCACCACGCATACGATGGTAGCGAACAACAATATCCTGAAGAGTATTATTAAGACCGTGACCCATGTGAAGGACACCAGTTACGTTTGGAGGAGGAATGACCACAGAATAAGTTCCTGAACATTTTTCGCACTGGCAATGTACAGGCGATGCTTCATCCGATGCAGGTTTAAAATAGCCCTTGCTATCCCATTCGTTGTAAATACGATCTTCAAAAGATTTAGGATCGTAAGCTTTTTCAAGTTCAATAGCTTTCATTCTGTATTCCTCTTTATAAAATATGTTCATCCATTATATTGCATTTCTGAGGTAGTATCAATTATTCACAGCCATAGAGTTTGCATTCAAAAAATTATAGAGCGTCCCAGGCGACACATTCAGCTGACGAGAAATAAACAGTTTGGAAAACCCCATAGCAAGCATATCCTCAATCACATCTTCAAAACCAGAAAGTTTATAATGATTCGCAGGCCCCTTAGGACGCCCAAGCTTAACACCCTCAGCCTTCTTCCTGTTCAAAGCCTCCCTGGTACGCTGAGAAATCAAAGAACGCTCAATTTCCGCCGAGATACTAAAAGCAAAAGCCAGCACCTTACTCGTAAGATCCTCCCCAAGCTTGTAGCCCTCCTTTACCGTACAAACCATCACCCCAGTTTCCATAAGCTCATTCAAAATCGACATAATCATAAACATACTGCGCCCAAGCCGCGAAAGCTCCGAACAGATAATCACATCCCCCGCACGAACCTCCCTAAGCAAATGCCCCAGATTCCTCTTTTGCGGCGCAACCGTCCCACTAATCGTCTCCTCAATCCACCGGTCAATCACAACCTTATTCCGCTTAGCATACCTCTTAATTTCAAACCGCTGATTTTCCACCGTCTGCTTGTCCGTACTAACCCGGATATACCCATAAACCATAACCTCTCCTTTCCTCCCAGGCCAGTTGCATCACCAACTCGCCTTCCGCTGTTCCCTAACGGTCAGCCGCTTCCTTCGCTTTGCTCAGTCCAGTGGCCGCTCCGCGCAGCTCCAGCCTCGGGCCCAGGGAGGTGGGGATATTATAACGCTAGAAAAGAACGGGATTAAAGCGCGGAAGGGGATTTTACAACTGCGATGGAGTTTTTGCGCGGTGGGGGTGATGCTAAAGCGCATAAGGCAAACCACGGCTGGGGCGAGGGTTGACGCGTTATAGCGGGATTAAAGCGCGGAAGAGGATTTTACAACTGCGATGGAGTTTTTGCGCGGTGGGGGCGATGCTAAAGCGCATAAGGCAAACCACGGCTGGGGCGAGGGTTGACGCGGGGCGAACCGCACGCGTGACTCAGCTCGAGTTTTTAACCGTAACGCCTCCCCTCACGCGGGCGCCCGTCGCCGTAAGCAAACCGCACGCGTGACTCAGCTCACGTTTTTAACCGTAATCCACCTCCTCGCGCAGGGCCCGCCCACCCCCAGCAAACCGCACGCGTGACTCAGCTCGAGTTTTTAACCGTACTGCCTCCCCTCGCGCTGGGCCCGCCCACCCCCAGCAAACCACACGCGTGACTCAGCTCACGTTTTTAACCGTAATGCCGCCCTACGCGCAGGGCCCGCACCCCGACAGCCAACCGCACGCGTCACTCAGCTCGCGTTTTTAACCGTAACGCCTCCC
>JAKSTQ010000036.1 GCA_024402475.1 Treponema sp. | reverse complement strand
CACATTGTTGCGCTTCCGCCTAAGTTGGCACAGAAAACCTCTGAAAGAATCATCGGAACCGGATTGAACTTAAGGAGCTGGCTCAGTTCAACAGTAACTGCCGCAAGGAACAGAATGACTGTGATTGAGTCGATGAACATTGCAAGGATTGACGACATGAGCATGAAGGTCACGAAAATCGGAACAACCTTGTACTTTACAGACTTGGCAAGAAGCATGCAGAGCCATCTGAAGAAGCCAACGCGGGCCATGCCTTCAACCATGATCATCATGCCGGCGATAAAGATGATTGTCGCCCAGTTGATTCCGCTGGAAGACTCTTCAGCTTCCTTTGCATACCAGAAGCCAAGCGTGAAAATGTTCTTTACGTTGAGAGTCTCCATTACGGCCTCCCAGGAATGCATTCCCACTCCAAATACCAAAAGCAGTGTCAAAGCACCGCAGACCAAAGTAATCCACTGGCGTTCGAATATCTCGAGGATGATCATGACGAACATCACGCAGAATATCGAAACGGCTAAAATTTGAGCTAACATAGTGAAAATAATAACGTTTTGTAGAATATTCCGCAATCAGTTGCAGATTATTCAGGAGGGGAATAATCTTGACGCATCGCCATTTGTCTATTAAATTATAGACAAACAGGAGGATTTATCATGCATTCTGTCAGCTATTATTCAAATAACAGTTGCGCCTGCCTTCTTTACGAAGGTGTCCCACGCCACTCATTTGCAGAGGTTGCTAAAAATATAGCAATGATTTCTGAAAAAGAACTTTCAGAAATTTCAGGAATAAGTCAGCGTACAATTTCCAGAATGTCACCAGAGCAAAAGCTTCCTTCTCCTGTTGCCGAAGTTATTATTTCCATTATGCGAACGTATTCAAAAGCCGTAGAAGTTTTTGAAT
The DNA here is from genome assembly GCA_024402475.1 of Treponema sp. Taxonomy (GTDB): domain Bacteria; phylum Spirochaetota; class Spirochaetia; order Treponematales; family Treponemataceae; genus Treponema_D. The sequence continues at coordinate 6,028 of JAKSTQ010000036.1, read as the reverse complement.
CAGAAGACATGGCACACAAATGGTTAAAAACTCCCCTTGCAGTTCTTGGTAACAAAACTCCTTTACAGGCAACAGGAAACCGTTTTGGTGCAGAACTGGTTTTAGATGTTCTTGGGCGCATCGAAACAGGAGTCTATTCCTAATGCTTCTGTACCGCATCGCTAAAAAAAAGTTTGTCGAAGATTTATCAGGCTATGGGGCAAGACTTTACGGAGGCCGATGGAATGATAAAGGCTACAGTGTTTTATATACTTCATCATCACTATCTCTTGCCATGTGTGAAACTCTTGTTCACTGTGACAAATCCGTTGTTCCACAAAATATGTTTTTTGCAGAGCTGGAACTTCCTGACGAATTAATTCCAGAAGTTTATACAGAAATTCCAGAAGGCGTTGAACCCATTGAAGTTGGAACAACCTGGCTGAAATCAAAAAATTCTGTTGCCATAAAAGTTCATTCAATTATTTTGCCAAAAGAATATGACAAAGATTTCAATATAATCCTGAATCCAGAACACCCAGATTTTCAAAGGCTTAAAATTAAAACCGTTGTTGCCTGCCCTTTTGATTTACGATTGTTTTAATTGCCCATAACGCTTTATTCATTCCCGTGCTATAATGAGAGCAGCAATGTGCCCAAGGAGTTATTAAGAATGCAACTATATGTTTCATATAAACTCCTTGTACAAAAAAAGCACGATACAATCGTGCCCCCAGTTATTTTTTGTCAAGTAAAAATCTCTTGCATCAACGAAAACCTTATGACAGTGGAAATCTGTTCCTAAAAATAAGATTGGGAATGCATAAATTGTAAAAAGCTTCTTACTTCTCAACTAACCATGCATACGCTGAAGTTACGCAAATATTTTTCCCATTTTCGAATATATTCTTATCTTCATGGTCTGTTATCAACAAAAGATTATTGCAGCCTGTTTTTGAAGAAGCCAATAGAAGACCATTTAATTTCCTTTTATACGTCTTTGAATTTGAAATATCGTAACTTACCTGTATGATCTGCTGAACTGTGTTACCTTTGCATACAACAAAATCAGCTTCCCCGGCAGTTTCATCATAATAATAAACATCACATTCCAAGGGCTTGTAACGACGCAACAATTCAATATAAACAATTGTTTCCAAACGTCAGCCAGGATTTTCCCCAGCCAAGGCATTTTCACGATTATTCATCAAAGCCACATCAACAGCATAAGCTTTTTCGTCGCGAATACGAATCTTGCTTTTGGAAGAATATTTAGGCAGCCCACAAATCAGATAAGCATTCTTTGTATAATTAACATAATTCTCTGCAGTATGATCCGATCTAAGCCCAAATTGAGTCTGCAAATCAGAATAATTGGTTTTTGCAGGAGCATTGTTCAAAAGATGATTTGTAATATTCTCAAAGGCCGCTTTATATCTTACGGCATATCTTTTTTCAATATCCTTTTTAAGAATACTGTCTACCAAAGTGTTGATATAAGTCTGCTTTCTTTTTTCATTTGAAAGTTCTGGAAATCCGCCATCATGCAGATAATTATCAAAAGCTGCCCTCAGCAATCCCTTCTCTTTAGTTGTTCCGTGTGCTGTACTTATTTTTTGACATTCACAATATTCATAAAAAGAAAAAGGAAACAGTTCAATTTTCATATGGCGACCAGTAAGATGAGTAGCAAGTTCTCCGCTTAACAGTTTCGCATTTGAGCCCGTTATCAATACATGCATCCCAGTTCTCAAAAGACGATTTATAAACAAAAACCATTCATCAACATTTTGAATTTCATCAATAAAAAGATGATTAAAATCGCCATAAACTTTATAAAGACATTCAAGAATGGAATTTAAATCTGCCGAAGAAATTTCAGCAAAACGTTCATCATCAAAATTGACATAAGCAAACTTTTCATCGGATTTTTTTATGACGTTAAAACACAAAGTAGATTTTTCGCTTCGACGAATACCAATGACAACCTGGGCAAGCTTACTGTTTAAATCAACAAGTTCTTCCTCTAATCGGGAACACTATTCTTCATTAAGATTTGCTAGAAATTCTTCTTTCTGCTCCAATAGAACAGTTTCAATAGTCTTTATATCCATGTATATAAACTGCGCTATTTTAGAATTTTTATCAGTTAAAACTGCGCTCAGAAGCTTAAGTATTCCATATAAAAAAAACACATGAATAAAATCTACTTTATCCATGTGTTTTATAGATTTTTTTTATTCATTTACCTGAATAATAGAAAGTCCACCTGTAGTTTTCTGAGAAACATCTTTTACAGTTCCATTAATTTCATAAACCGAGCCAGATTTTCCACCAGCAAGAATTCCATCCTCTAATTCAGCAGGAGTAAGACCAATTACATCATCATTGTTTGTATAAACCATGAATGTTGCATATGTTGGAAGGTTTATAATCCCAGCTGAATCAGGTCTTGTACCACACAAAGCTTTTCCTGCAACATAGTAAGCATATCCTTCTGCATATTTAGGGGCTTCATCAACTTTTGTTACATGCACTTTAGCTTTAATGGGACGACCAATAATTTCGTAATCTTTAACAAATTTTTTGAAAACCAAGGCAGAACAATTAGCAACACAATCCAAAATAAATGGAGAGGTAACAGCCTTGCTTAAATTTGCTGAATAATCTTCATCAGACCATGAATTCATTCTTTCAAAAATTTCTGTTCTAATCTGCTTTGCATATTCAGAAGCAACTTTTGCGGAAGTTACATATTTGTTACCCTTCTTTACAATTTTATAATTCTTATCACAAGCGTATGAACACATATCTGATAAATCAACAGTAAAATCATCACCATTTTTTGCAACAGTACAAGTAAAATCATATCTGCTTAAACCAAGAACAATTTTAGTTACAAAACTACCTGTAAACACATATTTGCCAGCATTTGGATCAACAGTTTTAAAACTTGGATCAATAATTTTCCATGTATCAGATTCTTCTGTAGCAAAATCAAAAGTACCAGCAAGCAATTTTTTTGCATCTGTTTGAGCAAACAGAGCTGTTGTCATAAATAATGTTAAAATTACATTAACTAATTTTTTCATATAAACTCCTTGTACAAAAAAAGTACGATACAATCGTACCCCCCCCCCCCGTTATTTTTTGTCAAGTAAAAATCTCTTGCATCAACGAAAACCTTATAACAGTGGAAGTCTGTTCACTTAATTTCGTTTTCAAAAGCAGACAAATCTTTACCGCGTTTCTGCATCAATTTTGCATCACGCTTCATGCGATTGGTATAAACAATATTGTACAATCAATCCTCCAGCATAGAAGCAACAGCAGCTTCTGCAGAAGAAAAAGGACCGTGCAAATTTGTTCTGTTGCGGGAATCTGAAACAGCTTTTTCAATAGAATATGGATCCCTCGTAATTTCAAATGGAATGCGATTTTCACGAACTGCCTGGCGCATGAAAATATTTAAGGCAGTAGTCATATTCATTCCTAAATCTGCAAAAAGAGATTCTGCCTGTTTCTTAAGTTCACTGTCAGTCTTTATATTAATATTTGCTATCATATTTTCACCTCTTATATACACAATATAATACAATGTACGCACAGTAGCAATAAATTTTCTTTACAACTCTTCCCGTAAACCCAAATTCTTCTCACTATTTCCTCCTTATGCTAAACTACCTTTATGAACGTTCTCATCATCACACCTCCATTGGTTCAGCTTAATGCGCCCTATCCAAGCGGTGCCTACCTGAAATCTTTTTTCAAGAACCTCGGCCACAACGCAAAATGGCTTGACCTAAGCATCGAGCTTGTCCACGAGATTTTTTCGCATAGTGGCCTTGAGCATCTTTTTGCCCTTACAGAAAAGAAAGCCATGGAAAAAGCCAAGGCTGCGGAAAGCCAGGGTGATGAAGAGACTGCACTCAACTTAAGGCGCTATGTCCTGCAAAGTGACCTCTGGATAAACTGGATCGACGACATTGTAAAAATTCTATGCGACGGAACTGATGTGAGCACCCGTGAAATCTGCCACAAGTTCATGTTCAGCCCAAACGTTCCCCGCGGCGCCCGCATGGAAAACTACATTGCAAATCTTGACCGCGAGCCTAATGCCGACGACACCCGAAACCTTGCCACCATGGCCCTTGCCGATCTTGCTGACTACATCACCGTTGTTTTCGACAAGGATTTTTCTCTGGTCCGTTATGCGGAATCCATTTCAGTCAATGAGACAAGTTTTGCCCACATAGAAAAAAACATCGACACTCCGATCCTCACGGAATTCTACAGCCGCGTTCTTGAAAGGCTCATTCACATTGAGGACAGGACCCTCGTGTGCATTTCAGTTCCCTTCGCCGGAACCTTTACGCCTGCCTTGTTTACCGGCCGCTGGCTTAAGGAAAATTTCGGCGATAAAGTCTACGTTACGCTTGGGGGCGGTTTTGTAAACACTGAACTCCGCGACATAAACGAAACTGCCCTTGGCAGCTACACCGACAGCTTAAGCTACGACCGCGGTTACGGAAGCTACAAGGCATGGTTTGACTCTGGAGCTTTTGAAAATTTCACGGATGAAAGCATCTATAAAATGACAAGGATCGTACCCTGCTCCGATGGAAGTGTCAGAATAATCAAGGCGATTCATGAGAGTTCCGCCTGTGAGAAATTTGAAAACGAAATCACGGAAAGCAACGTGCCTGACTACAGCGACATAGATTTTTCAAAATATCCCCGGGTTGCGGACGACACGAATCCGATGCAGCGGTTGTGGTCCGACGGCGCATGGATGAAGGCCTACCTTGCCCACGGCTGCTACTGGCACCGCTGTGCTTTCTGCGACACCACCTTGGATTACGTTTCATCATACAAGATGACGAAAATCGAGAACCTCTACAAAGCCCTGAGTTCCCAGCTTGACGGCCACCACATCGGAGGAATCCATTTTGTTGACGAAGCCATGCCGCCCAAAGCCATGGTTAAATTCGCGGAACTTGCACTGGCAGACCGGCAGAATATTTCGTGGTGGGGCAACGTGCGCTTTGAAAAAGTTTTTACCCGCGACATGGCGGACCTGGTGGCTGCCGGTGGACTCATCGGAGTTTCAGGCGGAATAGAAATTGCGACGGGATCGGGCCTGGACAGCATCAGCAAAGGAACTGACATCAATTCAATCGTAAAGGCCTGCTGCGCATTCAAGGAAGCAGGCATTCTTGTCCATGCCTACATGATCTACGGTTATTTTGGCGAGACGGAACAGGACACCATCAACTCAATGGAAACCTTGAGACAGCTTTATGAGGCAGGTTTGCTTGACAGCTGCTTCTGGCACAAATTTGTTTTGACAAGGCATTCAAGGATTTATTCCGAATGGAAGGAAGGCAAATATCCAGACCTGAAACCTGTTGAACCAAAGAACGCCGGTATCTTTGCAAAGAACGGCCTCCACTTTGAAGGAGAAAACCGCCTTGCAAAATTCGGTGACGGTCTCAATGCCTCTCTTCAGGCATGGATGCACGGAGAGAAACTTTCCATGAGCGTAAACAAATGGTTTGATTTCAAGACACCGGCTCCTACAATTCCAAAGGACTTCATTGAAAATGCCATCACCCTTTATGAGGCAGAAAGAAATTCCGCCTGGGGAAAATTTCCTTCAGTTGAAAAATGCCGCTGGCTTGGCGGAAAAATAATGCGGGACGGCCGCCACATTTTGTGGAGCTACATGCAGGAAGAATACCGTTCAAAGCTTCCGGAAGGAAAGGATGGCATCCAGAAAGAATTCCTTGATGCCCTTGACTGCCTGAGGTGCGAAAACTTCAACCCGGAACCCATGAAAAATTTTCTTGCAAAAAATCCGGAGTACGAAAAAATCTTCCGTAAACTTCGCGGTTCAGGTCTTGTTGAGATTTAATTTCAGAGAAGAAAATGATTTTTTAAATTGATTTTACTGGAAGCCAAATTGCACTGTCCTGATCTTTTCCATACCATTCGACATTGATGTTTCCGTCAAGTTCGTATTCGGAATTTCCAGGCAGCCATTCCTTCC
>JAKSTQ010000035.1 GCA_024402475.1 Treponema sp. | reverse complement strand
AATGACATCTTAATTTTTTTTTAACACTGTTTCAAGTTGTTATTGCAATTACTGATTTTATAAAAAATTTAATTCTTTCTATACTTCCTTCGTACTGACAATACACAGATTACAAGGATTACAGGGAATCCGATTCCTGCAAGGACGCCTGTCTGAAGATTATCATTTGCATACTGGGAAACAGTTCCAACAATTGCAGGTCCTGCAGCACCGCCCAGATCTCCTGCAAGTGCCAGAAGGGCAAACATAGCAGTTCCTCCTTTCGGAAGGATTCTTGAAGAAATACTGATAGATCCAGGCCACATGATTCCTACGGAAAAACCGCACACGGCACATCCAATTAATCCCATTACAGGAACACCTGCAAAAGCTGCAAGAAGATAACAGCAAAGACACAAAGTTCCGCTTGCCGCCATAAAACCTGTAAGATCTGTTTTTTCACCGAACTTTCCGTAAAGAACACGGCTTATTCCCATACACAAAGCAAAGCAGCACGGACCTGCAAGATCTCCAGTTGTCTTTGAAACATGAAGGGCAGATTCCGCAAATGCAGACGCCCACTGCGCCATTGCAAGTTCTGAAGAACCGGCACAAACCATAAGAACAATAAAAAGCCAGAACAACCGGTTTTTGAAAAGCTGGGCAATTGTCATACCCTGCCCTTCTTCAACCAGTTTTTCAATCGGACAGGTCGCAAAATTAAAAATGTTATACAGCGGAACAAGCGACCAGATTACTGCAAGAAGTTTCCAGTTTTCTATTCCTGCAAACTTAAAGAACAGTGTTGATCCAAGAATTACAGCAAGACTTCCCCAGCAGTAAAAAGAATGCAAAAGACTCATAGCGCCTTCTTTATTTTCAAAAGGGCAGGCTTCAATAATCGGGCTTGCAAGAACTTCTGTCAGACCGCTGCCAATTGCATAAATCACAACTGCAATCAGAATCCCGCAATAAGGTACAGGAATGATTTCCGGCAAAAATGCAAGACAGATAAGTCCTAAAGCAGAACATATCTGCGAAGCAAGAATACACGGCCGGTATCCGATTCTATCGACAAGTTTAGCGCAGAATAAATCTACAGCAAGCTGAGTAAGAAAAAAGGTGGTAGAAATAAGAGCAAGATTTGAAAATGAAATTCCATAATTATTATGAAAAGTCAAAAACAGAAGAGGCGCAAAATTTGCACAGATAGCCTGAGTTACAAAACTAAGATAACAGGCTAAAACAGTTCTTCCGTATTTTTTATTTTCCATTAAACCTTCTCCTTAACAAACCGGCTTACAGTGCTTATTTTCTATCTTTGATTTTTTTGATCAGCTTTATTACAAGTAATACAATCAGTATAAGAATTGCAGCAAGAACTATAATCACGCCATAAATTAAAAGTGCAATGTTTGAAGGATGTGCAAAGAACTTAAACGGATTCGCACTTTTTACGGCAATATGCTGAATGTCATAACTTTGAGAAAAGTCAGGAATTATTCCGTCAACTTTGCCTGCATTCCCGTTAAGCTCATTGATGCTGTCTGCAATTGCTGCCCAGCCTTTAAGTTCTGTTCCGTCTTTTTTGCGGGCAACTACATCCTGAAAATCTGTAACTGGAGTTCCGTCTGCTTTATATGTAACAAGGGAAATAAGGCCTTTGGTCATGGAACTTACATTACTGAGCATCATGCAGGAATAATAATCGATTGCCATTAAATACATTTTGTCATCTTTTACAGGAATCTTTTTTCCGTCTTTTAAAAGATATACCTGTGTGACTTTGTCAAAGATCAGGCGGTTTGGATTATATTCATAAGCAAGGCCATGCATATAAAGTTTCAGCGTATCGCTGCCAGGGCCAAGACTTGAATCAATCTGGCAGGCATTTTTTAATGCCTTACCTGTAACATAAGAAACAGTAAGCGGGAAACCTGCAAGTCCGTCTTCTCCGGCCCCAAGTGAATAAGTTTCAAAAACTTTGCTTACTGTGATGTTGCCTTTGCTGTAAGTTCCGCGGATACAGCCTGAAGGAACGATTGTAACATCAACATTTATTCCTTCCTTTTCAAGCTGCTTATTCATTGCCCATGCCATTAAATAAGGAACTTCTTTATCAAGACTGATATCTTTCTGTGCAATTCCAATTACCTGGTCACTTGTGTAATTAAAATTCACAAGATATTCCCTGTCTATTTCTCTGCGGAATTTTTCAAGGCGTTTGTTAACAGCTTCGTCTTCTTCAAGATTCTGACTTAAATCAATAAGCTTATAATCTGATACAGTCCAGCGTCCCTGTTCATTTTTATCAAGTGAAAGAGTTCCAAGATAAGCGTTATATGCCTTGCAGGAAGCAATGACTGTATTTCCGGTCTGGATTCCTTTTTCAAGATAGGTATGTGTATGTCCGGAAATAATTACATCAAGTTCAGGAACTGCCTTTGCAAGAAGTTCATCCTCTGATTTTGAAAGTTCCGAATTTGTGCCGGAATGAGAAAGGCATACAATGAGGTCTGCGCTTTCGACAGCCTTAATCTGTTCAACACATTTTTTAACGGATTCAATCTGATCTGTAAAAGTCAACTGACAGCCTGGCGAACAGAAAATTGCATCCTTACCGAAAACTCCGATAACTGCAACATTCAGGCCGCCTTTTTTTATCATCGTATAAGGCTTTGAACCGTAACGGTCAACAAGAGCAGCTCTTAAAGTTTTTGTATAATCATCAGTTTTTGTCCAGTCAACATTACACAGAACAAACTGTGGCAGCGTATCCCCGGAATTCAGTGCAGAATTGAACATAGCCGCAAGTGCTTCTGGTCCGTAATCAAATTCATGATTACCGATAGTTGTTGCATCAACACCTATGAGGCCAAGAGTTCTAAGTTCACTGGCATCTTTTTCAAAAACTGTCTGATACAAAGTTCCCATGGAAAAATCACCTGCATCAACGACAATGGTTTCTGGATTAATTTTTTTCTGACGGTCAATAATTACTTTTGATTTACTGCATGGATCTATAAACGAATGAACATCATGCATAAAAATAATATCAGCATGTTTTGAATCAGCAAAAGCCTGGACAGAAAGTCCAAGTGCAAGAAGAACAGTTATAACGCTTTTTTTCATAGTAATAATTCTAGCACGATTTTTGAATTTGGTATATAATCAGAAAATATGAACGGACTTGTATTAAGCGGAACAAACAATACTTTCTCCTGCGAATGTGACGATGGGGTCTTACGCAACTGCAGCATAAAAGGTAAGCAGCTCAAAAGTGACACAAAGTACTACAATCCTATTGCTCCGGGAGATAAGGTAGAAATTGAAGAAGATCCCCTTAACCAGGAAAAGGGTCAGATTGTCGAACTTCTTCCACGCAAAAATACATTTCTGCGCTACAACATCAAAGGCCGTGCTCCACAGCTTCTGGCCAGCAACCTGGATTATCTGATTCTTGTTACAACTCCGGATGAACCGCCTTTCAGACCGCGCTTTATTGACCGTGAACTTATTCAGGCAGAACATCAGGGAATTACACCGGTAATTCTGGTAAACAAATATGATGTTGAAGGCGCACAGGATCCAGACTTTCAGGAACGGCTTACAACATGGGAATCTTTAGGATACCAGGTTCTTCGTGTTTCAGCAAAAACAGGCGAAGGCCTTGTTGAATTTGCAAATCTTCTGACAAATCATCTGAGCGCTTTTGTCGGACAGTCAGGCGTTGGAAAATCAAGCCTTGTAAATGTCCTTGACAATACCTGTGTATTAAAAACAGGAAGCCTTTCAAAAAAATACGGCAAAGGCCAGCACACAACAACAAAAGGAACCTTGATGCACATTCAGATCAACGAGGCTTTGACCGGAGGCATTCAGGGAATTACTGCAGATATAATTGACACACCGGGAATCCGCCGCTTTATATTGAACGAAATTCCATATGAAGACACAGCGCTGTATTTTAAGGAATTCAAACCTTTTATCGGTCAGTGCAAATTCGGTGCTTCCTGCTCACACCTTACAGAACCGGGATGCAAAATTCTTGAAGCAGTATATTCAGGTGTCATCACAGAAGAACGTTACGAAAGCTGGAAGAGAATTTCTAACGAAATTAAAACAGGCAGCTTTGAAGACTAAATTATCTCATGAATACTAAAACATTAACTGAACTCGATTATTATAGAATAAAAGAAACTGTTGCAGGCCTTTGTGTCAGCACAGAAGGCAAAAACGATATTTTAAAACGTGAACCGTTCACTGGCATAAAAGCTTTTGCAGACCTTAAACTTTTAAGCCGTGAATGGAACACATTCCTTTCAGTTTCCCGTTCTTCACCTTTATCTCAATGGCCGGTGATAAAACCTTTATTCCCTGTATTAAAAACAGAAGGCGCCTGCCTTGACCTTGATGAACTTTACGCACTGGGACTTTTCTGCATTGCACAGAAAAAAGTCCGCGATGCAGTTCTTTCAAAAAAAGATGAACTGAACCTGAAAAAACTTCCTGTACTTGCTCAAAGCATGGCAGACCTTTCTCAGGCATACAACATAATTTTTGCAATCATCACGCCGGACGGAGAATTACGTGATCTTGGTGAACTGCGTGAAATAAAAAGAAGAATTGCTTCACTCAAAACAGAAATCACTTCTTTGATTCACCAGTACACAATTGACACTTCCCTTTCTTCTGCACTTGAATCTTCTGTTCCGGCATTCAGGGCGAACCGCCAGGTACTTGCAGTCAAGGCAAGTCAGAAAAGCAGAATCAAAGGTATTGTCCACGAAGTTTCAAGCTCGGGGCAGACAGTCTTTGTTGAACCGGATGATGTTGTCCGCAAAAACAATGATCTTCTTGAAGAAGAAAACCGCCTTGAACAGGCAATCCGCAAAATCCTTTTAGAAGCAACTGCAAGTCTTGCCGAATGCACAGACGCCTTTGCAGACTGTCTTCCAAAAATGATAACAATGGATACAACCCTTGCAGCTGCCCGCTGGTCAAACCAGAATTCCTGCACTTATGCAACAGACTGCGAACCGGGTGAACCGCCGCTGCTTTTAGGAGCACGACATCCTTTACTTGGAAGTAAAGCTGTTCCAATTGACATAAGATTCATGCAGGGCAAAAAAGTCCTTATCATTACAGGTCCTAACACAGGCGGTAAAACAGTTACATTAAAAACCTTTGCACTGTTCTGTCTTTTAAATCAGACAGGATTTGGAATCCCTGCACTGGAAGGAACAAGGCTTCCTGTTTTTTCAGACATTTTCTGTGACATCGGTGACAGCCAGTCCCTTGATGACAGCCTTTCAACTTTCAGCGGTCACATGAAAAATATTGCAACAGCCTTGAACAATGCCACAGAAAATTCTCTTGTACTTCTTGATGAATTAGGAAGCGGCACTGACCCGCAGGAAGGTTCTGCAATTGCAATGGCAACTCTTGATACACTTATCGAAAAAGGTGCCTTTACTCTTGTTACAACCCATCACGGTGTTCTTAAAAATTACGGTTATACACATCCGCTTTGCGTAAATGCAAGTGTTGAATTCAATTCCGAAACCCTCTCTCCAACTTACAGACTTTTAATGGGAGTTCCCGGCGAAAGTCACGCGCTGGATATTGCAAGCAGCAGCGGTATTCCCAAAGCCGTTATGGATCAGGCAAGAAATTATATTGCAACAGAACAGGCAGATATTTCAGCACTTATAAAAGGCCTTAACCAGAAACACATCGAACTTGATAAACTCATGCAGAGTTTTGATGAAAAAGAAAAAGACCTGGAACGCAAGACAACAAAAGTCTACGAACGCGAACGCAACATCAAGCAGCGCGAACATGACCTTAAAAAACGTGAATCAAAAGAAGAACAGAAGTTCCTTAAAGATTCCCGCCGTGCACTTGAAAATCTTGTACGTGAATTAAAAGAAGGCGAAATTACCCGTGATAAAACCCTTAAGGTTAAGAACTTTATTTCTGACCTTGAAAACGCAGTTGAAATGCACGAAAACTTCATCGAAGCAGAAGAAAAAAATATTGCAAACGAACATAAGCGTGCAGAAAACTATCACGAAAAAAAGCGTGCAGCAAAAAATCAGGCAGCAGGAATTCCAGTTCCAGCCGCCGCTCCTAAAATGCACTTTGAACCGGGCCAGGAAGTTCTCTGCGGAAAACTGAAAACCCGCGGCACACTGATCAGGGAAGAAAAAAAAGGAATGTGGAGCGTTCAGTTCGGCACATTAAAAATGTCAGTCAAAGAACACGAAATGATTCTTGTTCCTGCACAGAAACTTCCTTCTACTCCAAGCTTTACGATTGACCTTGCTGACCGTGAACCAGACGAGCAGATCATAACAGGAATTTCTGCATCAGAAGGACAGCCGGGCATTCCTACAACAAAACCTGTCTTTGAACTTAGACTTCTTGGAATGCGTGTTGAACAGGCCATTAAACTTCTTGAACGCCAGCTTGACCTTTGTGCAATAAACAATTTCTACAGCTTCAGCATCATTCACGGCAAGGGAACAGGAGCATTGCAGCAGGCAGTTCAGGATTACCTTTCAAGCTATCCGGGAATCCATGACTTTCACTTTGCACATCCTGACGACGGCGGAACAGGCAAGACTTACGTAGAATTAAGGCACTAGAATATTTATGCATAATTTCGTATAATTATGCATATTTTTATCCTGGAGCTCTTTGTGAAAGAACGTAATTCCCGCCTCAAGGCAATCAGAAAACTCATCAAATCCAACAGAATCGAAAGTCAGGATGAACTGTTAAAACTTCTGACTGACGAAGGCTTTGAAGTTACTCAGGCAACTCTTTCACGGGATCTTAAACTCCTTAAAGTCGGAAAAATCGCTGACGGCCATGACGGATACGTTTACACCCTTCCAACAGAAGAAGAAAGCCAGGAATCAGAACACATTTTTATTCAGGACTTTCTGCGCGGATACATCAGCATCGAAACTTCAGGAAACATTGTCGTAATCAAAACATTCCCTGGCCACGCAAATCCTGTCTGCAATGCTCTTGACAACATGAACTTTGACGAAATCCTGGGAACTGTTGCAGGAGACAACTGTATGTTCGCATGTCTTAGAGAAGGCGTTACAGGTAAACAGTTCCTTGAAAAGCTCAAGAAACATATCCCTGAAGTTGAAATCTAAGGCATTTTTTGTTATAGTCTTCAATAATATAGAAAAGAGTATTGCACTTACCCTATTCTATTTTTTGAATATATTTTTTTTATAGAGGTTCCAAATGATCGCATGGGAAAACCTTGATACACTTTCTTCTTACAAGAAACTTCTTTCTTTGAAGGGACAGGTATCACTCGCAAACGTATTAGGCAGTTCAGACGGCGCAAAACGCGTTGCTGAATATTCAATTCCAATGGCTGCAGGTCTTAAATACAACTACGCTGCTAAACAGGTAGATGACAAAGTTATTTCGGTTCTCAAGGAACTTGCAGAAGAATCACAGCTTATCGAAAAATACGAAGCACTCTATAACGGCGAAGTAATCAATACTGGAGAAAAACGCATGGTTCTCCACCAGCTTCTTCGCGGTCAGCTTGGCAAAGATGTTATTGCTGACGGTGTAAATAAACGCGAATTCTACATCAACGAAACAAAGAAAATCGCTGATTTTGCAGAAAAAGTTCACAACGGACAGATCGTAAACGAAAAAGGTGAAAAATTCACAGACGTTTGTCAGATCGGTATCGGTGGTTCTGACCTTGGTCCACGCGCTATTTACCTTGCTCTTGAAAACTGGGCAAAAGCTAACGACAAATTCAAGATGAATGCACACTTCATCTCAAATGTTGACCCTGACGATGCAGCTGCTGTTTGTTCTTCAATCGATATTTCAAAGACAATCTTTGTTCTCGTTTCTAAATCAGGAACAACACTTGAAACTCTTACAAACGAATCTTTCGTAAAAGACTTCATCAAAGCAGCAGGATGTGATCCTTCTAAACACATGATCGCTGTTACTTCTGAAACATCACCACTTGCAAAGAGCCCGGACTACCTTGCAGCATTCTTTATGGATGACTACATTGGCGGACGCTACTCTTCTTCATCTGGTGTAGGTGGAGCAATTCTTTCACTTGCATTCGGAGCAGATGTATTTGCTGACTTCCTTGCAGGTGCTGCAGAAGAAGACAAACTTGCAACAGAAAAAGACATTACAAAGAACGCAGCATTGATGGATGCACTTATTGGTGTTTACGAACGCAACGTTCAGGGATATCCTTCTACAGCAGTTCTTCCTTACAGCCAGGCTCTTTCAAGATTCCCTGCTCATCTCCAGCAGCTTGACATGGAATCAAACGGTAAGAGCGTAAACCGTTTTGGTAAAAAAATTGACTATGTAACAGGACCAGTAATTTTTGGTGAACCTGGAACAAACGGACAGCACTCATTCTATCAGCTTCTCCACCAGGGAACAGATGTTACTCCACTCCAGTTCATCGCATTCAAAGAAAACCAGACAAAAAAAGATGTTATAATTGAAGGTTCAACAAGCCAGAAAAAACTCTGCGCAAACGTTGTAGCTCAGATTGTTGCATTTGCATGCGGTAAAAATAACGAAGACCCTAACAAGTTCTTTGCCGGAGAACGTCCATCAAGCCTTATCTACGGAAACAAAGTAGATCCAAAAACAATTGGTGCTCTCCTTGCTCACTACGAAAACAAAGTTATGTTCCAGGGATTCATCTGGAATGTTAACAGCTTTGACCAGGAAGGTGTTCAGCTTGGTAAAGTTCTTGCAAAGACAGTACTTTCAGGTAACATGGAAGGTGCTCTTGAAGCATATGCAAAACTGTTGATCGACTAACAGTTTTTACAGGTTTGCCGGGAATTTTTTGTGAATGACACAGGAATTCTCCGGCAAACCATTTTTTTTATTTAAAATTCAATGTCCAAAAAAAAGAACAAACACAAAACATTAAAACCTCAAACAATCTATTTTTTAATTGTAATTTTATTTTTTATAATTGCATTTATATTCGGTTTTTTAAATCTGCCCGTACCTGCATTATTGTTCATGATTTTAGCTTTCTGCACCACAATAATCCAAGCCATTATTTTTAAAGAAGTTTCTTACCGTGGAAAAAAATCGACAGCAAAAGATAATCCCATTGGTTACAGAATGCATATTTTTACATATGTCCTTGCGGTGGCAATGCTGGCATATATGCTTTACGAAAGAATCGCAAAATAAAATATCCCTCACGGACAAATATTAAATTCCGAACATAAAAATACTACCGGTCAGGAAACGACTGACAAAACCGCTAGCTAGCGTCGCTACACGCGCAGACCGGCAAGGTAACTATGTTCCGTTCTGCGAGTGTTTTTGCCAGTCGTTTTCTTCCCTCC
>JAKSTQ010000034.1 GCA_024402475.1 Treponema sp. | reverse complement strand
TGTCGCAGCTTGCCCAAAGTGAACTGTAAAGTTGTGATTTTTTAACTGCCATGATTGTATCCTAACTTGTTTTCTTTCAATATTATATCATGAAAGAAACAAATATTATATAACAACCAATATAGGTTTATAGGACATCCCCCCCCTCCACCTTAACCTTTCCGGCGAGCACATCTTTATAATCGGCAAGATTTTTTTTCAAAAGTTCCGGTGTATCAAGTTCATACGGACATTTTGTTTTACACTTACCGCAGCCGGTACATTTTTCGATATCTGCCATTGCTTTGCGCCAGTAGTCGTTGAGCCAGGCCTGACTTGGAGCTCGACGAAGCATAAGGCTCATGCGGGCGCAGTTATTGATTACGATTCCCTGCGGACAAGGCATACAGTATCCGCAGCCACGGCAGAATTCTCCGTTAAGTGCTGCCTGTTCTTCTTTTATAAAGGAATCAATTTCTTGTGTGTACTGTGCAGGCTGTTCAAAATAAGAAAGCCATTCTTCAAGCTCTGTCATTTTCTGGATTCCCCAGATCGGAAGAACATTGTCAAACTTACTGATGAACGCAAATGCCGCCTTTGAATTATTGATAAGTCCACCTGCAAGTGCCTTCATTGCAATAAAACCTACATTGCGTTCCTTACACAAAGCAACAAGTTCAATTTCGCGCTGACTTGAAAGGTAACTGAACGGAAACTGCAATGTTTCGTACAAGCCGCTTTTTACTGCTTCTTCTGCAATTCCTATTTTATGCGCCGTAATACCGATGTGGCGGATAAGTCCCTGTTCCTTAAGTTCAAGCATTACTTCGTACATTCCGGTGCCATCGCCGGGCGCATAAACTTTATCCGCACAATGGAACTGATAAAGGTCAAGATAATCTGTCTTAAGGTTTGTCAAAGTTGTTTTTATCTGCTGGCGGATTTCTTCCGGAGTTTTTGCCATTGTCTTTGATGCAACATAAATGTTTTTTCGGATCTGCGGATTACCGGTCAAAGCAAGTCCAAGTTTTTCTTCACTGTCAGAATAAAGGCGGGCTGTATCAAAAAATGTCATTCCCCCTTCATAAGCGCGCACAAGAATTTTTACGGCTGTATCAAAATCATCACGCTGAATCGGTAATGCTCCAAATGCATTCTGTGGACTTTTAATTCCTGTTGAACCCAGAACTATTTCTTTCATTCTTATACTCCTTAAAACCTGAACAATATCAGCTTAATTCCATTGTATATTCCAACCTTAAATTAAAGCAATAGAATTCTAAAAACCGATTCTGGTTAATCCAGATTTTCCAGTTGAAGTGAATATATCAATTCCTTTATAATAGTAACATTCAACAAATTAGAGGTGTTACTATGTCTAACAATTCAACAGGCGGCTGGCGCGCTAATAAATGGGTTCGCGCTGCTATTCCTGGTCTTTTGCTTCACTGTAGTATCGGAACAGTATATTGCTGGTCTTATGTTAGTACAGGAATTGCCAGTCAGATTGGCTTTGAAGTTTCTACTGTAAACTGGGCTTTCAGTCTTGCCATTCTTTTCCTTGGCCTTTCGGCAGCATTCCTTGGTAATGTTGTTGAGAAGGATATTCACAAGTCTTCTCTCATTGCTACTATCTGTTTTGCAGCTGGTATGATTGGAACCGGTATCTTTACAAAAATCGGTACAAATGCATTTAACGGTGGAGCAGGAACTCCAAGTATCCTTGCCCTTATCGGTATTTTCGTTTGTTATGGCTTTATCATGGGTATTGGTCTTGGTACTGGTTACCTTTCACCTGTTAAGACACTTATGCTGTGGTTCCAGGACCGCAAAGGTCTTGCAACTGGTCTTGCTGTAGCAGGTTTTGGTGCTGCTAAAGCAATCGGTGCTCCTATCATGGAAGAAATGCAGAAACACATGGATATCGACAAAATGTTCTATATTCTTGGTGCTGTTTACTTTGTAATGATGTTCGTTGGACACCTTCTCCTTGCAAAACCAGCTGACTGGCACGAACCTTCTGGAAACGAAAAGAAGCCTTCTATCATGGAAGTTCTCAAGACAAAACCTATCGGAAACTACATCGGTATCTGGCTTATGTTCTTCCTTAACATCACTTGTGGTCTTGCAATCATTTCTTACGAAAAACAGCTTTTCCTTACTGTAGGATTTGTTGCTATTGCAGGTACTCTCGGTGCTATTTCTGCTGTATTCAATGCCGGTGGCCGTCTTGGTTTTTCTGCATGGGCAGATTCAATGAAAGACAGAAACACTATCTACAAGATGATTTTCATTCTTTCTATCGCATTTACTGCTGTTGTTATTGCCACAAACGGTATTATCAACGCACCTTCTAATACTTTGCTTGCTGTTATCGTAGTTTGTCTCATCATGGTTGTTAATGCCGGATACGGCGGAGGTTTCTCTAACGTTCCTACTCTTCTTTCTGACCACTACGGTATGGGTTCTATTTCTGCCATCCACGGAATTACACTTTCTGCATGGGGTTTTGCAGGAATCGCAGGTCCACAGCTTGCTGCATTCATCATCAAACACTTTGGCGGTGAAGTTCAGAAAATTGAATATCACGGCAAAATGATGACAATCAACCCTGTTGGTATGCAGAGAATCCTTCTTGCAACTCTCGTATTGTACGTTGTTGCACTTTTGCTTTCTCTCTTCCTCGTACGCAAGTCAGGAAAAGCAGCAGAAAAATAAAAAGCCCTTGAAACGCACAGTCTTTTTCTATATAATTGCTTCTCAGTATGAAAACTGAAGCAAAACTGACACATAAAAAGACTCTGCTAAAACCGGTTTTTAATACTATTATTTTTGTTTGAATTTTTTTAAGGCTGAATTCTTTTTAAGAATTCAGCTTTTTTTTAGGGGTTATAAATATGGCAAAGAGAACAGACATTAACAAAGTCCTGATTATCGGATCAGGTCCTATCGTTATCGGACAGGCATGTGAATTTGACTATTCAGGAACACAGGCTTGTAAAGCATTACGTGAACAGGGATACAAAATCGTCCTTGTAAACTCAAACCCGGCAACAATCATGACAGACCCTGTTATGGCAGATGCTACTTACATTGAACCGCTCAACCTTGAACGCCTTACACAGATCATTGACAAAGAACGTCCTGACGCCCTTTTGCCTAACCTCGGCGGTCAGACAGGCCTTAACCTTGCACAGGAATTGAATAAAGCTGGTATTCTCGACAAATACGGCGTACAGGTAATCGGTGTTAACCTTGATGCTATTGAACGCGGTGAAGACCGTGAAATCTTCAAAGAAACAATGACAAAACTCGGAATCAAAACTCCGGCTTCTGACATCTGTTACACTGTAGAAGAAGCAGAAAAAATCGCAACTGAAATCGGTTTCCCTATCGTAGTTCGTCCTGCATACACAATGGGTGGTGCCGGCGGTGGTTTCTGCTACAACATGGAAGAACTGCGCACAATCGTTACAAACGGTCTTGATCTTTCGCTCACACACCAGTGTCTTATTGAACAGTCAATTCTCGGCTGGGAAGAACTTGAAGTTGAAGTTGTACGCGATGCAAAGAACCAGATGATCGCTATCTGTACAATCGAAAACATTGATGCTGTTGGTGTTCACACAGGTGACTCTTTCTGTGCCGCTCCATTCATGACAATTGACAAAGAACTGGAAGACCGTCTTGTTAAAGATGCATTCAAAATCGTTGAATCAATCGGCGTTATCGGCGGTACAAACGTTCAGTTTGCTCATAACCCTAAAACAGGTGAAGTTGTTATCATCGAAATCAACCCTCGTACTTCACGCTCTTCTGCCCTTGCTTCTAAAGCTACAGGTTTCCCAATCGCACTTGTTTCTGCAAAACTTGCTTCTGGAATGACCCTCGACGAAATTCCTTACTGGCGCGATGGAACTCTTGAAAAATACACACCAGGCGGAGCTCCAGACGGAGATTACGTTGTTCTCAAGTTTGCACGCTGGGCATTCGAAAAATTCCGCGGCGTAGAAGATTCTCTTGGAACACAGATGAAAGCCGTTGGTGAAGTTATGGCCATCGGTAAAACATTTAAGGAAACTTTCCAGAAAGCTATCCGCGGTCTTGAAAACGGACGTGCTGGTCTTGGATTTGCAAAAGATTTCAACAAAAAATCTGCAGAAGAACTCTGCGACATGCTCAAAGTTGCTTCTTCTGAACGCTGGTTCCTCCTCTACGAAGCTATCCGTAAAGGTGTAAGCCTTGATAAACTCAATGAACTTACATTCGTTAAGAAAGAATGGCTCCAGGAAATGAAAGAACTGGTTGAAACAGAAGAAAAAATGCTTCTTACACCGGGACAGATGCCTGCTGACGACCTTCTTAAACAGGCTAAACAGGAAGGCTTCTCTGACAAATACATCGCAAAGATTCTTGGTCTGCGCGAAAAAGATGTACGCAAAAAGAGAACAGAACTTGGCATTACAGAAGGCTGGCTTGCAGTTCCAGTTTCTGGCGTAGAAAATGCAAACTACTACTATTCAACATACAATGACGCAGACAAAGCTCCTGCAACTGACAACAAGAAAAAGATTATGATTCTTGGCGGTGGTCCTAACAGAATCGGTCAGGGTATCGAATTTGACTACTGCTGCTGTCATGCCGCAATGCAGCTTAAAGAAATGGGATACGAAACAATCCTCGTTAACTGTAACCCTGAAACTGTTTCTACAGACTACGACACATCTGACAAACTTTACTTTGAACCTGTTACTACAGAAGACGTTCTTCAGATTTACGAAAAAGAAAAACCAATGGGCGTTATCGTTCAGTTTGGTGGACAGACTCCGCTTAACATCGCCCGCGAACTTCAGGATAACGGCGTAAAAGTTCTTGGTACTTCAATTGATTCAATTGACATTGCAGAAGACCGTGACCTCTTCCGCAAAATGATGGATAAACTTGGAATCCCAATGCCAGAAAGTGCAATGGCTGTTGACTTTGCAGAAGCTAAAGCAGCTGCAGACAGAATCGGTTACCCTATCATGATTCGTCCTTCATTTGTTCTTGGCGGACGCGGAATGGAAGTTATCTACGACGAAAAAATGCTTGCTGAATACGTAGAAAAAGCAGTTGGTGTTACTCCAGACCGTCCTCTTTTGATCGACCGCTTCCTCCACAACGCTCTTGAATGTGAATCAGATGCGCTTTCTGACGGAAATGAAGTTTACATTCCATCTGTAATGGAACACATCGAACTTGCAGGTATTCACTCTGGTGACTCTGCATGTGTAATTCCACCTGTTGGAATTCCTGCTGAAAACCTTGCTACAATTAAGGAATACACAAAGAAAATTGCTCAGAACCTTCATGTCTGCGGTCTTATGAACATGCAGTACGCTATCGAAGACGGCAAAGTATTCGTAATCGAAGCTAACCCTCGTGCTTCCCGCACTGTTCCACTTGTTTCAAAAGTTTGTAACACTCAGATGGCTCGTCTTGCTACAAGACTCATGCTCGGTGAATCCCTTGCTGACCTTAACCTTAAGGACAAGGTAATTCCACATCACGGTGTAAAAGAAGCTGTATTCCCATTCACAAAATTCCCTAACGTTGACCCTGTTCTTGGACCTGAAATGCGTTCTACCGGTGAAGTTCTTGGACTTAGCCGTGACTTTGACCTTGCATACTACAAGAGTCAGGAAGCTGCAGGAAGCGAACTTCCAGCTTCTCCAAATGCAGGCGAAAAGAAAAAGGTTCTCGTTTCTATCAGTGATAAAGTTGCACTCAAAGACCAGATTATCGAAGTTGGTAAAAAACTTTCAGGTCTTGGATTTGAACTTATCGCAACCGAAGGAACAGCTAAATACTTTACAGAAAACGGCATTCCTTGTGAAAAAGTCAATAAACTTGCAGAAGGCCGTCCAAACGTTCTTGATGTTATCCTTAACAAAGAAGTTTGCCTTTGTATCAATACTCCTGCTGCACGCCGCGGCGTAATTCAGGATGAAGAAGCAATCCGTAAGGCAGCCCTCAAGTATAAGGTTCCTTACATCACAACAATCGCAGCCGCAAAAGCTGCAGTTGCCGGTATGGAAGCAATCAAAAACGGTAAAGGAACTGTAAAGAGCCTTCAGGAATTCCACGCTGCAATCAACTAGCACTAAATGCTTAAGTTGATTTAAGCCGGATAAAATTCCGTAAAATCCGTAACATTTACCCAAACGGGCCTGAATACTTCAGGTCCGTTTTTTTCTTTAAAAAATCCCTGAAACGTGTTATAATAATAGAACATTATTAAAAGTGTTGTTTTTAATCCGAATAATTTATTGGAGAGTGTTTTATGAGTGATAAAACAACAAAAAAGAACTTTTTCAGTTCTGTAA
Source organism: Treponema sp. (assembly GCA_024402475.1). Classification (GTDB taxonomy): domain Bacteria; phylum Spirochaetota; class Spirochaetia; order Treponematales; family Treponemataceae; genus Treponema_D. The sequence continues at coordinate 3,202 of JAKSTQ010000034.1, read as the reverse complement.
TCAACAGGCTTATCTTTAGTATTGTCCTGATCATCCTGTTCCTTGTTGGTTTGACAATTGCAGGTGTCCGCCGTTTTACAGGTCAGGGATTAACAGAATACTTTGAAGAACAGATGAGTACTAAGAAAGTTCAGCTGTTTACAGAAATTGAAACTTCCAACAAAGAACTTCTTAATGCCGCAGATTTTATTGCAGCCGACCTGCATGACAACTGGACTTCTTTTTCTACCGGTCTTGTTTCATGGTATACAATTCTTGGAAACATGCAGACTCAGTTTAATTCTGACGGTTATGCCATTTTTGACAGAAATAATTCAGAACTGGCAAACAACTTCCGTTATAAACTGCCAGTTTCAAAAGCAATGCAGGAATCAGTCCTTAAAGGTAAAGTTTATAACGACTTTGTAAAAAGCGGTTCTGACATTGTCATGATTGTCGGTATTCCAATAAAAAACAGAGCCGATGAAGTTACAGCTTCATTATTCGCAATCAACAGAATTACAACTCCTGACTTCCTTACAAAAATTCAGCATATCACTTCCTGTGAATTTACAATTTTTGATAATTATGTACGCTGTATGACAACTATTCCTGGAATGGAAGGCACTACAATCGCAGATACTTCAATCATTGACAAAGCTTCTGTTGGTAACGATTACATTGCAGAAATTACAATCAATAAAAAGAAGTACATCTGTATTTACACTCCTCTCAAAGATTCCAGCGGAACTACTGTTTCTGTTTTATTCCTTGGACTTGATGTTGCAATCCGTGACAAAATCCTGGCTGACATTTTCGGAAACGTATTACCTGTTGTAATCGGACTTGCCATTGCAATCCTGCTTGTAATGTATTTTGCAACAATCCGCCCTGCAATGATCAAACCGCTTAAAGCTTTGAATACTGCAGCAAGCAACCTTAATACTGATGAAGCAGACCTTTCTATCAGACTTCCAGTTAAAGGCCACAGTGAATTTGACGAAATCTGTACTAACATCAATGCATTTATTGAACGCCTTGCAAAAATCGTCAGACAGCTTCTTGATGCACAGCAGAACCTTTTTGCCATTGTCGAAACTCTTTCTGACAACTCACAGGAATCTGCAGGTGCTATTACTCAGATTCTTGCAAATATCGAAGGTGTTCGTAAACAAAGTGAATACCAGTCTTCAAGTGTAGCAAATACTTCTTCTGTACTTTCTGAATCAGACAACATCTGTAAAACACTCAAGACTCTCATTAATGAAGAAGCTAATGGTATTTCAGAATCTTCTGCTGCCATCGAAGAAATGCTTGCAAACATTGAATCTGTTTCTAACAGCGTTCAAAAGCTCCACAAAGGATTTACAACACTTTCTAATACTGTAGCAGAAGGCCAGACAAAACTCGGACAGGTTAATAACAGCATTCTTGAAATTGAACGCCAGTCTGCAACCCTTAACGAAGCCAACAAAATCATTTCTCAGATTTCAAGCCAGACAAACCTTCTTGCCATGAATGCCGCAATCGAAGCCGCACATGCCGGAGAAGCCGGAAAAGGTTTTGCCGTTGTTGCTGACGAAATCCGTAAACTTGCCGAAAACTCTGCAAACCAGTCTAAAAAGATTTACGCCGAACTTAAGAGCATCACTCAGACAATTCAGGGCGTTGTAACATACTCACAGGATTCTCAGAAATCATTTGCACAGATTGTAGACGAAATTGATTACACAAACACTGTAATGAACGAAATCTCAAATGCAATGGAAGAACAGGCCGGTGCTTCTAAACAGGTATTTGAATCTCTTGCCGACATGCGCAACCAGGCCGGTGAAGTTAACACAAAATCTGATGAACTTGTAAAAGGAATCGTATCTGTTGATACAGAAATGAATAACCTTTCTCAGATCTCAGAAACAATTCTTGGCAGCATGGACGAAATGACTTCCGGCGCCCAGGAAATCAATACAGCAGCTCAGAGCGTTTCTAACCTTTCTACATCTACAAAAGAAACAACAGGTGTTATCGAAACCCTCTTAAAGCAGTTCAAGCTGTAAACCGATACTAAAAGCAATTAAGCCTGCAGATAACTGCAGGCTTTTTTTTGCACTTGTTCACATTTCTAAAATTCTTTACAATAAAAGGATACGGAGTATAAAAATGAACAAACAAGTAAAACAAGTCATTTTTTGGGTAGGTGCACTTATCATTGGTGCTATCCTCGGTTATTTGAACATTGATGTTATCAACAGCATCTGTGATTTTATTGCAACTGTATTCACCAGACTTTTCAAATTCTGTGCTGTTCCTGCAATTGCAGTTTCTGTTCTTTCTACACTTGCTACTCTTGGCGGTAACAAAGAAACAGGAAAAATCTTCAGACGAACTATCATGTATACTTTGCTTACAACTGTAGCTGCTTCTACAATCGCTGCTATTCTGTTCTTCATCATTAAACCTGAAGTTCTTTCTGCATCTGTTTACGAAGGAATCGCAACAGACAAACTTGCAAGCATGAGTTCTGCTTCATTCCTCAGCTACTTTACAAGTGCAATTCCTGACAACATTCTTTATCCGTTTGTTTCAGGCAACGTTCTTTCTATTCTTATTGTTTCATTTGCTTTTGGTATCGGTATTTCAAAGATGGCAGAATCTGAAAAGAAAACTGCAATCCTCAATGTTGTACTTGGTTTCCAGGAACTGGTTTTCAAAATCATCGGATGGATTATTGCAATTCTTCCAATCGGTATCATTGCATTTACAGCTCAGCTTGTTAAAGAAATGAGTGCTGACATTGCAATGGAATCTATCGGAAAATACACAGCAGTTGTTGTTTCAGGAAACCTGATTCAGTTCTTTATCGTACTTTCTGTTTTCCTTTTGATCCGCGGCATCAACCCTGTAAAACATTTCAAGAACATGATTCCTGCAATCCTTACAGCTTTGTTCACAAAATCTTCTGCTGCAACTCTTCCTGTAACAATGGACTGTGTAGAAAACCGTGTTAAATGTGACAAAAAATTCTCACGCTTCATTCTTCCAATGTGTACAACAATCAACATGAACGGTTGTGCTGCATTCATCCTTGTAACATCACTTTTCGTAATGCAGCAGGGCGGAGTTCAGCTTGACCTTCTTACTGTTATTGCATGGATCTTGATTTCTGTAATCAGTGCTGTTGGAAACGCAGGTGTTCCAATGGGATGTTTCTTCCTTACACTTT
>JAKSTQ010000033.1 GCA_024402475.1 Treponema sp. | reverse complement strand
TGAGCATGTGTTCTGCGAGCCAGCCTTCTTTGCGAGCAAGCACTGTAGCAATACGGAGAGCGAAACATTTCTTTCCGAGAAGAGCGTTTCCACCGTATCCAGAACCGTAAGACCATACAAGTCTTTCTTCTGGGAACTGTGAAATGTATTTGTTTTCAACGTCAGCACATGGCCAGATTCCACCGTCTGTTTCGCCATTGTTTAATGGTTTACCAACTGAGTGGAGACATGGAACGAATCCATCATCGAGGTACTGCCAAACTTTTTCACCAGCACGTGTCATGATGTCCATGTTCAATACAACGTATTCAGAGTCTGTAAGTTCAACACCGTATTTAGCGATTGGTGAACCAAGAGGTCCCATACAGAAAGGAATAACATACATTGTACGACCATGCATACAACCTGTGTAAAGACCTTTCATTGTAGCTTTTAATTCAACAGGATCAATCCAGTGGTTTGTTGGACCTGCATCTTCTTCTTTTACAGAAGAAATGAATGTACGAGCTTCTACACGAGCTACGTCACTTGGAAGTGAACGGAAAAGGAAAGAGTTTTCCTTTTTCTTGAGAGGAATTGCCAATCCTGCGTCTACACATTTCTGCATAAGACGATCGTATTCAGCAACTGATCCGTCGCAAACGTAAACGTCATCTGGTTCACACATTGCAACACATTCTTCAACCCAAGCCTTGATTTTTGGGTGTTTGATGTCATTAAGTGTCATACACGACTCCTTATATTTTAATGCCCCTTTTACGGGCAATTTTACAGTTTGATATAAAGTATAACAAAATTCGGGATGGGATTCAAGCAATGCAGCACTTTTAGATGACAGGGAAGGGCTTTTCGTTCTGTGTTATTTGAAGATATTCTCTTGCCGATTTGCTCTGTTAGATGTATTCTTAAATATATGAAATATTTTATTTTGGGCCTTGCAGTCCTTATGTATCTGCTTGTTATTATTTTTCAGGATAAAAAAGTGTGGTTCACTACTGCCGCAGCTGTGATTCTGGTTGCAGCAGGAATTATTTTCCCGGGTGCGGTTTTTGCAGCCGGACAGACTTCAGCGGTTGTTTCTGAAAGTTCCCGCCTGTATCCGGTGGTTCATGCTTTTGCACAGCTTATAAACTGGAACGTTCTTATGATTTATGTGGGAGCCATGACTATTGCGGCGCTTTTCCTGTATTCAAAGGTTCCGGCTCTTATTGCAGATGTTATCGTTTCAAGCTGCCGTTCTACAGGTGTTGCGGTAGTAATGATTCTTGCTTTGACAGGATTTATTTCAATATTTGTAGAAAACGTTGCAACAGTCCTGGTTATGGCACCAATTGCAATGTCTATCAGTAAAAAGCTTAAAATAAATCCGGTTCCTTTTATGATCGGACTTGCAGTTATGTCTAATCTTGAAGGAACTGCAACTCTGGTAGGCGATCCTCCAAGCATGATTTTTGCAAGCTATTCCGGCTATACTTTTAATGACTTTTTTGTAAGTCAGGGTAAAATTTCTATTTTCTTCTTTATTCAGGCCGGACTTTTAGCAGGATGTCTTTTCTTTTACTGCTTTTTTGCCAAATATAAGGATAAATCGGTTGTAGAAAAGGAACCTGTAATCAGCTGGGTACCTTTTACTCTTCTTCTTGCAATGATTCTTGGGCTTGCGGTAATTTCGTTCTTCAGCGACGGGCTGACATATGCCAGCGGTGTTTATGTAATGGCTTTGGGAATTATCGGTCTTTTGTGGTATATCTTCTGTCAGAAAAAGAACGCAGCTGAGGTTAAGGAACTTGTTTTTGGCCTTGACTGGGAAACAATTTTCTTTTTGATGGGAATTTTTGTTGTAGTTGGTGCCATTTCTGAAGCAGGACTTCTGCAGGATCTTGCAAATCTTATGGCTCGTGCTACAAACGGTAATGTTCTTGCAGGCTTTGTTCTTATTCTTGCGGTTTCAATCATTATTTCGGGATTTGTTGATAATGTTCCGTATATTATTGTAATGCTCCCTGTTGCAGGTAATCTTGCTGCTCAGATGAATATTAACAGTGAACTTTTTATGTTTGCACTTTTAATCGGTTCATGCCTTGGCGGAAACCTTACTCCTTACGGGGCATCTGCTAACGTTGTTGCAATGGGAATCCTTAAGGACGAAGGTCATCCTGTTAACTTTACAGGCTTCTTGAAAATTGCAGCTCCTTTTACTGTTTTGACTACTGCAGCTGCGGCTGTATTCCTGTGGTTTGTCTGGGCATAACAGTTTTTTAATATTCCTGGCGCCTGGTTTTTAAGTTAAAGGCGTCAGGTTTTGCACCTTGCGATATTTGTTGATTTCTTCTATAATAGAAATATTCTTTATATAAAAGGAATTTTAAAATTATGGAAAAAAATTCGAAAATCTACGTTGCCGGACACAGAGGTCTTGTAGGCAGCGCTATCTATAAAAATCTCAAAGCTAAAGGTTATACAAATATCATAACAAGAACTCATGCAGAACTTGATCTTACAAATCAGGCTGCCGTAAATGAATTCTTTGCTGCAGAAAAACCTGAATACGTATTCCTTGCTGCAGCTCATGTTGGCGGAATCGGTGCCAATTCAACTCATCCTGCAGCTTTTATCTACCAGAACATGATGATCGGCTTTAATATCGTAGAAGCTGCTTACAAAAACGGCGTTAAAAAGCTCATGAATCTTGGTTCTTCATGTATTTATCCAAAAATGGCACCTCAGCCTCTTAAAGAAGAATACCTTCTGACTGGACAGCTTGAACCTACAAACGATGCTTATGCCATTGCAAAGATTTCTGTAATCAAACTCTGTACAAAATATAATATTGAATATGGAACAAATTATCTTAGCGTAATGCCTACAAACCTTTATGGTCCGGGCGATAATTACGACCTTGCCGGAAGCCACGTACTTCCTGCCATGATCCGTAAGTTCCACGAAGCAAAGACAAGCGGCGAAGATGTTGTTCACCTTTGGGGAGACGGTTCTCCAGAACGCGAATTCCTTTACAGCGAAGATCTTGCAGACAGCGTTGTATTCCTTATGGAAAATACTGATGCTAAAGATATGCGTACAGAAACAGGTGACTTTGTTAACGTCGGTACAGGCGTTGACCAGACTATTAAGACTGTTGCAGAAATGGTACGTGACATTGTTTACGAAGATGTTCCTGGCCGTACATGCAAAATGGAATGGGATCCTTCAAAACCAAACGGTACTCCTAAAAAACTTCTTGATGTATCACGCCTTGCTGCTTTGGGCTGGAAGGCTACAACAGATTTTAAAGAAGGAATCCGTAAGTCTTACCAGGATTTCAAAAGCAGATATTAACAGATTTTAAGGACACTGAATGTTCACACTGCGATTTGCATTTAAAAATATAACTTCTCGAAAAAGTTCCCTCGTGATTATTGCTTTCATTGCGGTTTCTATCGGAATCCTTGTAATGGCCAATGCGGTATTTGACGGGACTGGAACCGGTATCGAAAAAACTTTCAGTGCAAATTTTACCGGTGACATTGTAATTCGTCCAAAGACTGATTTTCCTATGAGCCTTTTTGGGGACGAAACTCCTGCTACCGGAAGCCTTTCTGAACTTCCGACTTTAGTTCCTTTCACTAATTTAAATGAATATATTTCTGGTTCTGAAGATATTGAAATTACTTCAGGACAGATTACGGGGCAGTCTGCTGTAAGTCTTGGCAGCCTTAAGCGATATGCGGTTTTGTTCGGCGTTCAGGGTGAATCTTACGTTCAGATTATGAGCGGAATTAAAATCCTTGAAGGTGTGGCATTTGCTTCCGGCGAAAAAGGCTGTATGATCAGTTCCCGCTTAAAAGAAGAACTTGAATCTGCCAGCGGAAAAACAATTCAGGTGGGGCAGGAACTTCAGTTTATTTCCAGCAACGGTTCATCCTATACACTTAGAAGCGCACCTGTTACTGCAGTTTACGAATACTGTGTTCATAACGAAATTCAGGATAACATCATTCTTGTTGATTCTGATACTGTGCGCGGACTTTTAGGAATTGAATCAATGTCTGCAACTGTTGATATTGACAGTGCTCATTCAACTTTAATTGATGACTTTTCAGATGTTGATGATGTTTTTGCACAGGATATTTCCCTTGAAGCAGATGATTCAGCTGCGGAACCTTCTGTCACAGAAACTGTAACAGAAACTCCTGCCCAGGAAATTCAGACAACCTGGAACTATTTAATCTGTAAAGTAAAAGATAAATCTAAGATCAATTCTGTTATCCGTCAGATGAATAAACATTTTTCTGAAAACGAATGGCAGATGGAAGCCGTTAACTGGCGAACTGCTGCGGGAATGGCTGCCCAGTACATATACTGGATGCGCCTTATTTTTAATATTGGCCTTATCCTTATAATTGGAACAGGCTTTATCGTAGTCAACAATACTTTGATTATTGCCGCAATGGACCGTACAAAAGAAACCGGAGCCCTTAGAGCAATCGGTGCTGACAGAAAATTTGTTGCAGTTGAATATCTTTGTGAAACCCTTATGCTTACAGTAACTGCAGGCCTTATCGGAATAATTCTTGGTTATATCGGGAATGGAATCCTTGTTAATGCCAATATTACTTTTACAAATCAGTATCTTGTCCAGCTTTTTGGCGGTAACTCTTTACGAACTGTTGTGACTCAAAGCAATATTCTTATGGCAATGGGCCTTTCACTTTTGCTTGCTGTTATCGGCTGGCTGTATCCTGTTCATATTGCGCTTGATACAAGTCCTGTTGTGGCAATGGAGGCTGTCCGCTGATGTTCTATTTAAATATTGCAGTTAAATCGATTCTTACACGCCGCCGTCAGTACAAATCACTTTTTGCAGTTTGTGCTGTTGGTGTCTGCCTCATGCTCACAGCCCTTATGATTACTGACGGAATGATCAAGTCAATGAACGAAAAGGCTATGATTTATTATGGCGGAGAATTCCAGTTTCTTGGCGGCCATGAATATAACTTTCCAAAAAAATATGCTGACGAAGAAATTCAGATGCTGGAAAATATTTTGCCGGAAAATGCTGTTGCTTCTGCCCGTTACTGTCATGATGCGGGAGGGGGAGAAAGATGGAATTTCAACGGCGTTGATGTTCGTCAGCGTGTAATCATGGGTGTTGACTTTGAACGGGAAAAAGAAATTTTTTCTACAATGTCGTTCCTTGCAGGTAGTGCAGATCCTGCCGGAGTTGAATCATCTGTAATTCTTTCTGAACCGATTGCAAAAAAACTGGGATGCAATGTCGGCGATGTAATTACACTTCTGGTTTATGCTGCGGACGGTTATATCAATACAAGTGATTTCCAGCTTATCGGAATTTTTAAAGATACAAGCGTTTTCGGGATGTATACTTCCTATGTAAATTATGATTCTTTGATGAATGTTCTTAATTTTTCAGATGGTAATCTTGTAAACAGAATTTCAATCAACTATGCAAATAAAGCTCCTTCTGCAGTAGAAACATTACGCCTGCAGAAAGCTCTTGAAGAAAAAGTAGACATGATGCCTCTTGGCATGAGAAAAGACGACTTCTATGAACTTAACAGAAATCATGGAGACCGCCGTTATGCCCTTATTTCACTTGAATCAAATGTTTCTAACCTTGACCTTTTGATGATGGCACTTCGCCTTATCATTACTGCAATTATTATTCTGCTGGTTGTAATTATTTCCATCGGTATTTCAAGTACTTTCCGCGTAATCATAATCAAGCGCACTACAGAAAACGGTACATTCCGTGCTCTTGGAATGAAGCCGTCTGGAATCATGCTGCTGTTTGTTACAGAAGTTTTTGTTCTTCTTGTTTCCGGCTGTATCCTTGGTTTTGCATGTGCTGCGGTTCTTGCAAGATTTGCTTCTGGTTTTGACCTTTCATTTATCAGCGGATTTGATCTTTTCCTTACAGGAAGTCATCTTGCTCCGGTATGTAATTTTGCAAAAATCGGCGGATTAATTCTTGTTATTTTCGTAACTACTATCGGTTCTGTTTTGTTTACTTTATGTAAGCTTGTTCATGTAAGTCCTGTCGGGGCATTGGCAGCAACCGTTTAATTTCTTCTTCTGGAGGACAATGATATGAAAAAAATAAAGACTTTTATTATAGCAGTTTCAGCATTTATGGCTTGTTCTTTGAGTTTTGCAGTTACTGACAGTCAGGCTGCAGATCTTTTGAAAAAAGCAGAAGCTGGAACAGGATATTTTGGTACTGATTTTAAGGCTGATTATGTTATGGTAGAAGACAGACCTGGTCAGGGAAAATCTGTTACTACTGCAACAATGTTCCGCCGTGACTCAAAGACTATGTATACAATCCTTATTACAGGTCCTGAAGCTGATAAGGGTAAAGGATATGTAAAATTTGACAACAACATCTGGTTCTTTGACCCTAAAGACAAGCAGTTTACATATACATCTGCAAGAAGCAGATTCCAGAATACTAACCTTACTAACAGCGATCTTTCTCCTCAGACTTACAGTAACGATTATAAAATTGAATCTCATAAAGAAGTTAAACTTGGAAAATACGATTGTGTTCTCCTTGAACTTTCTGCTGTAAAAAAGAATCTTGATTATGCAAAGATTAAGCTCTGGGTATCTGCCGCAGACGGCCTTATCCGCAAAAGAGAAGATTACAGCCTTTCCGGACAGCTTTTGAGAACAACAGCAATTCCTAGTTATCAGAAAGTTGGTTCAAGATTTGTACCTGCTGGAATGCTTATTGTTGATAACCTTAAAGGTTCAAAAATCGACGGTAAAATGCAGTATGAAAAGACTCAGGTTACAGTTTCTAATGTGTCTTTTCAAAAACAGGGTGATATTGTATACTCAAAGGCATATCTTGAAAACATGAGTGACCAATGAAAAAAATTCTGTGCAGGATAGTAATTCCTGCATTTTCTTTACTGTTTCTTTGTGGAACAGCTTATAGCGATGACAATATTGATTCTTCAGTTACACAACAGATTGAAGTAACTGAAGAACAGACTTCTATAGAAGAAAACCAGCAGACTGCAGAAATTTCAGATTCTGCACAGGCATCAGAATCTGAACAGGAAATGGTTTGTGCAGAAACTGAAGATCTGGAACAGACCGTTGAATCCGCTGAAAACCTTGATGACCTGGATGATATTTTTAACGATTCAGCTGACGTAGAAGCAGTCGTTTCAACTGAAAAGACACCAGATAATATACCTGAAAAAAACCGCGGTATTACTTTTTCCGGAAATCTTGATACTAAAGCTTATGGTGCAGTGTTTTACTGTAAGGACCCTCCTGACGGTTACTGGGATATCACTCCTGCTGCATCTTTTATCGGAAAACTTTCTTTTACAAGCCGTCCTAAAGATTATTTTAACATCAAAGGAACACTGCAGATTGAATTCCCGGAAATGAAAGTCGGGGTTTATGAACTGTACTGTAACTACATTATTGGTAATTTTGCTACCCTGACTCTGGGGCAGCGTGACCTTCGCTGGGGACATTCAAAAATCTTTGACTCGAATATTCTTGACGATCATGCTGACTATGTTTACGATCCTACAGTTATTCTTAACAAGCAGCCTCGTTCAATTTCGGATTCTCAGTTCTCATTAATGCTTGCTCTTCCTATTCCGCATTTTAATATTACTGCGGGCGGCTTTTATGAAGATTATGCAGGCACTGGAATTAAAGGTGCTTCCATTGACAACGTGTTCTATGCTGCAATCGGTGAGTTTTCGTTAAAGAATCTTTCGATGTCAATTTTTGGCCGAACATGGGCTAAAAATGATCCTAAGGCCATGGATCCTGCTGCAGGTCTTGAAGCAAGTTTTGATATCGGGAATCTTCATTTCTACGCTCAGTACTTTACTCATTTTCAGAAGAACAATGAAGAAGGAAAATTTCCTCTTAACTTTCCAAGGCAGAAGGGTACTTTCAGCGTGTGGTGGATGCAGACTGAACCTGTAAAACTTGGTTTTATCCTTGAATATCAGTTTCTTTACTGCTGGGATTCTTACTCAAAGGGATGCCTTCCTGATCCAACCAAAAAGGCAAAATTCAATCATTACCTTGCATTCCAGGGAGCATGGGGTGACATCTTTGGTTCACCTGTAACTCTTGCAATCAAATATATGCATGACTTTTCTGAAAATTACGGAACAATCGTTCCGGGCGTAAGTCTTCATAGAATTATTCCGAATGCAAAAATTGAATTTGGTGTTCCAATTTATTACGGAAATCCTGAGTACAGAAAATACGGCGTTGTTGCTGAACTTGCGCTGAATGTAGATTTTTAGTGACGGGTTTCGCCTGTAATCTGACCGTCTTTGATGTGAATTACATGGTCAGACATATCTACGATTTTTGCATCATGTGTTGAAAATACAAAAGTAGTTTTAAGTTCGTGGTTGAGTTTTTTCATCAGCTGCAGAATCTGGTCTCCGTTTTTGGAGTCAAGGTTTGCAGTCGGTTCATCTGCCATGATAACAGGAGCTTTTGTAGCAAGGGCACGGGCAATTGCTACACGCTGACGCTGACCGCCTGAAAGTTCAGAAGGCTTGTGATTTTTCCAGTCATAAAGACCAACAGTATCGATCAAAAAATCAACCCATTCATTCTGCTGCTGTACTGTCATTGCACGTTCTGAAGGGAGCTTTCCAAGCTGCAGCGGAAGGAATACGTTTTCTCTGACATCAAGTACCTGAATAAGATTGAAGTTCTGGAAAATGAATCCCAGGTTGCGTCTTCTTAAGTCTGTAAGGTGACTGTCCAGTTTTGGCGGAATTGATTTAAGAGATTCAAGTTTAACATCTTTATAAACATCGTTGTTGTTGATGATAATGTTTCCGCTGGATGGAAGGTCAATGAGTCCCATAAGGTTGAGGAGTGTAGATTTTCCTGAGCCTGAAGGTCCTGAAATTGATGCAAATTCACCCTGTTCAATTTTAAAAGAGGCATTTTCTACTGCATGAACAGTGATTTTTCCCATCTGATAATTTTTGCTGATGTTATTAATCTCTAATATTGCCATAAATAAGATTATAACACTTATAAAAACTAACTGTCTATACAATTTGTTCTTTTTATGCTATTATCTTCTTTACAAAAACAAAGTGGCGCACGCCAGCGTCGCAATGAGGAGTAAAAAAATGGCAAATGAAAAAGATGTACACGCATGTACACTCGAAAAAATCGTAAGTCTTTGTAAGAGACGCGGATTTGTTTATCAGGCTTCTGAAATCTATGGTGGTCAGGCTGGTGCCTGGGATTACGGTCCTTTGGGAGTTGAATTTAAAAGAAACATTCAGAACGAATGGTGGCATTACATGACACAGCTTCATGATGATGTTGTTGGACTTGATTCAGCAATTTTCCAGCATCATACAACATGGAAGGCTTCTGGTCACGCTGATCACTTTTCTGATCCAATGATTGACTGTCTTGAATGTCAGGCTCGCCATCGTGCAGATAAAATGATTGAAGACTTTGTAGCAGCTAATCCAGATACAAATCCTGGAAAACCTGTTGATACAATGACTCATGAAGAAATGGAAAACTTCATCAAGGCAAACATCAATTGTCCTGTTTGTGGAAGCAAAGAAAAGAAATATACAGCAGTTCGCGAATTCAACCTTATGTTCAAGACATACCAGG
>JAKSTQ010000032.1 GCA_024402475.1 Treponema sp. | reverse complement strand
CTTCTGTAACAAGTACTTCATTGAACTGGCGTTCAACAGGAACATCGACACCCACTGTGTTAGCGATTGCTCTTGATTCAAAGCCTGCACAAAGAAGAACCTGACCAGCTTCGTACACACCATCGTCAGTAACTACCTTGCGTACGCGGCCAGCAACTTTTTCCAGGCCCAGAACCTTAACACCAGTTATGAAGGTAACGCCCAGTTCAAGAGCCTTACGGTAATAACCAAGTGTTGCTTTAAGTGGGTTTGCATGTCCGTCTGTAGGACACCAGCTTGCAGCAATAATTTCCTTTGACATGTAAGGACAGATTTCACGTGCTTCATCACCAGAAATCATCTTTACATCAAGACCAACCTTTGTACTCTTGGCTGTATGTGCTTCAAGAATACCGATATCCTTTTCTGTAAGACCAAGGCGGATGTTTCCCTTCTGAACGTATTCAACATCAACACCAAGTTCTTCGCTCAAAGTTGGCCAAATATTAGCAACGGCATACATTGCCAATGGAAGTTCCTTTGGATCACGTGCAGACTGGCGAACACCACCTGCGTTGCGGCATGAACCTCCGTTTCCGATTTCTTTCTTTTCAAGGACTATAACATCAAGACCTTCTTTTGCAAGGCGGTAGGCTGTTGAACAGCCCATGATTCCACCACCGATGATGATTACGTCTGCAGTTCTCTTCTCCAGCATATTAGTCCTCCTTTACGTCAGTAATGTTCTGACTGAAAACGCCGATTTCTACTGGACGAACCGGAGCGCGTCCCTGAATCATTCCAACTTCAGTTGGCTTAACCTTAAGCTCACTTGCAATAATTCCCTGAACAAGACGCTGACAAGTCTGTCCCTGACACAAACCCATTCCTGAGCGAAGGTATCTTTTTACTTCGTTCATTGTGCTCATGCCATCGTGAACGGCACGGCGAATTTCTCCGCGGGTAATTTCCTCACAGCGGCAGATGATCATGTCGTCACCAGGCTTTTCAACAAAAGGTTCTTTATTTGCAGTTCTAACTAACTTTGCCATATTTTCTTTCCTCCGCTTTTATGCAAGCTTAAAGAAGCGTGCACTGTCCACGAATTCTGTAGGAACCTTCATTGTCACTACAGCTGTCTTATCCATTGCAGGAAGCACCTTTACATCAATGATTTCTGCATCACAAACGACTGATCCACCACGGCTCAAAGCCTTACCCTTGTCTCCAACCTTAAGCATTGGAAGGAACTCGTAAGGGAATGCAACGCTTGAATACCCCGGTTCAAAATCCTTGTGAACAAGGAAGATTGCCTGACCGGAACAGGTTGCAACACACAATCCACAGCCTACACACTTCTTTGAAACATCGATTGCAGGAATCTTTGTGATGTTTGATCCGACCATGATGCAGCCGAACTTACATGCTTCCTGACATGGGTTACAAGGAATGTTCTGTGTACATTCGATTACAGGATGTATTCCTTCCTTCTCGTAATTTGCAGCAGGGAATGCCTTGATTTCTTCATCAGTTACAAATCCCTTTGCAAGAAGATTCTTTGAAATCGGATACCCTTCATCTGTTGTTACCCAGTCATTGCGTCCCTTGTTCTTTGGAGCAAACATACCCTGGCGAAGTTCACCAAGAGCTGCCTGGAATCCGTGATACTTTGTGTTGAACTGGTCAGCGTCAATGTAGCCTGCCTTCATACAGATATGGCTTGCAACATTCTTACCCTGAATCATGGCAGAAGAAGCTTCTTCAATACCTGCAACATCACCGGCACAGTAGATTCCCTTAACAGTTGTTTCTCCGTGTTCATCACAGAGGGCAACATTACCGCCCTTAGAAGGAATAAGATCCATCTTACACGTTGCATTGCTTGCCAGCTGACTCATTGGAGTAAGACCAACGGCAATACAGATTGTATCTACTTCAAGTTCCTTTTCTGTTCCAGGAATTGGCTGGAAGCGGTTGTCAACTTCAGCGATGACTGCAGACTTAACCCTGTCGCCACCCTTTGCTTCGATTACTGTATGTGACAAATAGAATGGAACGCCTGTACGTGCCACCTTTGAAGCATGTACACCGTAACCACCTACACGAGGAGCTGCATCAATTACTGCAACAACTTCACATCCTGCCTGCAAAAGCTGGAAGCTTACAACAAGACCAACGTTTCCTGATCCTACCATAAGCACCTTGCTTCCCGGCTGAACTCCCTGAAGGTTCATCATTGCCTGAGCAGCTCCTGCACCGATTACACCCGGTGTGTCCCATCCCTTGAACGGAATCATATTTTCTGCTGCACCTGTAGCAATGATGATGTAGTCACCCTTGTAGTGGTGAACAGTTCCGTCCATCTTTACAGTTACTTCTTTATTTTCATAAATGCCCATTACTGTGGCATTCAGTTCTACTCTTACACCAAGATCGGTTGCTTCCTTTAACAAAGCTTCACCGATTTTAAATCCGCGTTCCTTAGCGTGATGTTCCTTTGATCCAAAGAACTTGTGAATCTGCTTAAAAAGCTGACCACCTGGACGAGCGTTTTCATCAAAAACGATTACATCCATTCCGTTCTTCTTTGCTTCGATTGCTGCACTTAAACCTGCAGGGCCTGCTCCGATCACAATCAATTCATGTCTTTTCATTGAGCTGCCTCCATCTGTTCCTTAGTCTGAACTCCATACTGAGTCTGAACAGTCATACCTTCTGCCAAAGGTGTTATACATGTGCGGACATTTGGCTGTCCGTTTACTATCATTACACAGTCCGTGCATCTTCCAATTGCACAGAAGATTCCTCTTGGCTCGTGATTTTTTGATGTATATCTATGAATCATTACACCAGCTGCCTTGAGTGCTGCTGCTATAGATTCACCTTCACAACCGGTGTAATCTTTTCCATCGAATGTAAAGTGAACCTCTCTACCTTTTTCATAAGTTCCTAAAATAGGATGTTCTTCAATTCTCATTTCTTTTGACCTCACTTTGAAAAAACTGGGAAACCATAAACATCATTGTTTTTAGTTTCCCAGGCAAGAAGTTCTATCCGAACAGCAGAACATCTTTGTAGTAGCTGTCAGAAACCAACGTTTTTTTTATGCAGTAGCGATCTTTGCGCCTTTGATTGCCTGCATCTCAATTTCAACAAGCTGAGTTGGTCTGTTCAAAGAAGCAACTCCAATCCAAGAACAAGCTGGACGGAATTCCTTAAAGTATTCAGCATATGCTTTTGTGATGTCGTTGTTTTTTGAAACATCAGTTGTCCAGATGTTTACCTTTACAACTTCTTCACATGTGTAGCCGTTCTGTTTAAGAAGACCTACAAGTTTGTCAAAAATGTATTTAGCCTGTGCGTAGGCATCACCTTCTCCGTAAACTGTTCCTTCTGGAGTAACTGCTGTAGTTCCAGAAACATAGGCAAAAGGTCCTGCAATAGCGATACGTGCATAACCAGCAAAGTCTTCGTATGCAGCTCCACCGTGAACGTTTGTTCTCTTGAATTCGCAATCCATAGTAAATCTCCTTATGATTCATATTTATGAAAAACTTTTAAGGTTTACCTTTAATTTTTCATATTTATGAACTTTATAATCTTTTAAACCTTAACGGTCAATAGATTTTTTCATATTTGTGAAACTTTACAATACGATTTGTAAAATTTTCAAAAAATTGAATAATTCTTTGCAAAAAAAGGCGCTGAATGTTATACTTTTTCAAGAGGATGAAAATGGGAATTGGCCAGCAGTTAAAAACGTTAAGAAAATCAGGAAACATCACCCTTTCAGAAGTGGCGGAAAAAACGGAACTGTCCGTTGGTTTTTTAAGCAATCTCGAAAGGGATCAGACAAGCCCTACAATTGATGTTCTTCATAAAATCTGCAATGCATTGAACATTACACTCAATGATGTTCTGAACATTGACGGCAAGCAGGAAAAGGAAGAAGGTAATCAGAATGACAATGTTTCCCACCCGGAAGAAAACATTGTCCGTGTTGATGACCGCAGGCTTCTTTTTAAGGAAGAAAAGGGCGGCCTGAGCTATTCTTCCATGACAAAAGGAAGAACGGACTTTAAAGTTTCCGCAATGACCATAACTGATAATGAACTGCATACTTTTTCAAAACATGACCACGACGAATTTGGAATCATAGTTTCTGGAAGTCTTGAAATGCAGATTGAAGGCAAAATCCACTTTTTGTATCCGGGCGATTCAATTTACATAAAGGAAAACACCATGCATGCCGGAAAGAAATTTTCAAAGGAACCTTGTGTAAGTTATTGGACAAAACTCAGTACCGATCTTAACGACGTAAAAAGGAAATCTAACAACATTTAATAAAAAAAGTTGGATCGCCACGTCGCTCCGCTCCTCGCGATGACGTGATATTTTATAGCTTCACGAGATGACATGATGTTTTATGATCCCCGCGATGATGTGATGATAAATTACTGCAATGCTTTCCTCATTGCGAACGAAGTGAAGCAATCCACATGCCGGTAAAACAATACAGCGCAAGCTCGTTTTCCCTGCATTCATCTACATGTCAGTAAAGCAAAGGCATGTGCGGAACTCCAATATCTTCCAGCAAATAAGAAAAGCCCACCAACTAATGTCAGTGGGCCAAAGATAAATCTTTAGTGAGGTCATATAAATGGAAGTTATACTTTTTATTTATTACTCTTTTCTATTCCCCATCTTTTGTTGACAGAGCTTCCAGACCACGGGAACCATTTCTGATTCTGACAACAGTCTGAACATCGTAAACGAAAATCTTTCCATCACCGACTTCTCCAGTCTTAAGAACCTTCTGGATTGTTTCGATTATTGGTTCAACCTTATCTGAAGGAGCAATAATTTCTACCTTGGTTTTTGGAAGCAGATCAATCTGAAGTTCTGAACCGCGATAGTATTCAACCTTGCCACCCTGAAGACCACAGCCTTCAACATGGATTACAGTCATTCCCAAAATTCCGTGACCTTTAAGGGCGTCCCTCAATAGATTGAATCTTTCCGGACGGAAGATTACCGTAATATTACTGATTTCACTTGTTACCTGCATAGAAAACCTCCTTTCTAGCGCATGTTGTAATATGGATAAGCCAACATACCGTGTTCTTCAATATCAAGACCGTTAAGTTCATCAGTTGAAGAAATACGGATTCCCAAAGTCTTCTTGAGAAGGAAGATTGTAAGGAATGCTGCAACTGCTACAAATACAACAACTGCAACAACACCTATTACCATGCTTACAAGGTATGAAGCACCATGTCCATAGAACAATCCCTTTGATGTGCTGAAAAGACCTGCAAGAAGAGCACCTGTAATTCCACTTCCACCGTGGAGCGAAATTGCACCGACAGGATCATCAACATGAAGGACATGATCAACAAACGGAATTGTAAAGCAAATCAAAGTTCCAAGAAGGATACCAATGATGATTGAACCCATTGGGCTGACTTCTGCAACACTTGTACAGATTCCGACAAGTGCTGCCAAAGCACCGTTGGCTGCAAGTGTTGGATCAGGCTTTCCGTATCTGGCCCAGCTTACAAACAATCCTGCAAGACCTCCAGCACAAGCTGTAAGTGTTGTTGTAATTGTTGTGTAGAATGTTGTTCCGTCAAGGGCAAGTTCTGAACCCGGATTGAAGCCGTACCAGCCAAACCAAAGGATAAAGGCACCAAGAATTCCCATTGGAACACTATGTCCTGGAATTGCATTGGACTTTCCGTCTGCATTGTACTTTCCGATTCTTGGACCAACAAGCTTAGCACCCATGAAGGCAGCGATTGCACCAACAGAATGAACTGCAAGTGAACCTGCAAAGTCTGTTACGCCAATCTGACTGAGCCATCCGCCACCCCAGATCCAGTGACCGATTACAGGGTAGATGAAGGCTGTCATTACTGCACTTAAAATCAGGTAAGAGTTGAACTTGAATCTTTCTGCTACGGAACCGGAAATTATTGTTGCTGTTGTTGCACAGAACATTGTCTGGTAAAGCAAAAAGATTTCTGGAGAGAGTGAACTTACAGACTTCCAGATTGCAAGATCCTGACTCAATGGATTAAAGAATCCATTCACGCCGATAATTCCATGCCAGTCATCGCCGTACATGATTCCAAAACCAATGAAATAATATACAAGACCGCCTACACAGAAATCACAAAGATTTTTCAACCAAATATTACATGCATTCTTAGGACGTGCAAAACCACTTTCCATACAGGCAAAACCAGCCTGCATGAAGAACACGAATACCGAAGCACATAAAACCCATACGGAATTAAAAAGATAGGTAGTATCCATAAGATAATTCTCCGAACAATTTAAGATATGTCTGTTTACAACTACCGCTGTTTCCACTTCAAAATCTGACAGATTCAAAAAGTGTACAGGACCAATGCAAAATCAAAACAAAGAAAAATTAGGGCCCTTTAATATTCCTGAATTTCAATTTTCAAAAGGATTTATAATTTCAAAAAGTTTTATGGTCAATTATTTATTTATCATTTTATAAGTATTACAAGCAGATTTGTTTTTTATTCAAATCTGTCCGCATACTTTTTAGAGAAACAAAAATATTCGAAGATTTTTTTTGTTTAAAATATAAAAAGATGTCATGACAGGTCGTCCCATTGCCAGAAAAGTAAAAGTATATGTGGATCGCCACGTCGCTACGCTCCTCGCGATGACGTGAGAGTTTATTGCTCCTCGCGATGACGTGGTGACAAATTACTGCAATGCTTTCGTCATTGCGAACGAAGTGAAGCAATCCACATACCAGTAAAGCAATACAGCACAAGCCCGTTTTCCCTGCGGTCATATACGAACCATGTAAAAATTATTTTGAGTTAAGAAGCTTATAACATCGAATCAGAATTGCGACTTCATCATTCATGGAATCCTCTTTATAGTTTAAGATTTCCATTGCTTTTTTTATACGATAACGAATCGTATTTGTATGCTGATAACAGTCATTACCAGTTGCATTGAAATCTCTGTTATTCTTAACAAAGGATGTCAAGGTTCTGATTAACTGAGCATCATGAGCATTATCATATTCCTCAAGTGCAGAAAATTCATTTTTAATTTCATCACATATGATTTCATTCTGAATCAGAGGAATAATAAATTTATAGACACCGGTTTCCTTATAGGAATATGTTGCATTATCTTCAATCTGACAGACTTTCCCCGCCAGTTTTGCCTTGATTACGGATTTCTTTAAATCCACGATATCAACAGGATCTGATGAAAAACCGATGTAAAAACTTTCCGGATCAAAATCGTTATTTCTTAAGATTTCGTTAATCATTGAAATGGGCTCAATGGAATCAGCATCTTCTGCATTAAAACTACAAACAAGGATAATATCATGACCATTTTTTATGAAGGTCCATGATTCCATCTTTTCATCTTTTTTTGTGATATGATACATTAACTTATCAAAAAAAGTATGTACCTTGAGATTAGATGATTTTTCTCTTGAAATAAGATTTGCTACAATAATTTGATTTTTAAAATATGGATTTATCTCAAGTGCAATTTTTCGTATTCCATCACCGCTCATATTTTCTTCAAGAATTCTGTTTAATTTTTCTTCCTGAATAATATATTGTGCACGGGTTTTCATAGATTCATTGATATTTATTATTAGGTCTTCCATGAATTCATCATGGAAACACATGATAGGAACATGTTCATGTTCTGCCAGTCTTATCAAGTCATCAGGAAGTTGCTGATCCTGTGACATTTTTATGGCAATACCAGAAACATGTCGCTTAATCAAAAGCTTTAGTGAATTGTTTACAAAATCCGGAGCCGTAGAAGCAAAGAAATACGACGCAAGAACAAAGTAACCGTTTCCATACCCTGAGAATTCGATTTTACTGCTTTCATACTCAAGAATTACAACTGTCGTTACATTATTTGAAATATAATCCTTTGCCGCAAGAAGTTTAAAATTCTTAAAAAGTGTAAGGTTTAAGATATCATCAACTGCAATCATATTAAGTTCCTAAAATTCAACTAATTTGAAAACTGCCGTATTTGCATAAGTCAAGGGTTCATTATGAACAAAGAAAACCCGTGACTTAATCGGAGCATACAAGGTTTCCATAACTTCCCCATCATAAGTATTAATAATGTTGGCGAGCGGAGTCCCCTCTTCAACAGAATCTCCTGTCTTTACCAGAGATTCAAAAATTCCCGACTTTGCAGTCTGAACACTTACCATGTCCGTATCAACCACAACTTCCGATTCATGCTTTTTTGTTTCCTGATATTTTACAAATCCAAGTCCGCTGCAAAAACGCAAAACAGAAAGAACAATCTGACCTGCACTTTTAGTATCAATGCTGGAAGTCGTTGAAGAATAGAGGCTGTAGGCCTTTGTATCCCAGACCTGCCAGTTGTAGTTCAAGGTTGCCGTATCGTAAGGCCGAACAACTCTTTTTACAACATAAGGCAATCCAAAAAGTTTTGCACTTTCCACATCGGAATAACCTTCATCCATAAATCTGACATGAGGAATAAAATTTCCCGGCATATAAAAAGACGTAAACTGAATTCCATATTCAAAATCCTTAATCGCCTTAAAAACTCCGTCTGCTATTCGCTGTGTAGTTTCTCCAAGATTGTAACCTGGGAACATTCTGTTAATATCCGTGTTATCAATCGGCCAAAACCTTTTCTGAATATTCATCGAATAAGGATTACATGACGGAATTATAAGAATCTTATGTCCTTCAACTATTCTGCCCTCTTCATCCAGCTGCTTGAATTTCTTTACAAGGTTGGAACAGCAGAAAAGCTGCTGAACTTCATTTCCCCGCATGGTCCCCACAATGCAGAGAGATTCCTTTCCTTCACCAAATTCGTATCCCGTTACACGAAGGTTGTCCCTGTAAAGTCCTTTTATCTCATAAATAATTTTCTTTTTCATGGCAAAACCTCTTCCCTCAAAAGTCTTCCGATAAGTGATCCTTCATCAACAATAGGATAATCACGAATCGTAAAGAGAATTCCGTTTACAGGACTATAAATATCATCAAGAACTTTTCCGGAAAGCGGATCAAATATCTGGCCTATCAGCTGCCCCTTTGATAATTTCTGCCAATGCTGAACAGATGGAACAAAAAGACCGCCTGTAGAAGCATTCAAAAAATGAACGTCTTCAGGATTTTTTGAGATGATGGGTTTTCTGACTTCCGTTGTTTTTCCAACCCAGATTCCCATTTCCTTCATTAAATTTAAAATTCCTTCAACAAGCTGATCACCGTATGCTTTTGTAATTCGCATTCCAACACCCATCTCTACTACAAGACATGGAATTCCCTTGCTGTTAAGACTGTAGGCAAAGGTTGCTTCAAGAACTGTACTTGCACCATGAACCCATATAAAATCTACATTTGCTTTTTCAGCAATGGGTACAAGTTCCTTTTCGTTCAGTTCATTTATTCTTATCTGTGGAATTTCCGTCAGATAAATATTGCTTGCGTGAATATCAATTACAAGATCAGAACCGGAAACATCTTTTATGATCTCTGCCGCAAGATATTCAGTCATGTTACCGTCAACATTTCCTGGGAAAAGTCTGTTCATGTCAAGATCAAAAGCCGGAATACCTCGTTCTATGGAATCAATCCCCAAAGGATTCATAGCCGGATAGATATCAACGATTCCCTTAAGACTTTCATAGTCTTCATTGATTCTTCTCTGGAGTTCATAACATACATACTGTCCTTCAAGTTCATCACCATGAATTCCAGTAACAATGCTGATTCTTTTCATTTCATTTTTGCAAGAAGATGGTTCCAGACGATTCCTTTTTATCTGAAGTGTTTCATCAACGGGAAGGACGACCTTAGCTATTGTTTTTATCATACAAAACCCTTATGCAAATAACTTGAACCATGACCAATATCAGTAACAACCAGAAAAGTTTTCAACTGCTGCTCTCCACCGCCATGCATAACACCTCTATTGATAAGGCATTCACTTGCATCCCGGCCAACACCAACCTTGATGTAGGATTCCATATCCGCATTATTATTACACGGATCAATTCCATACCACTTTCCATTGCCGGCAACTTCTACCCAGGCATGTGTAGCACCTTCTCCGGTAATAAAGCCTGTAACATATCTGGCAGAACATCCGCTAAGATGTAAGAGTGAAATAAGAATATGTGCAAAATCCTGACAAACACCTTTACCTTTTTCAAAAGCTTCTTCCGCTGTGGTATTTACATCAGTAACATCTTTTTCATACACAAAATCTGAACGAAGTTTTTTCATGAGCAGTCTGGCCTTTTCAAGTTCTGATGTAACACCCGGAAGATTCAATTCCGCACAGCATTTCTCATAGTAAGACTTTATTTTTTCTCCGGCTTCATTCAGTTTTGTAGAATGACGGAATATCATGAGCTCGTTCTCTTCTACAACTTCTTCGTAATCAGTAAGTCCGCAGACAGCTTTTCCTGTAACACGGAATCTGAACATTTTGTGAGGAAGAGGATTACAACCCCATATGTATCTGTTTCCGTGACAGTCAGTTCCCCATTCAGGCTTTGATTCCGGAATCATTTCTATTTCAAGATTCTGAATTTTCTGCCTTGCACTATCCTGAGGAATTCCTTTTATCGTGTAATAACATCTGTTCACATCATGTTCATAACTGATTTCAAATGAATAATCAAAATGCAGGTTCTTCATTTATGCTTCCTTAAAAAATTGACTCGACTTCAGAAACCAATCCATAAAAATCGACCTGGCTGCTGTTAACCAATTCCTTGATTTTAATAAGGGTGTCAACGTCATAATTAAGACCGCTTCGTTCAACACG
>JAKSTQ010000031.1 GCA_024402475.1 Treponema sp. | reverse complement strand
ATTTTTGTCCTTATTGTGAATGCTATTAATTAGAAAACCACCTTAAACGGTGGCTAAGCGTTTTAGTTAAATAAGTTGACTCCAAGCACTCCACGCTCCAACACTTCTTCTTATTTTGATTGATGGTATTGCATTAATATCTGTACCGACTAATTTTAGCTGGACACCAACTTTATAACCACTATTTGCCATATATTCTGAACCTATTATCAATTCAATACTTCCAGAAGTTTTTAGACCTAAATAATTTATTGAGTTGTAAATTCCACTGCTTACAATTGTTTCACATACGGAATCTTCATTTATTCCATCTAAATCAATAAATCTTAGACTTCCACTCCTCGACCCAAAAGCAAGATAGGTAGGTGTCTTAAATAAATCCGTTAAAGCACCATTTACCTGATTAGCGTTATACACGCTTTGTCCGTCCGGAAAAATTAAATGTAAAAAACCTTAACTAATACTTTACCAAAACTGTATGAATAGATTAATAATCGATCTGCAGATCCGTTATCTATTTGTGCATATACAAAAGTATTATCGGAGTAATTTCTGCATAAACAGGAAACTACTCTATTTCTATCAAATGGCAAAGTTACATATCCTACGGCATATCCTGAATAACTACCATCAGTATTTATTATAAAGTCTGCAACCTTAATTAAACCTGTTACAATATTGTCAATTGTTCCCTTGTTGTATATTAGTTGTCCGTCCCTAAGATGCTTGTATACATTCATTAAATAATTCTATTAATAAAGCAGGAGTTATTTATGAATTATGGTTACATTCGTGTATCTACAGATACACAAACTACAGAAAATCAGAAAATGGCAATTGAGCAATGGTGCATTTACAATAACAAACATGTAGACGCATGGAGCAGTGAAACAATTAGCGGAATTAAACAGCCAAAGGACCGTAAACTTGGTGAACTGCTGGAAAAGCTGCAGCAAGGTGATGAACTGTATGTTACAGAGTTATCACGCCTTGGTAGAAGCCTAACTATGATTTTTAATGAAATTCAGTTACTTATTGATAAAAAAGTAAAGCTTTATGCTATTAAAGAAAACTTCACGCTTGCGGATGATATACAAAGCAAAGTATTAATTTTCGCTTTTGGTCTATCTGCAGAGATAGAACGCCAGTTAATTTCTGAAAGGACTAAACAGGGACTTGCCAGAGCAAAAGCAAACGGAAAAATAATAGGACATAAAAAAGGCTTTAAACTGTATAACTGTAAGTTACGGCCATACGAAGAAGAAATCAGACAGCATATAAAATCTGGTGGCAGCATTTATGCAATAGCACATAAGTATAACTGTAAATGGCAGACTGCACAAAGATTTGTAAATGAATGTTTGAACATGGAAAAACCTAAAACTTTACAGTCTAAACCTAAAAAGCACGGACATCCTTCCAAGGCAGAAATTGAGTATTTCAATACTCATGCTTAGTATCTAAAAAGTACCGTAACTGTATCATAAAAATTGTGATATATGACCGGCGGTTGTTTTATGTTTTTATGCATGAAAAGATCGCCGGTTATTAATCTTGCACACACTGCATTGCAGGATGTAAGAAAAAACGTAGTCATGGACCTTATAGACAGTGTAAACCTCACTCCACAGGAAAAAGAAATCATTACAAAATCAGAACTGGAAGGAATGCGCATAGCAGAACTGCAGGATCAGTTCAATCTAAGTGTAGACTCCATCATGCGCATTAAAACAAAAGGCATGCAGAAGATAGGCGCATTTATTATGACAATAACACAACAGTAAAACGCAATTCATAAATAAGCGTTACGGTCTTATATTCAAGGCATAGGACGGTGACATTATGTATGAAGATCTTGCCAAACAGTTATTAAGCAGTGTACTTCCACAGGTACAGCCCCCTGCACTTCCACAGCCAGCAAAAGAAATCATCCGAGTAAACGGAATAGAAGAAGCCAGAAATTTCTCATTGAAAGCCGGTGATGAAGCTGTACTTTTTGATAACAACGAAGATGTTTTTTATATCAAGAAGGCAGATGAAGTCGGACGGAATATCCTTCACGCATTCAGTTATGAAGAAATCGAACTTACAGAAATAAACTCAAACGGTGTTTCAAAGAAAGACTTTGAAAATTTCAAGACAGAAATCCGCGGAATGATAAAGGAGATGAACGGAAATGGCAAGCGCAATAAACAGACTTTTAGGGACACAGAAGAAACTACAGCCGATGCAGCAGAATAACCAGGACATGATGCAGCAGTTCAATAAGTTTTACAGGGATTTTATGGCATCGGGTAAAAATCCTATGGAAGAACTGCAGAAAAAAATCAGTTCGGGGCAGGTATCGCAGGGCACACTGCAGCAGGTAATCAATACTGCAAAACAGATCGCGCCTTTGTTTGGTAAATAGCAATCGTTGATTGCTCTAAATAAATTACATTGCAGCGATGAAGCTGCAGGAGAAAAAAACTATGAACGAAAACATGGAAATCGGCGGACTTGGATCTTGGTTCATTATCCTGATCCTTTTCCTCTTGGCTGGAAACGGCGGAATGTTCGGTGGAAATCGTGGTGGCTTTGGTGGTGGTTATGGTTGCGGTATGCCATTCCCAGTGCCAGAGTATGCAACAAAGTCAGATGTTTCTGATGTGATTGCAACACAGACAATTGAAAACTCAATTGCCAACCTCAATACTGGAATGAATTCAAATTTCAGTCAGTCCCTTATCACAATGAATCAGGGATTTAATGGAATTGCTGCAGGTATCGCAAACGCAGGATTTACAACACAGCAGTGCTGCTGTGACATGAAATCTACTTTGCTTTCACAGGCACAGTCCATCAAAGACCTTATCACAGCAAACCGCATGAATGACCAGGAACGCGAAATCATTCTTGCACGCCTTAGCGCAAGTCAGGAAATTCAGACTAACGTCTTGAAAGACTACATTGACGCAAAGGTAACAGCTGCTGCACCTGCCGCAACAGCCTAAACTAAGCAATGACTAAGCTTCAGTTTTTTACTGTAGCTTAGTCATAAGTGAGGAATCTATGGATAATCAGAAAATTGCTGAAATCCTGCTTAAGCTGCAGATGGAAGATTTGAACGATGCGGATATGCTTGCAGATTATGCAAAGGAAATTGAGGAACTTGGTGACGTTGCAATTGCACAGGCAATAGCAAACCGTGCCAAAACCCGACTTTCCCAGATGGCAGAATGCGACCATTCAATCAAGCTGCTTATGCATCGCGTGCAGTCAGACAAAGCTGCAAAAGGAGAGCCCTTCAATGAAGACTCCCTTTATGCCGTACTTTACAAGAAGCACGTCGAAAGCAATGCCGAGAAAGTCAGGAAGAAGCTTGAAAGCATGTAGTTTTTACAGAGTTGTCAATGAAAACTTGACAACTCTTTTTTTTGTTTATATCGCTTGAAATATTTTTATATATCATGGAGGTAGTGAGGATATGGATATGCCAAAATGCGAAGCGCATAACATTATCGAGAGAGAACTAAACCGCGTAAAAGACGATCTGGCAGAGTTATACACTCTTGACCGTCAGCGACAGAAAGAAAGTGCAGAAATGGCCGCAGATTTAAGAGAGATAAAAACAGAGCAGCAGGTTATGAAGAAAGATATAACAGAACTTAAAACTTCTATGTCGGAAGTAAACAATCGTGTAAACGTGATGGACAACAAAATGGATAAGATGGGGTCCGATATATCCAACCTCAACAACGTGGTAACAAACATTAATCAAAAAGTAAATCAAATGACGGAGAATAAAAAATGGCAGCCTAAAGATATAGCGCTTATTGTAGTAGCAGCTTTGTCTATGACAGGCGTTATTGTTTCAGCAATTCTAACATATTTAAAATAAAAATCAGGAGAAAATTAAAAATGAGTAAATTAATCAGCGAACTTGACCCTTCTATGCAGAAGAAGGCACGCGCTGCATGGGAAACAATGCAGAATGACGTCAGACTGAAAAGCTATGGCGTGGAAACCGTAGCAATCAGTGAAACAAAAAGGGACCTGGCAGTACAGATGGCGTACTATTCACGCGGACGCATGGAAGCAAAAGACGTGCGTATGATGTACGCAGTTGCGGGACTTTATGACCCTAGCGATGTGGAATGCCGGACTATCAATACAAACACGCTAAGAAGCAAACATATTCAGGGATTGGCCATAGACCTTGTTCCGGTTAAAAACAATAAATACTGGTGGGATGCACCCAAGGAAGTATGGGAACGCATGGGAGAAATTGGCGAACAGTATGGGCTTAAATGGGGTGGCAGATGGAAAGACTTCCAGGACTGCCCGCATTTTGAGATATAGGAGATAAAAATGGATATTACGTTGATTGAAAAGTACGTACCACATGCAGTTGTCATTGCGACAATTCTTGTAATCTTTTTTGTAAACAAAACATTGAAGATTGCAGCTTCCATTGAAAAGAAGGTGGAAGAAAAGAAAGGTCGTGAAATCAAGTTCTTTGACCATAAAAAAATATGGTTGAATGTTTTCTGGTCAGTTGTGTTTACGGCAATTCTTGCCGTTGCAGGTTTTATAACATGGCAGCAGACAGTATTGTATGTATTCTGCATCATTGGGCTTGCTACTTCACTTTATGAAGCAGTCTTAAAAAAAATGGGATTAACTGATGATGAATCTTAAGGATAAGATACTTTCTATATTTTCAGGTATTGCAGCAATTGCAGCTGCAGTTTTCTATGTTCTGTTTCAGCAGAAGAAAGATGAAACACAGATACTGCAGAAAGATCTTGAAAAGAAGGAAGAAGAAAAACAGGCAGTTGAAGCTGCTGCAGAACACAATGCGGCAGTTATGGAAAATTTCGTAGAGGAAAGAAAAAAAGCGGATGAAGAACTTAAAAAAGCTACTGGCGGTAATAAGCTTAGTAATTTTAATGCTGGTCTTGATATCCTGCGTAAGTAAACCGCAGGCAGTTAAAACTGTAGTTGTATATCAGGCGCCTGAAATTCCTAAACCGGTATTTCCAGACCCGTACTGTGTCATACCTTACACGGAAGATGGACGTGTAGTAGAGGATGAAGAACAGGTTTGGACCGAGGTGAGAATGCCAGTCTGGTATTGGAATGAGATACTTAAATATAAGTCAGACGTGGACGTTTTATATAACTCCATCCATCCACCCTAAATACAATTATCTGATGGAATAGTTATAGATGATATGAAATCCCTGCAGCCAAGAAGGCAGCTGCAGGGATTTTTTTTTGAAGTATATTGACTGATTTTTGAAGGCTTATTATTTCTATACAGACTTATAATTTTGGAAGGAGATAGTTATGACAAGATCAAAACCAGTAACTTATTTTAATCAAAAGTATCAGACAACAAGCAGAAGTATTATGCTGCAGCAATTGCAGGATGCACCAATCAAAAAGAATGAAGTAAAATTCATGATTGATGTAATGGATGGAATGCAGCTTAAGGAACTTTCAGAAAAGTACAATCTTAGTACAAGCAGAATAGTCAAATGGAAGCGTGATATTTGTACCAAGCTGTTACGCTATGACATGTTGCAGCATTCTACGCAGAAATTTCCTTTGCAAAAGACTGCAGATTTTCGTAAATGATATTCTTTACCACTTGCGGCATTGTGTCACTGATAGTATATCCAAGATCATCATCCAGAAGCTGCACGTCATAATATTTGCCATTTTCCATGCGTGCAAACAGTCCGTTTTCGCTTAAGCAAAGCATAAATATTTTATTTGCAACAAAAGGACAGTTCAGGATTGTAAAATCGTAACTGTGGAATTTGAATACTCCATTGCGATTGGTACGACGTGGGAACTGCGCAAACATAATGTCATTGAAGTCGTCCGGGGCCGTATGCCATATAGGCGACTTCTTTGCTTTCTTGGCAAACTTCTTGTTATAGTATTTTATGAATTCAGGCATCCGTTTATTTGCTTCCTCGACAGTTTTTATACCGTGCCTGAAAGCCCATAAAGGATAACGCTGCTGTACAGTACGCCACATTCGTTCAACACGACCCTTTGCCTGTGGTGACCATGCAAGGATCTGATTGATACCAAGTTCAGAGAGAATGCGCTGGAATTGTGTACGCTTTTCATGTACACCAGCCAGCTGTTCAACTAAAGATAATTCCTGCTTATGTCTTGGTGTAACACAAGCCCATGCGGCACGGTCCATATACATTTCGCACGGAATTCCGTACCGTTGGTTCATTTGTTTTACTAATTCCATTACACCGTAAAGACATTCATTTTCGCAAATGTACATAGCGGTAATTTTGGAAGTTGCATCATCAACAGCACCATGCATAGTGTACTTATGATTATCACCAAATTTCTTAAAGAACTCATAAGGAGTGCCATCTATCTGTATAAGTTCGCCTTCATGTTCACGCCGCATGCGTGGACGGTGAACCTTTGTTTTGTTTTTAGTGTGATGATTTTCAGGAGATATGACGCCGTTGCGCTTAAAAATTCCTTGCAGAGTTGTATAACAGATTTTGATATCCCAATCTTCTTCAAGAGAATCACGGAACACAGCAAAGTTTACATCGTCATATTCAGGCATAGCCCATATTTCAAGAATCTTGCGTTCGATTTCTACAGGAATTTTATTATGAGGTACTTTGAATTTATTGCCATGCTGAAAACAGTCCGCACCAAGTCTGCGATACTTTGCACGGAGTTTGATAAAACCTTGAACTGTATATCTGGAAAGCCTTGCAGCTTCCGTAAGTGTAATCTTACCTTGCTCATGCTGCTTAAGGTAAGTAAGAACTACAGCATTTCTGCGGTCCTTATCTGTTATTTTTATTTCACGACTCATAATTACCGTATCGGTAAGGGACTGCAGAAAACTTTAATATTAATTTAGGTACTTTTTTGATACAATTACGGTACTAAATTAGTCGAAAGGTATTGACAATATGAGTTTTTAGCAATACGATTATCTTAACTTAGGTAAGCGACTAGTTTAGTCCTGCTTAAGTTGAGAGCAGATAAGTCAGGAGTCGTTTCTTATCCGCTTTCTTCCGGGAGTGGATAAGCGCGAGTTCATGTTATATCGTGCTCCTATCAAAATTAAGTCCCAGTATGAGGAAACGACTCGCCTTGTACTGGGACATTTTTTTTGTCAGAGGTAATCGTATGGCAGAAGTTAAACAGAGTTATGAGCAATTAGTTGAAAAACACGACAATTGCGAGATGTTGGCAAAGATGTATTCAGATGCAGGCGACGTCAACCTTACCGTTTTTTACATGAATGCAGCTTTAGGCTTTCGCTTAAAAGCACAGAGTTTGCAGTTAAAGAATGTGAGGTAATTATGATAGGAAGAGCACAGAAAGAATTCATCAAGCTATTAGAGTCAATTTCACCGGAACGCAATTGTTATGAAGTGTTTTGCGATTTTCTGCAGATGGCAGGATTAAGTTTTGCCCAGGTAGGACACTTTGATGAAAGTCGCGAACAGCTTTATCTAAAGACAATCGGTAAATACAGCAAAGAAGATCAGCAGAAATTTCCGCAATTACTAGCATTAGTTGTAGACGGACTGAATGCAGGTTACTGTGATTTTCTTGGCGAAATCTACATGGAAAGTAACTTCGGCAGCAGCAGACAGGGACAGTTCTTTACACCTTATTCAGTTTGCAGACTCTGCGCAGAAGTTAATGTCAAATCAGAATACGACAATTCAAGAATCATTACAGTCGCAGATCCTTGTATCGGTGGTGCTGCAATGGTAATTGCAATGGCAGAAGCTTTGCAGTTACGCGGTTTTAATTATCAGCAAAACATGCTTGTAAGTGGGACAGACGTAAGCATCAATAGTGTTTATATGGCCCTTATTCACCTATCAATTCTGGGTATTCCTGCAGTCATAGTACATGGTAACAGCCTGTCACTTGAACAATGGGGAGTATATACAACACCGGCTTTCAGTTACACATTGATCCAGGAACGTTACAGAGCACAGTGCAGACGTGATGAAGAAAACAATTATAAGGCAGAGCAAATAGTTTTAGATACTGATTTACGTCAGCGTGATTATAAGCAGCAATCATTATTCGAGGATTAAATGAAAAATATTGGAGAAATTCCTGAAAGTGTTGTAGTTGGAAGCTGTTTATCCTTGCTCTCAATCATCGGAATTTATGCATGGCGTAACAATACCGGTGCATTGCAGGATAAACACGGCAGAATGGTCCGCTATGGATTGCGGGGCAGCAGCGACATTATCGGGATTTTACCAGATGGAAGATTTTTAGCAATTGAATGCAAGCGTGAAGGCGGAAGAATCCGGCCAGAGCAGAAGGAATTCATTGCAAAAATAAATAAAAACGGTGGTGTTGGTGCAATTGTACATAACACCGACGAACTCATGGCAGTCCTGAAAGCTGCCGGATGGGAAAAAAAGGAGTCATAAAAAAATGAGTAGAAAAGAAAGCATATATATTGCAATCAGTGAAAAGCAGACTATTGTTTTGCCTTTAAAGGATATGGCAAAGAAGTTCGGATGCTCAATAGAAAACATAATTATAAACAGTGTTCGGGGCAGTCAAAAAGAAGCTTTTGGTCAAAAATGGACTTTCGATTTGGCATTTGTTGAAGAAGACATATAAGAATAGGAGCAGAAATCATGGAAAGAATTAAGGCGTATTTTGAAGAACAGATAAAAACTGATGAAGTTATTGAAAGAAAGTGAGGTACTGTAAAAAATGGATTTATTTTCTGAGGAAATTAAGGAATACAAAATAAAAAAACAAATTAGATTGATTGAACTGTTTGGCGGAATTGGAAGTCAGGCTATGGCTTTACGGGATATAGGAGCAGATTTTGAACATTACAGACTTGTAGAGTTTGATAAATATCCTGTAGCCAGTTATAACGCCATCCACGGTACAGATTTTAAGCCTACAGATATAACTAAGATACATGGATCAGATTTAGGTATTGTGGATACAGATATGTATACATACCTTATGACTTATTCATTTCCTTGCCAGGACTTGTCTAACGCTGGAAAAATGCGCGGAATGAAAAAAGGAAGCGGAACACGTTCGGGGCTTTTATGGGAAGTTGAAAGACTTTTAACAGAGACTGAAAATCTTCCACAGGTATTACTTATGGAAAATGTACCACAGGTAATTGGAACTAAAAATATCGCAGATTTTACAGACTGGAAAAACTTCCTTAAAGATAAAGGTTATCAGAACTTTGTACAGATATTAAACGCTAAAGATTATGGAATAGCACAGAACAGAAGGCGTTGCTTTATGGTTAGCATTCTAAGCGACGAATTAATTAATTTTGAATTTCCTAAACCGATCCCATTAACAACAGTTGTTAAAGACTATCTCGAAGAAGAAGTTGAAGAAAAATACTACATCAACAACGAAAAAGCTAAAAAACTTATAGAAGACCTGATTGAGCGCGAAGTAATCGCAGAAACAGAATGCACAAAACTATTGACCTCACGTCAAGTGGAAGCAGAGAACTGTCAGTCAGTCCTGCAATCTGCGCAAGATACGACGCAGGAATCAGCAAGCACAAGCGCGAAAGAGTTGGAGTGTGTGAATATGAACTATCGAAGGATAGACAAAAGGAATTGTGAAGTAGCTAAGACTTTATGCGCCAGAGACTACAAAGGCTTTGGCACCGGTTTTGACACAATGAATGGAGTAATTGAATGGATCAAAAATTGATACGTATAGGAAATATATATAATGATAACTGGGGAACGGGCTTGCCGGGTAATGTATGGGATCCGGAAGGAATATTACCAACAATTACCACCTGTCAGGGGGGGGCGGCAGCCAATGATTTTAGAAAGAAAAAGGAAGTTATGTATGGAAGAGGATGTAATCAAAATTAAACAGGCGACAAAAGAAGGTTATATAGAGTGTAAGGTTGGCGGTGTTGCAGACCTGTCTTATCCAGAAAGCAAAACAAGAAGAGGACGTGTACAGCAAGGCGGAGATATATACCCTGCTCTTACAGCTCAAAATCAGGATATTTGCAAGATTGAAAAAGTAAGACAGATAAGCCGTGAAGGAAGTCAGTGTGGCACAGTTGGCGGTGATAATGGTGTATTTCCAACACTGTCAGCAGGTACTCATGGCTACGGAAACGCTCACTTAATAACAGAGTATAGAATCAGAAAGCTAACGCCTAAAGAATGCTGGCGTCTTATGGGATATAACGACGAGGACTTTGAAAAGGCGGCAAAAGTAAACAGTAACACCCAGCTTTACAAGGAAGCCGGAAACGCAATTGTCAAACAAGTGCTGATGGGAATATTCAGTCAATTAATAGAACAGAAAAGGAGCAAATAATGCACGCAATACCAAGTCAAATGTACAAAGAAATCGGACAGGAACTTATTGAAACAATGCCGGAACTTGCTTATATAAAGGCAAGCGAAGTGAAGATTGCTTATCTGGTAAGTGATAATCCAAAAAAAGAAAACAAGACAAAAATGATCTATGCAGAAACAGAAAAAATTCCTGACAAATACAAGTGGGGAATGAAAGAAGATTTCAGCATTACCGTCTTTTCACCACATGCAAACTTATTCAATGAAGAACAGAGAAAAATCCTTATATTCCAGCAGCTGCTTAAAATCGGAATAGACTACGATGACTTGAAGAACGAAGAAAAATACTTTGTACGCGAGCCGGATGTTGTTGATTTCAGTGTGATTATTAATAAATACGGTGTTGATTGGAAGGAAACCCAGCAACGATTATTTGATGAATTATAAAAGGATAAACAAGGTTGCAGAAAGAATGGAAGCAGCCGGAATTGTTTGACTGGGATGCCCCGGACGTATTTATTCCAGTAATTCAGAAAAAGAAAAAAGTAAAAAAACCGGTTGATTATGAAAAATTATATCAACTATTTTGCGAAAAAAAGACACTTACATTCGCAGAAATAGAAGCCGCATCAGGAGTAAGCCACAATGCAGTAGCACAGGTGATAACTACATTAAGCCTGCGCTATCCAATCTGTGACATAAAGCGCGGTGTCTATATGCTCTGCGATGCAAGTGACTATGAGTAAGGAGAAGAAACAAAATGGCAGAAATGCGATGGCGTAAAATGCCGCTAGGTATAATCCGTGACGAAAATCTTCTATATATTAGTGAAAAACTTCCAAAGGAACTGTCTTATGCCCCTTGGATGTTCTATTACACTGCCCTTTCGATTGCAGACAATGACGGAATCTTTGACTTAGAGGACGGCGTTGTATTTGCACGACTGATGAAAGTAGACAGCCCCGCAATTGTCTTTCAGGTTGCTACTCTAATGATGCAGCGCAACATCATCTTACATACTTCCATGGGTTCAAATAAATGTATCTTTGCTAACTGGGAATACAAGGACAGCGAAAGCCGTACGATGGACCAGCGCCGTCAGATTGTCAACAATCAGATTGAAGAAGCTAATAAACGCAAGAAACAGCAGTACGAATTTACACTGCATCCTGAAAACCTGCAGGAGTCCGCAAATTTCTTCAATGTTGATTTTTCCGGAAAGCCTTCTGCCAACGCTTTTTTTTGCTCTGAAAATGACAAAAACGCCGAAAATGTCGCCATCAATTTTTATGACGACAAAAATGCAAAAAATGTCGTCAAAACAGAAAGAGAGAAAGAGAGAGAGATAGAAAGACAGACAGAAAGAAAGACAGATTTAGATTTAGAAAGAGAAAGAGAGAAAGACACACACAGAGAGAAGCAACCGCTACAAGCGCCCCAACAGGCTTTCCGCGGTTGCGAGGAAGAAAACAAAGAAAATACAGAAACTGCAGAGCAACAGACAGCAGAAGAAATACCAGGGGAAAGTGCGACGCTGGCGGAGCAAGCCTTAAGTATGGGAAAAGGCGTAATTAATGAACAAGGCATTCGGACGTATGGTATTTTCAAGGATTTCTTTGCTAAGAATTGTTTAGGCTTTAATGACGTTCAGCATAAAAATGCTATGCATGAACTTGTAGACAGGGTCAGTGAACTTGCAAGTGAACAGAATCCTGCAGATGTGATTGCCATGCAGTTCTGTACGCAGTTTAAAAAGCTGTGTACAGAATCGGATTTTTACAAAGGTCAGTTGATTTCTCCGGAAAACCTGCTTAAAAACGGTGCATATACTCATGTTCTGGCAGCTGTATCGCAGTATCTTCTCAACAACAGCAGCAACAGAAATACCTGGGAACAGCAGGCAAAGAAATACTGGGAAGAAGCACAGGCGGAAAAAGCCTTTGTTGGTGACGCCTGCGACAATGAGTATGT
The DNA here is from genome assembly GCA_024402475.1 of Treponema sp. Classification (GTDB taxonomy): domain Bacteria; phylum Spirochaetota; class Spirochaetia; order Treponematales; family Treponemataceae; genus Treponema_D. Next base: position 3,983 of record JAKSTQ010000031.1, on the reverse strand, counting down.
ACAATTCGGAATTGATCCAAAGGATCCAAACCGCTTCGCAAAGCTTATGCATGCGAAGTCAGCCAATCAGGAGAATAATCCGCCATGATTAACGAACAGACCTTAGACGATCAGGCGTGGGACCAGGACGTAAAAGGCCGTGAAAGACTTTTTGTCCTTCACTATTGCACAAGTGAAACAACGCGATTTAATGCTACAGCGAGTTATAAGGCAGCGTATACAAAAATAGACAGAAACACCGGAAAGGAAATTGTACCAGACCAGGCAACCTGTGAAAGCTGCGCTTCAAGGCTCATGAAGCGGGAACGCGTGAAGCTTGCAGTCAAGATGCTGCTTAAGACAGTACAGGCAGACATTGACGAAGAAAACGTATACAGGATGCTGCGGGAACTGTGGAACCTAAGCACATACAACCCGGCAGATATTCTTGATAAAAACGGGAAACTGAAAGTAAAAAAACTTTCAGACCTTGGAGAAAAAGCGAAGTGCATTGCACAGATTACACCTACGATGTATGGCGTCAAGTACACGCTGTACGACCGCAACAAGGCATTGCATGAACTTTTGAATTACTTAAATATCATTCGCCCAGAACAGCAGCAGGATATCCAGCTTAATGTTGTGGAAATGGTCAAGAAAGCCGTCAGTCCGGAAGCATGGAACGCTGCGATGGAAGCGGCAGAACAGAAACAGGAAGGTAAATAATTATGAGTTACTTTGAAACTTATCAGAGAAAGGCAGTTGAAGCTGGTTATGTAGACCAGGAAGGCGACTACATGGTCAAAATCAGAGATGTTGAAAGCGGCCAGCTTACAACAGGTGAACGATATACACGGGTTATCTGTGATATCAATTACAAGAACAGACCTTCTATCAGCATTTTTTTGACAGAAGGCAAGAATTTCGACGGAAACGTAACGGCATTCATCGACAGCTTTGATATAAAGGATTTGAACAATACAGAGTCGTGGAAGGGTCATTACGGATGGATCCACATTCTGCTTAAGAAAAAAGACGGTTTTACAAACATGGTGCATAGATGGCTGCTTGGTGACAACGGATTTGTACGCGAGGACGTGAAGCAGGAAGTTCAGAGATTGAACAGCGGAACAATTAATATTCCAAGTGCAGGAAACACTATAACAGGCCCGGACGGTGACGAATATGGCGACTTCCCATTCTAACAAGTTTATGACTATGTCACCTGCCGAGTTTTACGACAGGACAGGAAAAATCAGGATGCAGAACGAGATTAAGAGAATCCAGAAAGCACTACTGATGATTTCCTGCAGCCAATGTGTACAAGCAGGATTGAATGAAGGGTGTATAAATCACCAGAATTGCGGTGAGCATCTATACCAGAAATTGAAGGAACATTTTGAAGCGGCTAAAAAACTATAAAACAATATGGCGTCCGCAGCCAAAACAGGAAGCAGCGCTTACCTGTCCTGCGACGGAATTGTTTTTTGGCGGTGCTGCAGGTGGTGGGAAAAGTGATTTTCTGCTTATGGATTGGGTACAAATGGCGGACGAATACGGAAAATACGCATCAGGCATACTGTTCCGTCAGACCAATCCACAGCTTGAAGAACTGCAGAAGCGTGCAAGGGAACTTTACACGCAGCTTGGCGCAGTTTATCACGGTCAGGGAAGCAAGGAAAATCCAAACAGCTGGGTATTTCCGAACGGTGCCGTTTTGAAGATGCGATATCTTGAAAGCGACGACGACGTAGAAAACTATCAGGGACATCAGTACACATGGATTGGGATGGACGAACTTGGAAACTATCCTACTCCGTACTGCTGGGAGTACATGACTTCCCGATTACGTTCAGCACATGGAGTGCCATGTTTTATACGAGGATCCGCCAACCCAGGCGGACGAGGACATTCATGGATCAAGCAGCGGTTCATGGATAATCAACAGCCAAACAGGATTTTCTACAAGCAGGCCACAAGCTTTGAGGGCAAGGTCTTGAAGAATACTGTTTGTTTCATTCCCTCACGACTGGAAGACAATCAGATCCTAATGCAGGCGGACCCGGACTATGAAGCACGACTTATGAACCTTCCGGCGCACCTTGCAAGGGCATTGCGTTACGGGGACTGGACTGTATTTGAAGGACAGATATTTGACGTGTTCAGATATGAAACACATGTAGTAAAACCATTTCCACTTGATCCTGGTACATGGTTTAAATTCTGCGCTATGGACTGGGGTTTTTCCCGACCTGCAGCCATCTACTGGATGGCAGTAAATGCGCATGGACGTGTAGTAGTCTACAAAGAATGGTACTTATGCAAGGAAGGAGAATTCAACGTAGGTCTGCGCATGGGTGCAAAGGAAGTTGCCAAGACGGCATGGGAAATGTGTATTAATGAAGGTGTGATTGATATGGTTGCAGACCCTGCTATATGGGGACCTAATCAGGTAGACCAGAACGGGCCAAGCATTGCAGACATATTTGAAGAAGCCGGGTTCAGGATGCACAAGGGAAATCATGACAGAAAAAGCGGACTTATCAGAGTCTACGACTATCTGAAAGAAGGAACGGAAGAAAGCGAAGGTAAAGTGCCTATGCTTACATTCTTTCCTTCATGCAAGGCAGCAATCAGAACTTTCCCTATGCTTACGCCTAATCCTAATGATCAGGAAGACGTAGACACAGACCTTGAAGACCATCCATACGATGCAATCCGATATGGCCTTATGAGTGACTTTGTTGCACATCCAATCGGAAACCTTAGAAGACAGAACGGCAAGTATGAAAGAATGCTGCAGGAAAATCAGAAGCCATACGATCCGTTCGAAAATATTTAGGAGTTATACATGACAGCTTATGTTTTAGATGATGGACTTGGAACTACAAAACCAAGAAACAACAGAACGTTTACGATAGCAGACCTTGAATATGCGTTCGGGGTTACAAGTGCATCTATCCTGAACGAAATACATAAAAATAACCTGCCGTTTACCGTGGAAAAACGCGGACGTGGGAAAAGATTTATTGCACCTTATGAAACCTATCTGGAACTTAAGAAGCACTATGATAAAATGCTTGAAAAGAAAGCAGGAAAGAAAAAGGTTACAGATAATGCAAAGCCTGCAGCACAGAAAAGCCTGACGGTGGAAGAAATGCGCAAGCTGCATCCGCTTGTTACGGATGATAGATTTTTTAAGGAGTCCTACTTTCCGGAAACAGTACCTGACTGTTTTGAGGATATGGGATAACAACGATGTATAACACTTGCCCGTATGGGCTGTAGTTATAAAAAGAGGGATGGGCTCCTCGATTATAAAATTTAATGTTTTATACTAATTAATCTTAGAGGTTGGAAATTGCCCGTTTCCGACCTCGCTTTAGGTGGTAAGGAATGACAGATTGCGGACAAAAATGTTTTGAATTGCAGGACACAGAGCACTCTCTTGCAGTTGAGAAAGAAAATAATCAGAAGTTGGAAGCAGAAGTAAAACGGTTAAAAGACATAATTGAAACACCATGCACTAGCTGCTGTATTACAGAATCTCTTGAACAGTCACTAAATGAATTAAATGATCAAATTGTTAATCAAGATCGCGAAATAACAAACTTAAAAAAGCAGATTGAACAGCTTGAAGCTGATTCTGCAAGTAAAGATGAATGTATTGATAATCTTGAACATGATTTAAAAGATGCTGGCGGTGAGCTGGAACTTTGGCAGAGAGAAAACGCTGAACTTAAAAAAGAAAACAAGCAATTGAAAGACCAGATTACAGATATAAAAGAAGATGTTGAAAGAGAAAGAAATAAACAAAGACGCTTAGAACACGATTTTACAACAGATATTTTAAATAATTTATTAAATAAATGGAGTTAGCAGAATGAGAGATGATTTATTCTGGGCATTTTTACTTATTTTAGAAGCTATAGCCTTTATTATTTCAATGCATAACACAAGGAGTTAGCAGAATGACAGATTTACTAGGTACTATTCTTCTTTTT
>JAKSTQ010000030.1 GCA_024402475.1 Treponema sp. | reverse complement strand
TTTTAAGGTTTGTATCAAGTACGACTCGTAACGGCTGCTTGCATTCTTTTTTTTGAATTCTGCAGTTTAAAAGCGGATCGTCTTTTATTACTGTGTTGATTCCTGTCATTACGGCTGGAATTGTTCCACGCAGATAGTGAACATGTTCGCGGGCTTTTGAATTGGTAATCCATTTACTTGTGCCGTCATGGAGACTTGTTTTGCCGTCGATAGTTGATGCTGTTTTAATAATTACATATGGAAGGCAAGTGGTAATATAATGGAAGAAAGGTTTGTTCAAGTCGTCACATTCTTTTTTGTCGATTCCTGTAATTACTTCGATTCCGTGTTCTCTTAGAATCTGAATGCCTTTCCCGTTTACAAGAGGATTTGGATCATTGCTTCCGACGCAGACTTTTTTTATTCCGCTGTCAATAATTGCCTGAGTACATGGTCCCTGTTTTCCAAGGTGGCAGCATGGTTCAAGTGTTACATATAAGGTTGCATCACTAAGATCAATTCCTTTTGCAATGGCCTGGTTAATTGCATTGCGTTCTGCATGAAGGTCACCAAAACGCTTGTGGTAGCCCTGAGCAACGATTTTGTTGCCTTTTACAATAATGGCTCCTACCATTGGGTTAGGGTGAACATGACCTCCGCCTTTTTTTGCAAGAGAGATTGCCCGTTTCATATAAAAGTTTGATATCCAACTATCTTTCATAGTTTTAGTTTTATATCAAACTATCTGATTTGTCAAGATTGGGAATTTAGTTATTGTTAAGATTTTTCAAAATTGATATAATTACAATATATATTTTAATCCCTAAAGAGGTTCTATTATGGCTCGTACACATTATATCGCCGGAAACTGGAAAATGAATACAAACAAGGAAGAAGCAGTTAAGCTTGCTAAAGACCTTGTTGAACAGCTCAAAGGCAAAACAAACAAATACATGATTGGTGTTCCATTTGTATACCTTGATGCAGTTGCACAGGTTGTAAAAGGTTCAAACATCATTCTTGCTGCTCAGGATTGTGCAGCTACAGATAACGGTGCTCACACAGGTGAAGTATCATGCGAAATGCTTAAAGACATTGGCTGTCAGTGTGTAATTCTTGGTCACTCAGAACGCCGCCACGAAATCGGTGAATCTGATGAACTTATCAATAAAAAAGTACGCAAGGCTCTTGCAAGTGGTCTTGAAGTTGACCTTTGTATCGGTGAACTCCTTGCTGAACGTGAAGCTGGCGAAGCTGAACAGGTTTGCGCATTCCAGCTTTCTGCAGGTCTTGCTGGTGTTACAGCAGAACAGATGAAAAACGTAACAATCGCTTACGAACCAGTTTGGGCTATCGGTACAGGTAAAACTGCTACTCCAGAAGATGCTCAGGCTATCCACAAGTTCATCCGCGGTTATATCGCAAAACTTTACGATCAGAAAGTAGCTGACGAAGTAATCATCCAGTACGGTGGTTCAATGAAAGCTTCTAACGCTCCTGAACTTCTTGCACAGGAAGATATCGACGGTGGTCTTATTGGTGGTGCTTCCCTCAAGGCAGATACATTCGTTCCTATCTGCGTACTCTAATCAGTTTTTTTTAACGATAATTATCTGATTTTAGATATTTCAAAGGAGAAAGATACAGTTATTTGCAGCTGTGTTTTTCTCCTTTTTTTATAGCGCCTGATTTTCTCTATAATTTTCAATGTAAACACACTTTTCAATATCAATTATTTACTATATAATAGTAATAATAGGGGAAAAATATGTCTTTAGATAAAATGCGTAATATTGGTATCATGGCTCATATTGATGCCGGAAAAACAACAACTACAGAACGCATCCTTTACTACACAGGAAAAATCCATAAAATTGGTGAAATTGATGACGGCCAGGCTACAATGGACTGGATGGCTCAGGAACAGGAACGTGGTATTACAATCTGTTCTGCTGCTACAACTACTTATTGGAAAGATCACCAGATTAATATTATTGATACTCCGGGACACGTTGACTTTACTGCAGAAGTTGAACGCAGCCTTCGTGTTCTTGACGGAGCAGTTGCTGTAATCTGTGCTGTTGACGGAGTTCAGCCGCAGACAGAAACAGTATGGCGTCAGGCAGATAACTTTAATGTTCCTCGTATCGGCTTTATGAATAAAATGGACCGAATCGGTGCAGACTTTTATGGTTCCATTGATGACGTTCATCAGAAATTTGACGTTGACTGTCTTGCACTCCAGATTCCTATCGGGCAGGGTCCTGATTTTGAAGGCGTTATTGATCTTCTTGAAATGAAAGAAATCCGCTGGGATGAATCTACTGAAGGCGAAAAATTCACTGTTACAGATGTTGATGCAAGCCGCCTTGAAGAAGCAAAAACCTGGCGCGAAAAGCTTGTTGATATGGTTGCTTCAAGTGATGATGCTCTTGCAGAAAAATATCTTGAAGGTGAAGAAATTTCAATTGCAGAACTCAAAGCTGCAATTCGCGCAGGAACAATCAACCGTGCATTTGTTCCTTTTGTAATGGGAAGTGCCCGTCATAATCAGGGTGTTCAGCCATTGATTGATGCTGTTGTTGACTATCTTCCATGTCCTACCGATGTTCCTGCCTGCAAAGGCGTTCATGTTAAAAAAGACAAGGAAGAAGAAGTTGAAGTTCCATGCAAGGAATCTGGCGCACCTGTAGGTCTTGTATTTAAAATTCAGTACGACCGCGAAATGGGATCTCTTTGTTACGTGCGCATGTATTCTGGAAAAATCACAGCCGGAACTCAGGTATTCAACGTAGGAAAGAAAAAGCGCGAAAGAGTCAACCGTATTCTTCGCATGCATTCAAATAAATCAGAACCGATGGATTCAGTTTCTGCCGGTGACATTGCTGTATTTATCGGACTTAAACTTGCGCAGACAGGTGATACACTTGGTTCAGAAGGACTTCCTGTAATTCTTGAAAGCGTAAAATTCCCTGAACCTGTAATCTCTGTTGCAATTGAACCAGAAAGTCTTTCTGAACGCGATAAGATGAATGAAACTCTTGAAATCCTTTCAAAGGAAGATCCAACCTTTACTCATCACGAAGACGAAGAAACAGGTCAGCTTATTATTTCGGGAATGGGTGAACTTCACCTTGATGTTCTTGTTACCCGCATGAAGGATGACTTTGGCGTTAAGGCTCGTGTCGGTGCGCCTCAGGTTACATATCGTGAATCAGTAAACGGTTCAGGATCAGTTCACGAAGAATTCTCTAAAGTTCTTGCAGGAAAAGAAAATACAGCTGCTCTTGATCTTACAGTTACTCAGCTTGAACAGGGCGCAGGTAACCAGTACGTATGCAGTGCTTCAACTCGTGATATCCCGGAAGAAATTACACTTAAAATTGAAGAAAGCCTTAAGAGCTGTCTTTCTTCCGGAATTAACTTTGGTTATCCTTGTACTGACCTTAAAGTTGATGTTACAAAAATCGACTATAATGAACTTACTTCTACACCATTTGCTTTTGCCAGCTGTGCCGCAAGTGCATTTGACAAAGCATGTAATCAGGCAGGACCTGTAATTCTTGAACCTGTAATGAAGGTTGAAATTTCATGTCCAAAAGAATTTGTCGGAGAAGCAATGAGCCAGATGACTCAGCGCGGCGGAATGGTACTGGGACAGGATTCAAAAAATTCTGTGGATATCGTTCACTGTCAGGCTCCGATGGCAAAGATGTTTGGTTTTTCTACAAACCTTCGTTCTGCAACACAGGGCCGTGCAGCCTTTACAATGGAATTCAGTCACTTCCAGCTTAAACCGGAAGGACTTGGACAGGCCTGGTAAAAAGAGAAAGTTATGCAGCAGCTTGCATCTTTAATTGATCTGATACCTGGAATTATTCTCTTAGTTTTCTTTGTCTATGGTTTACGCAACAAGGCAAGGAAAGACGGTGCGTTTATCGCATTGGGATTAACTTCGCTGTTGATTATCATCTTTGAAACACTGAATGTATTCTTTTGCAATATGGGTGCAGGCTACCATGAACTTTCAATAATTTTCTTTACTCTGTTCTTTGCTTTGTGTTTCTTGCAGATTGGAATTCTGACTATTTATAAAGTCTATGTTTTCAGAAATGATACAAAATATTCTGCAACTGTTTATATTCTGATCAGTATTGTCACTTTGACTTTAGTATTTTTGATTCTTTATAATCTTAAGGAACAGACTTTCTTTATTTATAATCCTAAGAAAATGATGATTGACCGCCGCAGTTATGAAGGCGTTATCATGAATTTCTTTATTGCAAAGAAAGAATTTTCACTTTTGATTTTCTTGCTTTCAATTTTGATGCTGACATATGAATTCCTTAACATTACAAGAATTTTTACAAGAACAATCGTTAACAGCACAAAAGAAATTCTTGTAGCGTCAGTTTCACTTTTTCATTATTTTTCTATTCTTTCAAATACTTCTAATTCTTTATTCATGGTAAGGGAATTGTATTATTTTTCAATTTCAATTCCATTCGTATATTACATAATTACTTACTATCATAAACCGCTTCTTGTAAGAATGAGTTTTAGATCGTCGTTCTTTGATAATACAAAAAGTCTTTGTGTAATTTTCAATGCAGATTCTTATCTTATTGACTTTAACTCTGCTGCCCAGGACTTTTTTGGTTTTGACAGAAAAGATATTCTTACAATGACAATGGACGATTTTCTTTTAAAGCGTGTTCCTATTGGTTTTACTCCTGTAAATAATTTTTACATTGAACAGTTTGAACTTACCGGCGTTGACCAGAATAATGCACTTTTTGAAGTTGAATTCCACAGAAAAAAATATTTAAATAAGATGACTGTCTGTTCATATTTCCTTTTCCGTGATATTACAAAAATCGTCAAGCGTTTTGATGACCTGCAGCTTGCTTCAAATACTGATGATATGACCGGTCTTCTTGAACACCATGTTCTTTCAAAGAAAGTTAAAGAAATCAATCTTTACCGCAAGTTCCCTTATACTGCAGTTACCTGTACTCCGGTTATCAAACATCAATTCAATGATTCTTCGCTGAATAATAAAAACCTGACTCTCGTTCATATTTCAGATATCGTAAAAAAGACTATTCGTAACAGTGACTTTGCAGCTTATGATAATGGAATGATTATAATTCTGTTCCCGACAAATCTTGAGACAACAGAAGAAGCAATGGTCAGAATCAGTCAGAAAGTTAAGAAAGAAAGTAAACTTGATTTTGATTTTGATTTTATTTATGGAATGGAAACACGCAGCGATCCTGATACTGATATGCAGAAAGCGATTAATCAGGCTCAGATAAGAATGGAATTAAAGGCATCATTAAACTAGAATTAAAATATTAAACAATTATTAATAGTCATTTTTTCAGGGGGAAGGGGAAGATGAATTATAATGACATGTTAAAAAAAGCATATTCGGCTGGAGCAAAAAAATCTTCAGATGATAGTATACAGTCAAAACCTGCAGTTGGTTCAACTGCACAGCCGGCCGTAAAACAGACTCAGCCAAAAACAGAATCTTCTCAAAAATATAAAGCAGACCCTGAACTTATTAAAGCATCAAGTGCATTAACCAGCGGCGGACTTATTAAAGTTCCTGTTACTGATACAGAAAAAGAAGCTGTTTACCGTCGTGTAGCAAAGTTTCTGATTCTTATTGGAGTTGATCAGGCTGCCGGCGTTTTAAAATATCTTTCTCAGGAAGAAACTGAAAAAATTATTCCTGAAATTACAAGTATCCGCAGTATTGATCCTGACGAAGCTCTTGCAATTCTTGCTGAGTTTGAATCACTTAAGCAGAAGGTTGCAGAAGGCGGCGGAACTCATACTGCATACAATATTCTTGAAAAAGCTTTTGGTTCAGACAGAGCAACTTCTTTAATGAACCGTCTTGCTCCTGTTCAGGAAGAAAAACCATTTACCTACCTTGAAGAAAAAGATCCGGAAAAAATTCTTGAGCTGTTAAAAGATGAATCAAATCAGATCCGCGCTCTTGTTCTTTCTTACCTTAAACCTCAGAAAGCAGCTGATGTAATCAAAAAAATGAATGCTGCAGATAAAAAAGAAGTTATTGTTCATCTTGCTCAGGTAAGAAAAATTGCTCCGGATATTATAAACCGCGTTGATAAAGCAATGCACGAAAAAGCAAATGCACAGATTGACGTAAAGACACAGGCAATTGACGGCCGTGGTGTTCTTGCTGAAATTCTTAAGAAGATGGATTTTTCAAGCGAACAGGAAATTCTTGATAACCTGCGTGAATCAGATCCTGATCTTACAGAAGAACTTCAGACAAGACTGTTTACTGTTGATGATGTAGTTAATGCTGATGACCGTTTTATTCAGAATATGCTGCGTGAAATGCCTGATATTGATATTGCTTATCTTATTGCAGGACATCCGGATTCTTTCCGCCAGAAAATTCTTGGCAATCTGTCCTCTGTCCGCGCAGGTCTTATTCTTGATGAAGAGCAGATGCATAAACCTATGCGTAAAAGTGACTGCAATCAGGTTACTCAGAAATTCCTCAATACATTACGCCATGCATGGGAAGACGGCAAACTTGTAATTTCTGGTCGTGACGAAGAAGTTTACGTTTAGAAAATCTGATGTATATTATAACAGTATTTAAATTTCAGGGGAAAAAATGAAAGAATCGGATAAGTCATATAAAAATTTTGAAGTTATAGATGTCTGTAAAGTTCCGGACTGTAATTCTACAGCTTTTTATCTTAAAGATAAAAAATCCGGTCTTGAAGTCCTTCACCTTTATAATGATGATAAAGAAAATCTTTGTGCTTTTGCTTTTAGAACACCTGTCGAAAACTCAACCGGTGTTCCTCATATCATCGAACATTCTGTGCTTTGCGGAAGTGAAAAATATCCATTGAAAGATCCTTTCATTCGTCTTGAAAATCAGAGTGTTAAAACCTATCTTAACGCAATGACTTTCCCTGATAAAACTGTTTATCCGATCGCATCTATTGTAGAAAAAGATTATTTTAACCTTGCAAAAGTTTATGCAGACGCTGTATTTTTTCCGCGTCTTACAAAACTTACATTCATGCAGGAAGGTCACCGTGTAGAAAAAAACGATGAAGGTAAATATGAAATTGCAGGCGTCGTTTACAACGAAATGAAAGGTGCTTATTCAGATTTTGACAGCTGGTGCTGTGATGCTGTAAACAATACCATTCTTAAAGATACAATTTATGATAAAGATTCAGGCGGCGATCCTCTTGAAATTCCTTCATTGACTTATGAACAGTTCAAGGCATTCCACGAAAAATATTACAAGCCTAATAACTGTCTTGTATTCCTTTACGGAAACATTCCTACAGAAAAACAGCTTGATTTCTTACAGGAAAATATTCTTGACCGTCTTCCAGAAGCTAAAAATGAAAAATCCTGTGCACTTGAAGTTTTTGAAAACATAAAACTTCAGCCGCTTGAACCGGGACTTGTTGTAAGAAAGCGGGGACCTAATTCCATTAATGACGAAGAACAAAAATCAAATGTACTGCTTTCTTTCAGAACCCATGACGCTTATGACAGCGATGCAACTTTACAGCTTTCAATGATTATGGGAATCCTTATGGATAATGACGGAAGCCCTTTAAAGAAAGCACTTTTGCAGAGTAATCTTGGAAATGACCTTTCTATTGCATGCGGTTTTAACGGAGCAGTATTAAAGAATGCAGTTACACTTGGACTGCAGGGTGTTAAGAAAGGGGACGAAGATAAAGTTCCAGAACTTATCGAAGAAGAAATCCGTCGTGTAGCAGAAAATCCAATTGATAAGAGTTACATCGACGCGGTTCTTATGACAATGGAAGTTAATCTCAAAGAAATTAAACGTTATTCCGGACCTTATTCACTTGTAATCATGCGTCAGGCTTTGCGTGGCTGGACATACGGAAAAGATCCTGTAAGTCCTATGCTTGCAAGAAACCGCTTTGAAAAACTTAAAGAAAAAATTGATGCAGATCCGTCTTATTTGAATCAGCTTCTTAAAAAATATTTTGTTGATAATAAAGATAAGGCAGTTATCATTGTAACTCCTGATTCTGCAGTAACAAAAGAAAGAGAAGAAAAAGAACAGGCAATCATTGACAGTATTGTTGCTTCCAGAGGCAAAAAAGAAATTGATGCCGAAAATAAAGAACTTAGAAAATATCAGCAGAGTAACGAAGATGATAAGGCTTCCTGTCTTCCTTATATCACTCCACAAGAGCTTGATGTAGAAGTCGACGATATCGATACAAAAGTTCAATGGATGAATTACGACGGCGAAAAACGAATTCCGTTTATGTACAATATCGAAGGAACAAACGGCATTAACTACATAAGGGTAGCCTTTCCATGTGATGTACTTGAACCAGAGGATTACAGATATCTTCCGCTTTTTACTGAGATTTTCCCTGAACTTGGATTTGGCGGAATGAAATGGGATCAGGCTGCCGTTGAAGTCTCAAAAATTATACCAAGATTGGGAGCATCTGAAATCTGTTCAGTAATGTATGATACTCCAAATACAAAAAAGATTTATGAACAGGTAAAGGAATATAATTATGCCGGCCGTGACTGGGTTGTTTTTCAGATAAAAGTTCTTGAAGAAAATACAGCACAAGCACTTGATGTTTTCTACAAACTGCTGACTTCTTATGATACCAGTGATATAGAAAGAATCCGTTCACTTCTTGATGAAGAAGTTTCAGATGTAGAAAGTCAGATTGTCAGTGAAGGTTTGAGCCTTATTGCAGGACGCCTTAATTCACGTAAATCAAAGCATAAGGCATTGAATGAAATCTGGCGCGGTTTGTCTCAGGTTTTCTTTATTCGTGAAATTAACGGTAAGCCGGAACTTCTTGCAAAAAAAATTACAGAAATTGCTGAAAAATTATTCAAGGCTGGGGCTATCGTTCATGTAACATGTGATAAAGAATCTTTCGAAAATGCACAAAAGGCAGTAAAAGATTTCTGTGTTAAATTTGATCCGGGTGAACTTAAAAATCCAAATCCACGCTGTACACAGGAAAATTTCGTTAAATTGACTGCACTTGGCGATAATCCTTTGACAGATGACCAGATTTACGAAAAGGAAATGCAGATCGGTTATGCAGCAGTTTCTACATACTGTTCGGACCAGCAAAGCAAGGAAGGCGCTGCAGAAGACGTATTCACTCATTGGTTTACAAACAATACTGTCTGGGAAAGAATGCGTACAATCTGTGGTGCTTACGGTGCGTATGCAAGCGTTGATGACGATAAAAATATGGGAATGATGACATACCGCGACCCTAATCCTTTTGCGTCTATCGATGAATTGTGGAAATGCCTTGAAATTGCCGCTAAGAAAAAGTTCAGTCTTGAAGATACTCAGAAAGTTGTAACCGGTACTTACAGTGAATATCTCCAGCCAAAAACTCCTTCTGCAAAAGGTTCAAGAGGATTTTTAAGAACTTTGTTCTGTTTTTCTCAGGAAGACAGACTTGAAAGAATCAACATGCTTTTGAATGTAAAGCCAAAGGATCTTGAAGAAGCTGCCAGACGTCTTTACAAAAATAGCCGTGAAAAGGCAAATTTTGCGGTTCTTGTTCCTGTTGGTTCAAAACCTCTAAAATCACAAAAAAATGCTTTAAAAATTCCAAGAATTCAGTTATAATTTTAAAAGAGGGTACAATATGGATAAGAAAACATTGGAATGTATTGAATTATTGCGAACTCTTGTTTCCGATATTCAGGGGGCTCCATATCCTGGTGAAGAAGTAAACCCAAAACTTTACAGTATATGGTATGAACATGTTCAGCGGGATGCTGTTAACGCATTTGAATTCTTGGATGAAAACTTTCCTGATAAAAAAGAAATAAGCAAAACAATCGATAAGCTGTTTAAATAACATCATATAGGCCGTGAGACTTGTTCCCACGGCTTTTTTTTTACAATTTTTTTTCATAAACCCTATATATATTTTTGCCGATATTTACTATGTTATGGCAGTTTCAAAATCAACTATTAAAAACAATACATATAAAAAAAGAGCCGCTAAAAAGCTCGGACTTGACATCTGGCGCTATCATTTTTTTGCCAGAAATATTACAACAGGACTTGATGTTCCGTTTTTCATTGAATTATATATCGAAAATCCGGCCGTTACTCCTGATGCATTCACATTAATGCAAAAGCCAAAAGCTGATTATACAACAATGAATATTCAGGATGCTTTGACAGCAGATATGTCGTCACTTGCAAATCCAAAAGATGTAATTCCATCATTTGTGGCAGTTCGTGCAGGAATTTTTGGAGATGTAAGAAAGCAGATTAACGTATTCTATGCTCCTGAAAAATTAAAATCTGATAAAAAACATTTTAATATTGAAATTGAAAGCAATCATTTTACTGATGATGCTTTGAGTGGAAGTCTCACTGTAACAAAAAAAGCCGTAACAATGTATCCTGAGACAATGAGTCAGGCAGGAACAATTCAGTGGAATCTTCATTACGAACGTAATCTTGACTTTCCTAAGATTGAATCAAAAGCTGGAGAATTCTATCTTCCAAGTGGAATTCATACTGCATTTTCCGGCAGACTTGTTCTTGATCAGGAAGAGTATATGGTTCTTCCAAAAGGCAGTTATGGTTATACAGATAAAATTTCTGGTCCAAACCTTCCTGTTCCTATGTTCCATATCAGTTCTTCAAGACTTACAAGTATTTTCAGCCAGAAACTGATTGAAGATTCAGCATTTTCTGTTCAGGGCGTGTACAACAATAAAGTCTGCCTTTTTGCAAAACTTGAAAATGATGTATTTAATGTTAGCCCGTCAGGAATTTCTGCAGACGTTATCTGGAATTGTACACAGGTTCCAGATGATGAAGATAATGAACAGCTTCACTGGTCTGCAAGTTTTACAAACAAAACTTATGTAATTGATGTTGATATGTTCTGTGAAGCGTCTTCTATGCTGGTATTCGATTATGAAGTGCCATCAGGAAATAACAAAGTGAACAAAGTGTTAAGCGGTTCAAAAGGTACCGGCGACATCCGTGTTTACGAAAGAGTAGAAAAGAATCTTGAACTTATTCATCATGTAAAAGTAGAAAATGCTTTATGTGAATTTGGAAGTGAAGACACTATCGAAGAATAGTTTTCGCTCAAACTTACAATGGTATCAGGAAAATCTGATACCATTTTTTTTGTCCAAAACCTCTTGTCGAATTTAAATATCATTATTATCTTTAAAATATGAACTTTGAAAGATATACAACTAAACTGCAGCAAGCTCTTAATGAAAGCGTTAATCTTGCACGCAAAAATGATCATTGTGAAGTAGGGCCTGAACATCTTGCATTACCTATGCTGACACAGGAAGATTCAATAATTGTTCCTGTTATCGAAAGTATTGGCGCAGATGAAAAGGCCGTCAAAAATAAAATAACAGAACTTTTAAACAGATATTCAAAAGTAACCGGCGATGTTTCTTTAAATATGAATAATGCTTTAGCAACAATTCTTTCTAAAGCAGAAAATTACATGGAAAAATTAAAGGATCAGTATCTGTCAACCGAGCATGTATTTATAGCTATGGCTCAGTCATCAACTGATCTTGGTAATGCATTGCAGAAGCTTGGAATAAATGAAAAGAAAATTATGGAGGCTTTGACTAAAGTGCGAGGAAATAATACAGTTGATGATCCTAATCCGGAAGAAAAATTAAAGGTTCTTGATAAATACTGCCGTGATTTAACAGCACTTGCAAAGCAGGATAAAATTGATCCTGTAATCGGTCGTGATGAAGAAATCCGTCGTGTCATGCAGATTTTAAGCCGCAGAACCAAAAATAATCCTGTTCTCATTGGTGAACCTGGTGTCGGTAAAACAGCAGTTGCAGAAGGTCTTGCAAGACGAATCACTTCTAAAGATGTTCCTGATTCACTTAAGAACAAAAGACTTATGAGTCTTGATATGGGCGCTCTTGTTGCCGGTGCTTCCTATAAAGGTCAGTTTGAAGAACGCCTTAAGTCAGTTATCAAAGAAGTTGAAAAAAGTGAAGGCGATATAATTCTTTTTATTGATGAACTTCATACAATCGTTGGAGCAGGCAATCAGCAGGGCTCAAATGATGCAGCAAACCTTTTAAAGCCTGCTCTTGCACGCGGAAACATGAAGGTAATCGGAGCTACAACTCTTGATGAATACAGAAAATATATCGAAAAAGATGCTGCCCTTGAACGCCGTTTCCAGCAGGTTTTATGTAAGGAACCTTCAGTTGAAGATACCATTGCAATCCTGCGCGGGCTTCGTGAAAAATATGAAGTTCATCATGGTGTCAGAATCAATGACGAAGCGCTTGTCAGTGCAGCCGTTCTTTCAAACAGATATATTACAACCCGTTTTTTACCGGATAAAGCAATTGACCTTGTTGACGAAGCTGCAAGCCGTATCAAGATCGAAATCGAAAGTCAGCCTACAAAACTTGACCAGGTTGAGCGAAAAATTCTTCAGCTCCAGATAGAAAAACAGTCTCTTTCAAAAGAAGGCGATGATGTTTCAAAAGAACGCCTTGAAAAACTAGAAAAAGAACTTTCTGATCAGATAGCTGTAAGGGATGAATTAAAATCACAATGGCTTTCTGAAAAGAATCAGATTGAAAAAAGCCGTAATTTAAAAGAACAGCTTGAAAAAGCCCGCAGTGATGAAGAACGCTATGAACGCGAAGGTGATCTATCTAAAGCCGCAGAATTAAAATACAGCAAAATTCCTGAGCTTGAAAAACTTCTGCATGAAGCAACAGTTATTACTAAAGAAGATGCCGGTAAGCGTGATGAAGAAACTTTACTTAAACAGGAAGTTACAGAAGAAGATATTGCAAATGTAGTTTCAAGCTGGACAGGAATTCCTGTTAATAAAATGCTTTCAAGTGAAAAACAGAAATATCTGGAACTTGAAAACGTTCTTCACAAACGTGTCGTAGGACAGGATATAGCCGTTCAGGTAGTAAGTGATGCCATAAGGCGAAACCGCAGCGGATTAAGCGATCCAAATAAACCGCTTGGAAGTTTCCTGTTTATCGGTCCAACAGGCGTTGGTAAAACTGAACTTGCAAAAACTCTTGCAGACTTTTTGTTCAATGATGAAAAAGCACTCACAAGAATTGACATGTCTGAATATATGGAAAAATTTTCTGTTACCCGTTTGATTGGTGCACCTCCAGGATATGTCGGTTATGAAGAAGGCGGTCAGCTTACAGAAAGCGTTCGACGCCGTCCATACAGCGTAATTCTCTTTGACGAAATTGAAAAAGCACATCCGGATGTGTTTAATATTCTGCTGCAGGTTCTTGATGACGGTCGTCTGACTGATGGCCAGGGAAGAGTAGTTGACTTTAAGAATTCTATTATCATTATGACAAGCAATCTTGGCAGTGATCTTATTCTAGAAGCTGATACTCAGGAAAAAATGGATGGTTTAAAAAACGCAATTTCTGAACTTTTAAAGACAAAATTCCGTCCTGAATTCTTAAACCGAATTGACGAAGCAGTAATGTTCAATCGTCTTGATAAATCATGCATTGATTCAATTGTCCGTGCTCAGGTAAAAAGAGTTGAATCCCGACTTGCAGAAAGAAAAGTTGTTCTGTGTGTTGAACAGTCCGCTTTTGATTTCCTTGCAGAAAAGGGATATGATCCAGCTTTTGGTGCTCGTCCTGTAAAAAGAGCTGTACAGGCATATCTTGAAAATCCTCTTGCAAAGGTTATGCTTTCAGATGGAGTTCTTGAAAACACAAAAATTCATGTAAGCTATACAAAAGGAGATGAAGCATTATCAATAAAGCTTAACTGAAAAAGAAGGACAGTCACAGTCAATTAAACCGCTTAAAAAATTAAGGTTATCCTGTGACTGTGTATCAAGATGCCAGGGCATGTTTATGACAACCATGCGGCTTCCGTAAAGACGAGGCGCACCCTGGTTTTCTTCTAAGCTTCGTTCGATATGAGCATCCTCTTTTTGAACACAAAGGTCTGTAACCAGGATTTCTGTATTCTGATTGCGGGCCTTTGCTGTTTCTATCATGCCGTCAGTCAGTTCATCAATTTCTGATTTTCTGTGAGAGAGCAATGGAATCCAGACGGCAATAATTGCAGCCGACCATTTTTTATGAATTGTTTTGACAGCCTTTAGTACATCAGCATAGTCAGTTTTTTCTTCATAACTTGGATCAATTAAAACAAGTCCGCGTTTTACAGCCGGTGGAAGAACAGTGCAGGCGGTATTAAGGCCGTCAGCGTGATAGATTTTTGTTTCAACAGATTTTGGACTGTAAGGATTTTTTGTAATTAACGGCGTATTTTTAAGATTGTCTGTTAAAACTTCAATTTCTGTGTTGTGAAGTTCACAGACGCCGTGAAAGCAGTCACTGTTCATAAAAATGCGGCAAATTTCCGGTGAGCCAGGATAGAGATTATGGTCTGCGTATTTTTGTGTTATTTCAAGATAAGATTTCAGGCTTTCTGGAATTTCATCTGTCTTTAAAGCTGAAAGTCTGTTATTTACACAAAGAATTCCTTTACTGGTTTCTCCGGTTTTTAAAGCCCGTTCATCATCTAAAGTATATAAGCCTGCACCTGCATGAGTATCAAAAACAGCAAAAGGTTTTTCTTTTTTACAAAGGCTTTCAAGAATGTTGCAGACTACAGAATGTTTTAATAAATCTGCATGGTTTCCTGCATGAAAAGCGTGGCGGTAACTTAGCATAATTAAAGTTCTTCTATTTCTTTGAGCCAGATGGAAGATGATGCATCACTTGGCATTCTCCAGTCACCTCTTGGAGAAAGACTGATGGTTCCTACTTTTGCTCCGTCAGGCATACATGAACGCTTAAACTGCTGTGTAAAAAATCTTCTGTAAAAAGTCTTCATCCAGTTTTTGATGACAGGAGTAGGATATTCTTTAACATCAAAAGCTTTTGATGCAAGAAAGAAAATCTTGGAAGGAGCAAAACCAAAACGCAAAAGATAATACAGGAAAAAATCATGCAGTCTGTAAGGACCAACGATGTCTTCTGTTTTTTGACTGATTTTACCTTCTTCTGGAGGTAAAAGTTCAGGACTTACAGGAGTATCAAGAATATCTTTAAGTACATTTGATGTTTTATCTTCACCTTTATTTTTTGCATCGATTGCAAACCATTCAACAAGGTAGCGTACAAGAGTTTTTGGAATAGAAGCATTCACGCCATACATTGACATGTGATCGCCGTTATAAGTACACCAGCCCAAAGCAAGCTCACTAAGGTCCCCGGTACCGATTACAATTGCATTTTCTTTGTTTGCAATATCCATAAGAATCTGGGTTCGTTCTCGGGCCTGACCGTTTTCGTAAGTAATGTCGTGAATATTTATATCCTGACCGATATCTTCAAAATGCTGTGTTACGCTTTTTGCAATGCTGATTTCTTTTAACTGTGCACCAAAGCCTTCTGCAAGTTCACAGGCATTTGAATAGGTTCTGTCAGTTGTTCCAAAGCCAGGCATTGTAATTGCAATAATTCCTTTTTTAGAAAGACCGCAAAGTTCAAACGCATGACATGTAACAAGAAAGGCAAGGGTAGAATCAAGACCGCCAGAAAGTCCGATAACAGCTTTGGTAGCACCAATATGACGAAGGCGTTTTGCAAGGCCTTGTGCCTGGAGCTCAACAACTTCGCGGCTTCTTTCCATGCGTTTTGATTCATCCTGAGGAACAAAAACATCTGGTGTTACAGTTCTGAAAAAGAACGGACTTTTATCAAGGTTAAGTTCCTTTAGTGTAATATAAATAGTTGTGTAGTCTTTAGAATTTAATTTTGAACAGTCACTGAATGTAGAAGTTCTGTTTCTGTCGGCACTGATACGACCAAGATCGATGTCAGCAAAAATCATTTCTTTCTGGAAAAGTTCTGCTTCACTGAGAATATAGCCGTTTTCTGCAATAATATTGTGGCTTGCAAAAACCATATCTGTTGAGGACTCATCACTGGAAGCATCAGCGTAAAGGTAAGCACAGATATTTTTTGCGCTGTTTGATTCAATCAAAAGTCTTCTGTAAGAAGCTTTACCGATAATTTCGTTGGATGCAGAAAGGTTCGCAATAACATTAGCGCCGTTAAGACAATGACTGGTAGAAGGCGGATTACTTACCCAACCGTCTTCGCAGATTTCAACTGCAAGAGCCAGAAGAGGATTGTTTGTATCTTTAATAATAATGTTTGTTCCAAACGGAACATTCTGAAATTTTTTAGAAAGAAAAACTTCAGTTACTTTATTGTCTGTATAAGGAGTAAACTGTCGGCGTTCATAAAATTCACTGTAGTTAGGAATAAAAGTTTTTGGAACAAGAGCAATTACTTCGCCTTTAAAAAGTACAGCTGCAGTATTATAAATACCGTTACCAGTATTAAAAGGAAGCCCGACAATACTGATTATATTAAGAGAAGAAGTTTCTTTTGCGATACGTTCAAGTTCACAGACTGCGCTTGTTAAAAGAGATTCCTGAAAAAATAAATCACTGCAGGTATAACCTGTAATTGTTAATTCAGGGAATACAACAAGTTCAGCTTCTTTAGCGGCAGCCTTATTTATGTCAGTAATAATTTTTTCTGCATTAAAAGAACAGTCAGCAACTTTAAGTTCCGGGCTGGCACATGCAGTTCTGAAGAATCCGTATCTCATAAAAATCCTCTGGAGCTAAAATTAATGGCGGGTAAAAAGTGATTTAATTCCTTCGATAATCCATGCAAAAAAGTCAAGAATGGCATTCCAGATTCTGCGTGGAATACTTGGATTACGAAGTTTTTCAAGACGCTTATAGCCTTCAAGAAGTTCAGCATCAGTAAATTCCTTGCGCTGATTGTTTTCTTCAAGTTCAAGTTCCAGCTGTCTTAAAGGAGTAAGGTTATTGACAATTACAGCATTAATGCTTGTCCAGCCAATAGCTTTTGCGGCTTCCAGACGACGTTCCCCGGCAATAAGTTCATTCTTGTTATTGATTGTGATTGGATTCATTAACCCAAATCTTCTAAGACTGTCTTTGAGGGCTTCAATATCACCAAGATCTTTTCTAACTCTTTTTTTTACTTTAATATCCTGAATGTTAATAAGCATTTTTAACCTCCATAAGTAAGTCTTAAAAAAAAGCCGGGCAGTATGATTTGACCCGGCTTATATTTTTATTCCATGAATGAGTTCTGTTTTTCTTTCTTTTCGCCGCTTGAAGCATTGTCTTCAAGGAAGCTCAAGTCAACTTCGATTTCAGAATCATCACTGATAACTGCATCAATTGTATAACCGGAAGAAGCCATCTGATCCTGGATACGTTCATCAAGAATCTTCTGACCACGGTATGCTGTATCACCGTGAAGGTGACAGTAATATTTAGGTGTTGTTCCACGCATATACCATGATGTTGCAACCGGACAACCTCTAAGTGGAATACCACCAGATTCTGCACAAGATGTAGCCTTTACAAGGTTATCTGTAGGTCCCGGGAATTCCTTGTAAGGAAGGTCTTCATGAATTGCAGCCATGAAGTCACCCCATGGTGGACCTGCAAGAGAAGAACCAGTAGCCTGCATACCCATTGATTTTCCCGGAGTATCAAATCCGAACCAGAAGGCTGCTGTATAGTAAGGAGTAAAACCAACTGCCCATGCATCACCCCAGTTCTGAGTTGTACCTGTTTTTCCAGATACAGGCATGTTGTAAGTTTTTCCTGTTGTTTTATCAACGAATGTAAACTTGCTTCCCTTAAGGTTAGGATCGCGTGAACGCAATTCAGAGCCATATTTAAGAGTACCGTACTTAACTGAGTCTTCCATCATCTGTTCCATGATGAATGCGTTTTCGCGGGAAATCAGCTGTGTAGGGTGAAGCAGGTTTTCACGTGCTGTATGTTCAGGGTTAAGGATAATATTACCGTTGCGGTCTTCAACATTACGGATGGCAGTAGTTTCAATTTTCTTACCGCCGTTAGCAAAAATTGCATAGGCACGAGCCATTTCGATAGGACGAACAGCACATGTACCAAGACCGATAGGATAGCCAGGAATAAATGCACGGCTTGGAAGTTCTTTATCAGAAATACCAAGGAGTTTAACCATGTGAGCAATAGCATTGTCAAATCCTGCAGCCTGAAGAACCTTAAGTGCAGGAATGTTCAAAGAAAGTGCGAGAGCTTTAGTTGTATTTACATAACCGCGCCATGCACCACCGTAGTTGTTAGGAAGGTACTGCTGACCGTCCTGAGCAATGAATTCATATGGAGCATCAAGAATACTTGAACCTGCAGTAATTCTCTTTGTATCAAGAGCGGCAGAGTAGTAAAGAGGCTTGATAGAAGAACCCGGCTGGATGCGAGCCTGTGTAGCACGGATGAACTGGTTCGAAGAATCGAATTTAGAACCACCAACAACAGCTGTAATAAAGCCGGTGTCGTTTTCGATGTTAACCATTGTTCCTTCTACAACAGAAGCCTTGTTCTTCATCATAACTTTCTGAGAAGCAGTTGTAATTTCAACTTTAATTGAATCAAGACCAGTCATAACCGACATGATGTCAATTACAGGAGTGTAGTTATTGATAAAGCGTTTAACTGACTTTTTCTTTACCTGATTCCATGTAATACGAAGGTCACGAAGGCCGCACAAAAGGATAAAGAAGTTACTCATTGGAACGTATGTACCCATTGCGTAGCGCTGCTGGTAAATGCGTTCAATTCTGTAAGCATCATTTGCACCTTTAATTGCTTTTTCCATAAGGTCTGTAGCAATCTGCTGGTGAACAAGGTTACAGGTTGTGTTTACAGTATAACCTTCAGAGTAGATATCAGCATCACCATAAATAAGTTCAGTAAGTTCACGGCGAACCATTTCTGAGAACCATGGTGCTTTATCTTCACGCATGAAGAAGGCAGAAGTATCAGTACGGGTAAAGTCAAAGCTGATCCAGTAGTTGTCATAACTTGTATCAGCTTCCTGCTGTGTGATATAGCCTTCTTTTACCATCGAAGCAAGAACGTCCTTCTGACGTTCCATCGCACGGCTTGGATGTTCAAACGGGTTATAGAAAGCAGGGTTAGAAAGCTGGATTACCAGCATTGCACATTCAGCAGGATTAAGTGTATGAGCCGAATGGTTGAAGTAATATTTACTTGCAGTATTTACACCGTAAGAACCGCCACCAAAATAAATTTTGTTGAGGTAGGTTTCAAGGATTTCTGTTTTTGAATAACGGCGTTCCATCTGGATTGCCCACCACAATTCCTTGAGCTTACGTTTAATTGACATTTCACGGCGGTCACAGTAAAGGGTACCTGCAATCTGCTGAGTAAGTGTAGAACCACCACCCAGAGAAATGTGGAGTACCTGACCTACAACGGCACGGAAAATTGCAGCAGTATTAAAACCGCGGTGTTCGTAGAAAACACGGTCTTCACGAGTGATAAGAGCATCATGCATGTGCTGTGGAAGCTCGTTCATTGTGATGATTTCACGTTTTTCTTCTGAAGAAAATTCAGTAAGAAGTTCACCGTTTACATCAAGAATTTTTGTAGGAAGAGCTTCCTTGAAAACAGTATAATTTTCTGTGTTGATAGTATATGCAGTTCTTGAAAGTCCTGTTCCAAGAAGAATTCCAAACAGGAGTGCAAAGAATGTTAAAAGATATAAAAATACTTTTGGTGCGATTTTACTTTTCATAACTTATATAGTAAAAAATTACACTGATATTGTCAATATAATAGTTAAAACAGTTGTTTGAGGGCAAAAAAAAGGCCGGTCAAAAAACCGGCCATGCCCATCAGGCAGTCGGAGGCATGGGTGGGAGGGGAAAATGCCCCCGACATTTATATTATCGTCTATATGTGCGGAAATCTTTAGAAAAAAAATGAAAATTTTACAGTTTTAAATAAATATTCGGATCTGTGTGCTGACCGTTAAGTCTTATTTCAAAATGAAGGTGTGGGCCTGTTACCTGTCCGGTCTGGCCTACAAGACCAATCTGTTCCCCGGTAGAAACCTTCTGGCCGCTTTCTACCTGAATTTTTGAAAGGTGAGCATATATGCTTGAAAGTCCCTGAGGATGTTTTATTACTATATAATTACCGAAAACTTTATCATTTTTTACGGCTGCAGTTACAGTTCCATTTTTGCATGCATAAACCCGGGTTCCTACAGGAGCTGCAAGGTCAATTCCCCGGTGAAACTGCTGGTTCTTTCCCAGTGGATTTGTGCGCTGACCGTAGTCAGATGAAATCCAGTAACTGGTGAGAGGCATGCGCATTTTTGTATCAAGAAAGAATGAACGGGTAGTCTGGTCGAAATATCTGTCAGCATAGTGAATGAAAATTCGCCCGTTAATATTATAGATACCGCTGAATTCCTTTGTATTTTCAGTACAGTTCTGCAGAAAGCCTTCGATGTCGTTTTGAGGCCGTTCTTTTTTTACAATTCCTGTATCAAGAACAAAAAGCCCTTTTCCGGAAGGAAGAATCAAAACTTTTCCTTCCTTTAGATCGTTTGCTGCTGTAATCGAGTTAAGGCTTGCAATTGTGTCATATGGAATGTTGCATCGTGCAGCAATGGCAAAAAGTGTGTCATCTTTTTTTACTTTATATGAATAAAAAAATACGTTAACTGGTTTGTCTGCTGCAAGGTCAAGATAATACTGCTGGACATCCATTACATATTGCTTAAATAGAATGTCACGGGAATTAAGTTCTGGAATTGAATAAGCGCTTTGTTCAGTAATGACAGGTACATTCTCAGCAGGAATTGTTTCCTGTGCTATTAAATAGTAAGAAAAAGAGAAAATAACTGTCAGAATTAAAAAAAAGCGTCGTGTCATATTATTTACATAGTTAAAATGAATTTTGAAGCCGGAAAGTAACAGAATCGGGACAAAAAAAAGGGCCTGTAAAACAGACCCTTTAATAAGTGATAAACACTTATTCTTCTACGATTGCACCTGTAGGGCATGTTCCTGCACAAGATCCGCAAGAAATGCATTTATCAGCATCAATTGTACGAGCAGAACCTGCATCAGAGATAGCTTCTACAGGACATTCTGATTCACAAGCGCCACAGTTAACGCAAAAATAAGTTACTTAGTATGGCATTATTGACTCCAAAAATTAATTTGAACAATTTAAACATAACATAATGGGGAGTAAAAAAAAAAAAAAAAAA
>JAKSTQ010000003.1 GCA_024402475.1 Treponema sp. | reverse complement strand
CTCTTTTACTTCGCCATCAGGAATCTTTTCGTTATTAACAAGAATACGAAGTTCACGACCAGCCTGAATTGCATATGCTTTTTCAACGCCTTCGAAGTTTTCTGCAATGCCTTCGAGGTTTTCAAGACGCTTAACGTAGTTGTCTACTGTTTCACGGCGTGCACCAGGGCGGGCAGCAGAAATTGCATCGGCAATCTGTACAAGTACAGCTTCGATACAGGTTGGTTCAATATCGTTATGGTGAGCAGCAACCGCATTGATTACACGGGCATCTTCTCCCATTTTACGAGCCATTTCGGCACCAACTTCTGCGTGGTTCTGGTCAGAATCGTTTTCTGCACCTTTACCGATATCATGAAGGATTGCGGCACGCTTAGCCAGTTCTCTGTCTGCACCAAGTTCGCTTGCAAGAAGTCCTGCAAGAAGTGCAACTTCCTTTGAGTGAACAAGTACATTCTGACCATAACTTGTTCTGAAGTAGAGACGACCGAGAGCGCGAACACCTTCTGTCGACATATTGTGGATTCCAACTTCAAAGAGGGCTTTTTCACCTTCTTCGTAAATCTTATTCTGAACTTCGCGAGTAACCTTCTGAACAACTTCTTCAATTCTTGCCGGATGAATACGACCGTCAGAAATAAGGCGTTCAAGGGATTCTTTTGCGATTTCCTTGCGTACAGGATCGAAACAAGAAATAACAACTGCTTCAGGAGTATCGTCGATGATGATATCAACACCTGTAAGAGTTTCAAGAGTACGAATGTTGCGGCCTTCACGACCGATAATACGACCCTTCATTTCGTCGCTTGGAAGAGAAACTGTAGCAACTGTCAGGTCACCTGTAGTTTCTGTTGCAATACGCTGGATTGTTGTTACAAGAATATCACGAGCTTTCTTTTCTGCATTAAGCTGTGCTTCCTGTTCGATTTTATTAAGAAGAGCCTGAGCATCATGACGGGCATCATTTTCAAGGTTCTTGATAATAAGTTCTTTTGCTTCCTGTGCAGAAAGTCCTGAAATGCGTTCAAGTTCTTTTCTATAAGATTCTTCCTGAACAGCAACATTTGCTTCGCGTTTTTCAACTGCAACTGTTCTTTCTGCTAATTCTTTATCCTGTTTGTCATAAGCAGCAGCACGCTGATCGAGCTGTTCTTCCTTATGATTTACGCGGGCTTCGTAACGCTGAACTTCAGCACGGCGGTCTCTGTTTTCCCTCTCCTGCTGGTTTCGTTCCCGAATGAGTTCATCTTTTGCATTGAGCAAAATTTCTTTTTTCTGAGCTTCAGCTTCTCTTATTGCATCCTGTTTTACACGTTCAGCTTTTTGTTCTGACGCAGATAGTTGAAATCTGGCATACAGCCAGCGAATAGTCCATCCAAGAACAATTCCAGCAACCGGGAGAATTACATAAATTAACCAGTCTGGCATCATAATTATCTCCTTTTGCTTTAAATGGTATTGTCCATAAACATTTTACTACAATAAATAAGAATAGTCAAATAAAAAGTCAAATTTACGGGCAACCGGTTGCCTTTTTGAGAAAATCAGATGAATTTTACATGAAAACTACATGGTAAAATCAGTTCCAAGGTAAATTCTGCGGGCTTCAGGATTTGCAAGAATTTCTTCCTGGGTACCCTGAGTGATGATATTACCAGAACTGATGATGATTGCACGGTCAGTGATTTCAAGAGTATCACGAACGTTATGGTCAGTAATAAGAACTCCGATTCCCCGGGTTGTAAGCTGACGGACAAGGCGTTTAATATCGGCTACTGCGATTGGGTCAATTCCTGCAAACGGTTCATCAAGAAGAAGGAATTTAGGCTCAATGGCAAGGGAACGGGCGATTTCTGTACGGCGGCGTTCACCACCTGAAAGTGTATAAGCCTTCTGGCGTCTGATATGAGTAATGGAAAATTCTTCTATTAAAGATTCAAGTTTTTCTTTTTTCTGATCTTTTGTCAGATCCCGGCGGGTTTCTAAGACTGACCAGATGTTGTCTTCTACAGTCATTTTGCGGAATACAGAAGGTTCCTGAGGAAGGTAGGAAATTCCTTTCTGAGCACGGCGGAACATTGCAAGTGGAGTAATACATTCTTCATCAAGGAAAACTTCACCGGCGGTAGGCTTATAAAAACCTACTATCATATAGAAAGTAGTTGTCTTACCGGAACCGTTAGGCCCTAAAAGTCCTAAAACTTCGCCGGTTTTCATGGTAAAGTCAATTCCCTGAACTACCCTTTTACGGCCAAAGGACTTAAAAAGGCTTGATGCACGAAGAATATGTTCATCCATTAATTGCCTCCGTTTTTAACGGTACCGCGGACATTTCCGTCAAGCACAATCTGTTCTGTTTCAAGGTTAAAACTAATGGACTGAGCACGGAAAGTATCTGTACCCTGGGCAACTTTTGCATTGCCTGCAAGTTCAAGAGTCTGTTCTTTTTTACGATAAAGTGCATAAGCACCTGAACATTTATTATTTTTCTGAGTAAGTTCTACGCCAACCTGCATTACGGCAACATCGGTAGCCTGATTATATTCGATGATCTGAGCTTTTGCAGTAACTGCATTTTTAATATCTTTGAGCATAACATCGCCTGACAAAGTTACAATCTTGACTTCGCGGTCATATTCAAGAGAAGAAGCTTCGAACTCAAGCTGGCTTTCTGTATTCACACCTTTAATGTTGCCGTTTGCCTTTACGTAACGGAAGTCCTTGCCGCTTAATTCTATTGAGTCAGCATGAATTTCCATTGTCTTTGTTTTTACATAAGCATGACCGCTTAAAACAGTATTATTGCCGGCATCTGATTTTGAAGAAACATGGCCCGACATCGAGTCAGCACTAAAAGTTATCTGTTCAGCAGAACTTGAAGCCTGTGTGAGAATCTGCTGGCCTTTAACGCCCTGAGAAAACTGAAAGGTATTTGAAACGCTTGAAGCACTGAAATTTTTTCCGGTTACTTCAAAATCGTCTTTTTTTAATGTGAGCTGAGAATTCTTTGCACTTACAAGCTGCTGGGTTTTGCCGTTCCATTTTATTGTTGAACCTTTGATTGCAATTCCCTGCTTTTTATTATCAAAAGAAATTCCGTCATAAAAAGTATAAATTTCCGAATCAGAATCTGCGCTTAAAAGTGCACAGGCACCGGTTGAGATTTCTTTTCCTTCTTCATCAAAAAGAACAAAATCGCAGTCCTGAGCGAAAACTGTATTGGATTTATCATACTGCTCGAATTTTACGGTCTTTAATGCAAGGGATTTTTTGTTATTTTCGTAACGGTTCAAAACTGCCTGGCTGAATACAATCTGAGGAATAAAATTTTCTGCAAGTTTATCCCTTCTGTATTTTAATGAACAGGAAGCTGTACAAAGAGAAATTAAAACTGTAAGAGCAAGAATTGACTTTTTCACCTTAAAGTTATTTCCTGTAAGTCGGATAACATTCAAAACCGGCAGTTTTCAGCTGTGCTCCGATTGTTCCGTTTTCGTTTTCGTCTACAAGAACATTATAGTAAACATTTCCAGAAGGACGAGTTTCTTTTTCGACATAGGCATTAAAGCCTTTTGACTTGACTCTCTGTACAAGAGCCTGTGCGTTTTCTTCTTTGCTGAAAAAACCAAGCTGCTGTCTTACAACCTTTTCTTCTGCCTTAACTTGCGAAGAATTTTTTGCGTCATTTTTTACAGGAGCTTCTTCTTTAACTGCAACTTCGATATTTCCGGAATTAAGGTTTGCACTGCCTGCAGCTTTTGCATCAGACATTTCGGCAATTGAATTTCCTTTGCGAGGAACAAAAAACCAGAAAGGTGTAGGCATTAACTGCGCACTTCCTGAAACAACTGCAGCTTCTGCACTGTAAGGATATTTTTTCTTAAGCGTATCTGCAACCGAACTGTCTGCGCTGACGTACCATAAAGTAAAAAGCAGGGAACATTCAACGCTTTCAAGTTCCTTTAATGAACAGAAAGCCTTAAGCTGCATGATAATTGTTTCAAGTTCTGCATCAGTTTGTGCGGCACAAAGATTACTCCAGACTTCGTAAAGTTTGATTGTAGCCTGGATTTTTTCATCTTTTGAATTTTTAATCGAAGAATCCAGATACTTGCGTGCAGTTACATAATCACCTGTATTAAGGCTGCATCGGACTGCATCAAGAACTAAAAGACTGGATGTTTTTTTAAGAAGATTATAAACAATCAGTTCGGACTGTCTGGCATTTACACCAATCTTAAAGGAATTGATCTGTTCTGTAGTAAGGCTTTGAGCAACAGCCTGAGCATAACTTGCGCCTGCCTGCTGATAAAGTCCAGCCTGTTCCTGAACGCCTGCCATAAAACAGTAAAGAATGCGCTTGTCAAAAGCTGTCTTTACAGAAGGAATTTCTTTTTCAAGATATCCGATTGTTTCATCAGCAGTATCAAAACTCAATGCCTTGTCAATCGTTTTTACGCAAACAGTCTGAGCTGCTGCATAAAAAGGAATGACCAGTGAGAATAAAACAACTGCAAAGCCTTTAAGAATTTTATTCATTATCAGATGCCTTTACCTGCGCATTTTCACTTTCTGCTTTTTCTGCCTTTTCTGCTTTTTTTGCAGAATTCTGGATTTTTGCAAGCAGTCCCTGACGCTTTTTATTTTCTTTTTTTCCTTCAGGTTTATCTTCTGCTTTTTCTTTATTTTTATCTTTGCGCAATGCCTTTGAAGTTTTAACTGAAAGGAATACAATTAAAGAAGCAATGATTCCTGCTGCAAAAGACACAAGAACAGTTATAAAAACCGGGATATCCTTAAATGTTGTCCAGAAAAACCAGACATTACTTTTGTTTTCAATATTAAATCCTGCAAAAAATGCAATAAGCAAAATATCAACAATCAGAAAAATAAGCTTTAATACCATGATAAATCTCCTTATTTGACCATTCGGCCTTTGAATGTATTTCCGTTAAGGCTCAGAAGTTCAACCTGAACAAACTGCCCGATAAGTTTTTCAGATGCATCAAATGCAACGCGTTCATCCTGAGGTGTTTTTCCCAGAAGTTCACTTTTATTGTCGCGGCTGATACTTTCGCAAAGCACTGTTACTGTCTGCCCTACACGCTTTTCCATCTGGCTTCTTGTAACTTCAAGCTGTAAATCAATAACCTTCTGGAGGCGTTCTTTTTTTATTTCAACAGGAATCTGATCCTTGCGGACTGCAGCCGGTGTTCCTTCTCTTGGATTATAGTAGTACATAAAAGCATTTTCGTACAGAACAGTTTTCATAAGGTCTAAAAGCTGTTCAACGTCTTCTTCTGTTTCTCCAGGGAATCCTACCATTACATCTGTTGTCAGAGAAACATCTGGAATGGCACGGCGGATTTTTTCGACAACCTTAAGGTAATCTTCGCGGGTATAGCGGCGGTTCATTTCCTTAAGGATTGCATTTGAGCCGTGCTGTACAGGAAGATGAATGTGGTGGCACAATTCCTTATTGGCTGCGATTACTTCTATTAACTTGTCCGAAAGATCTTTTGGATGGCTGGACATAAAACGTACCCAGCCGATGCTTGATTTTGTTTCGTGAATGTGGTCACAGATTTTCTGCATGAGAGCCGGAAAATCAAGTCCGTCACAGTTATATGAATTTACATTCTGGCCAAGAAGTGTTATTTCCTTTACGCCATATTTTGAAAGGACATCGATTTCTGCAAGGATTGATTCCAGGGAACGGGACTTTTCGCGGCCGCGAACATAGGGAACAATACAATATGTACAGAAATTATTGCATCCGTGCATGATTGGAATAAATGTTGAGAACACGCCCGGTTCAAGAGAAAGATCCGAGAACTGATATTTTTCCGGATCATCATCAAGAAGAACTGACTTAGGATTTGCTTTTTTTTCTACAGCATCAATAATCTGGGCAAACTGAGCCTTTGCATAAGTTCCTACAACATAATCAACGCATGGATAATCTTTCTGCAGGGATTTTAAAAGGCGTTCTGCCATACAACCCATTACTACGATTGTAATCGGTTTTGCATCATCTTTAACATATTCTGCAGCAATTTCAAGGCTCTTACTTTTTGCATTAGGAGCTTTTGCGCGTAAAGCCTTAAGGCCTGTATACCAGCCAAGTCTTCCCAGAATACGGTTTTCTGCGGTCTGTCTTACAGAACAGGTATTGATGATTGCAAGGTCACATACCTGGGCATCTTCTGCTTTTGTCCATCCGCGGGCAATAAGAAGCTGTTCAACGGCTGCACTTTCTGCAATATTCATCTGGCAGCCGTAAGTTTCAAAAAAGTAAGTCATTATGCCTGTACACCTTCAATAGTCATAGCTGCTTCGAGAGTATTTACCATAAGCATTGCAATTGTCATAGGACCTACGCCGCCTGGAACCGGTGTAATGTAAGAAGCAGTTTCTTTTACAGTTTCGTAATCACAGTCACCTACAAGGCGGAATCCAGATTTTTTAGATGAATCAGGAATTCTGTTTACACCAACATCAATTACAACAGCGCCAGGTTTTACCATGTCTGCAGTTACTGTTCCGGCGTGTCCTGCAGCAGCTACAAGAATGTCAGCCTGCTTTGTAATTTCTGCCATGTTTTTTGTTCCTGTATGACAGATTGTTACAGTTGAATTGATTGAACGCTGTGACATAAGAATTGCAAGAGGTTTACCTACAATGTTGGAACGACCGATGATTACACAGTGTTTGCCTGAAGTTTCGATATTCATCTTTTTAAGAAGAACTGTTACTCCGTTTGGTGTACATGGAAGGTATGCCTTGCGGCCAATCATCATGTTTCCTACATTTACAGGATGAAAACCATCTACATCTTTTTTTGGATCAATTGCCATGATTACACGGTCTTCGTTAATATGTTTTGGAAGAGGAAGCTGAACAAGAATTCCGTGAACGGTTTTATCTGCGTTAAGCTTTTCGATAAGGGCAAGAAGTTCTTCTTCTGTTGTAGATTCAGGAAGGTGAACTGATTTGTCTGTCATTCCTGCTTCTGCAAGAGCTTTCTGTTTGCCGGTAACATAGGAAACGCTGGCAGGATTTTCTCCTACAAGAATTACAGCAAGGCAGGGATTAATTCCCTTTTCTTTAAGGGCTGCAACTTTCTGCGCTACTTCTGCGCGAACGTCCGAAGCTATCTGTTTACCGTCAATAATCTGTGCACTCATACAAATTCCTCTTATATTGTTCTATATATATGTAACAACTCTCTTCAAAAATGGTTATATTGAATAATACAACTAAACAATGTATTATCTATAATATAACAAAATCTTGAATTTATTTCTATCAGTGGGGATATATGAAACGTATTACAAAAATACTCCTTGCCAGTCTTCTCATTGGCTGTGTTTTTACTCCTATAAATCTTTTTGCAGATGATCCGGCTAAAAAAGAAGAAGCAGAAGCTGACGAATACTTTGACGATTATATAGAAAAAGAAGCCGACGAAAACGGTATAGTTCACAATGGTCCAGGCGATCAGTTCATTCTTATTCAGGCAATGGCTCTTTTCCCATTAAACTTTGAAAACCAGATGACTGTCGGCGGTGCCATTTCTGTCGGCTACCACAGATATCTTTTGAGCTGGCTTGCTCTTGGTGGCGACGTTCTTTTTGGTTATCACCCTACAATCGGAAGCAACCTTATGACAATCATTCCGATTACAGTCGGTATTACTTTTGTTCCT
This sequence comes from Treponema sp., assembly GCA_024402475.1. Classification (GTDB taxonomy): domain Bacteria; phylum Spirochaetota; class Spirochaetia; order Treponematales; family Treponemataceae; genus Treponema_D. The sequence goes on along the minus strand of JAKSTQ010000003.1, from coordinate 158,122 downwards.
ACTATCTGGAAATTTGAATTCCCGATTAAAACAAGCATCGGTATGGCAATGGAAAACTATCTTGGATACAACTACTTTCCGGGCCTTATCGTCAAGCAGGAAGCCGGAATGTTCTTCCGTATGAACGAAAGCTGGTCATTTGGCATTAACTGTCAGTTTATGTATATGCCTCAGTGGTACGCAAAAGAACCTGAAAAAAATGACTACCTTATTTCGGTTTCTGCAAATCTCGGTGCAAGATATCACTTTTAGTTAAAAAAAACAGGATTACCTTTATGAAAAAAACTATATTTACATTGATTGCCGCAACAGCATTAATTCTTACTTCCTGCCAGGACCCTATGTTCTACCACATCCGTCAGGAAGTCCAGCTCGAAAAAGCAACTGTTCTTGGAGACATTTATTCAATTGTACGTTACAGTCAGCCTGGAAAGCAGGAAGAACTCTATCTTTCAAACGGCAAAATCTACAGAAAAAACGCAAATGATTCAAGCTACGGAAAGTGGACAGAATTTTCAACTCCTGAAATTGAATACCAGCGCGAATACGAAGATGACAGAGCTGTAACCCACATCCAGAAAGTTGCAGCTGACGGAACTTATCTTTATGCACTTGCAGCCCTCTATGGCAGAAATGACGAAGAAGGCGAAATGCGCATCAAGAAATTTGAACTTTTTTACACTAACAACGGAACCTGGAACAAAGTAAATGTAGCTCTTCCAATTGATCAGGACATGACAGAAGGAAAAATCACAAACGAAACACACCTCTTCTGTACAAACACTGTTGTAAAATCACAAAGAAAAGCTTTTATCCGTACAAAAAACGGCTGCTTTGAACTCAACGGCGGTACAGTCGGTTCACCAATAGCGGGTGCTGCTTCTGCTAAATCTGTATATTATAAAGGCGGAGTTCTTACTTACAATAACGGTAATGCAGCATTCTCTCATGGAAACAGATACGCTTATACTAACGTTGATGAAATCGTCTATAACAATGATGACGGCAGAGGCGAACAGAAAATTAAAACTGGAATGGGAATCCTTACAAGCGTATGTATGACACAGGACAGCATTCTTGTTACAAGCATGCTCTTTGGTTTTAAACGATTCCTTATCAGCAATCAGGAAGTTGTAGATTTTTCAAATGCTTCAAGTACAATCAGTTCGATTTACGAAAGTCATGTCATTCTTGCAGTAAATCCAGATGCAAATACTCTTGCTGATGCCTGCTATGCTTCGATTCAGGTAAAAGGTAACGGTGCAAACTCAGCACAGTTTACTCACCAGGGACTTTGGGCTTACTACCCTTCCCGCGCTAAATGGAATATTGAATAACAGATGTCCAGTGACCTTTTTTCTGCCGCAGCGGCAAACCAGCTAAAGGAACCTCTTGCAGCCAGAATGAGGCCACAGACTCTTGACGAGTATATCGGCCAGGATCACATTGTAGGCAAAGGCCGTCTTTTACGCCGTGCAATTGCAGCAGACCAGCTGACCTCAGTAATTTTTTACGGACCTCCGGGAACCGGAAAAACAACTCTTGCCCGGGTTATTGCAAACCACACAAAAAGTAACTTTCTTTCTCTTAATGCCGTTTTGACCGGTGTTGCTGATATCCGCAATTCAATCAAACAGGCAGAAGATTATTTTAACCTTTACAACCGCCGTACAATTTTATTTGTTGACGAAGTTCACAGATGGAACCGTGCCCAGCAGGATGCTCTTTTACCTTGGGTCGAAAACGGTACCATTATTCTTATTGGAGCAACAACAGAAAATCCTTTCTTTGAAGTAAATAAAGCCCTGGTCAGCCGTAGCCGCGTTTTCCAGTTGAAGGCACTCACAAAAGAAGATTTAAAGAAAGCAGCTCTTCAGGCTTTGTCAAATACAGAACGGGGATACGGTCACTGGAAAGTTGAATTTGAAGACGGTGCTTTAGATCACCTTATCGAAACTGCAAACGGAGATGCCAGAACACTTTTAAATGCACTGGAACTTGCAGTAGAAACAACCCCTGACAAATGGGATCCAAATGGAAATCCGCCGCAGCCTGCATATGGTTCTACAATCTATATTTCAAAAGAAGCTGCCGAAGAATCAATCCAGAAAAAAGTTGTGTTATACGACCGTGACGGCGATTATCACTACGACATAATAAGTGCCTTTATCAAATCTTTGCGGGGACGGGATCCGGATGCCGCAATGTACTGGCTTGCAAGAATGATCCGCGCCGGCGAAGACCCTCATTTTATTTTCAGACGAATGCTCATCAGCGCCTGTGAAGATACAGGTCTTGCAGATCCTTATGCACTTGGTGTTGTAGAAAGCTGTGCCGCTGCCTTTGACAGAGTCGGTTTACCAGAGGGACGATATCATCTGGCACATGCAGCCCTTTATCTTGCAACTGCACCAAAATCAAACAGCTCCATGGCATTTTTTGACGCCTTAAGTTCTGTAGAAAAAGAAGACGCAGAAGTTCCTAATCATCTTAAAGATGCTAATCGTGACGCTGAAGGTTTCGGACATGGTTCAGGATATCTTTATCCTCATGCTTACCGTGATCACTGGGTTGCACAGCAGTATTTACCTGACACACTTGCCGGCCGCGTTTTTTACACACCGACTACACAAGGCTACGAAGGCAAAATCAGAAGCGACGTATTAAGCCGCCGTGAACTTCAGATTGCTGCAATTCTTGAAAAACAGAACGGACCTGCAGGAGCAACTTTGGATACTGCAACTACAGGTTCCCGAAACATAACAGCAGCTCCAGATGCAAAAACACCTAAAAGCCAGTTTGGAGAAAATCCAATCAATCAGTGGTGGATTACAGAACATTTTAAAACCCGTGACGGTAAAAAAGCAGAAAACCTTACATTCAGTCCTGTTGATGATGTAAAAGAAAGTGCAATTAATCACGCGCAAAAAGCATGGCAGGCCCGCCTTGATTCTAACCGTGCAGAAGTCCTGCTTGCAATCCGTGATACAATGACAGAAATTGCTGCGATCAGCCGCCATGACAGAAGCCTTATCTGGAATGCTGATGACGGACTTTTACTGTGGCAGATAAGCCGCCTTACACCAGAAGGAGTTACCTGCGGTGTTTGCAAAACTGACAAAGGCCGTGAAATCCTTGAACAGTATTCACGCACTCTTGCAAACCTTGATAAGCCGGTTCTTGAAACAGCAGCTGCCGACCAGGACATTATCCAGGTACTTAGAAAGTTCTTGAACCGAAATATCGCTTTTGATCATCTGTTCTTCAGAGATCCATTTGCAAACATTGAGTCAATTAAAACTCTCTGCACAAAACTTAAAGAAGCTGCAGCCCTTAAACCGGCAGGCGAACTTTCAGAAGTTAATACATATACATTAAACGAATCAGAAGGAATTCTTTCCAAAGATTTTAACGCAGTCATCTGCCAGAGAATTCCATGCAACGGTCAGCGAATCAGCCGCCTCATTGAAAAACAGATTTTTTCCGGAAACGTACCAGAAACTTTCCGTGAAATAATGTCGAACATGGTTGCAGCAGAAAATGAATTCTTTGAAGACAAAACAAATCCTCTTTTTAACTGGGATACAAATTCTATTGAAGAAATCTTCAGCAAAGAAGGCTTTGATGTAAAAGCGGTTACTAATGTAATCACAGAAAAAAGGCGCATCACAAAAAATGAAATTGCTGCATGGTTTGACATTGAATCTTCTGCTTATGCAAAGGCAGTCAGCAGCAAAACAGGATCTGCAAATCTGGATAAAATTGCAAATCTTGTGACACAGGCAGCAGAACGTACTATATTTAACTGGGATGCACAGCTTGCATTTATAACAATTACATTGCAAAATTAGCGGTTTACCCGTATAATTATAATGTTACTACAAGTAAAAACATTTTTTTAGGAGTAAATATGAATTTTATTTTTTTGGGACCTCCAGGAGCAGGAAAAGGCTCACTCGCTGTTAAAGTAAAGGAAGATTATAAAATTCCTCACATCTCAACAGGTGATATGTTCAGAGCTGCAATCAAAAATCAGACTCCACTTGGACTTCAGGCAAAAGCAATCATTGATGCCGGCGGTCTCGTAAGCGACGAAATTACATGCGGTCTTGTTAAGGAACGTTTAGGTCAGGATGACTGCAAAAACGGATTTATTCTTGATGGTTTCCCACGCACAATTCCACAGGCAAAAATGCTCGAAGAATTCTGCCCGGATGTAACATGTGTAAACTTTACAATCGAAGAAGAAGTTGTTCTTCGCCGTCTTTCTACACGCCGTGTTTGCCGTGCATGTGGTGAAAACTTTAACGTTCTTACAAAACAGCCAAAAGTAGAAGGCGTTTGTGACAAATGTGGTGGAGAACTTTACCAGCGCGATGATGACCAGGAATCTTCTATCAAACACCGCCTTGAAGTTTACCACAAAGAAACAGAACCTATCATCGGTTTCTACCGTGAAAAGGGAAAAATTACAGACCTTGATGCTTCTATCGAAACAGATGTACTTCTTGGTAAATTCAAAGAAATCTTCAAATAAAGATTTTTAATAATTAAAAAAAGAGCCGTTCCAAGTTTCTGCTTGAAACGGCTCCTTTTTTTTAGTTTACAATAGCATCAATATTTGCTTTACCTGCTGTTACAAACGGCAGAACATCTTCTTCCTGACTTACGTGGATTCGTACAAAAGCCGGACCCTTGCGTTTAGGATCAAATACTTTTTTAGCCCACTGCCCTTTTGTGTCCCCGTCAGCATCAAAAGTTTCAATACCAAAACCGTTTGCAATTGCAAGCAGGTCAGGTGTCTTTTCAAAAATACTTGCACTGTAATTTTTATTGAACAGATGTTTCTGCTGCTGGTAAACCATTCCCAAAGTTCCATTTTCAAGAACGATAATTGTAACATTAAGGTTGCGTTCTGCAAGAGTTGCAAGTTCCTGAATATTCATCATGATGGAACCGTCACCAGAAAAACATACAATATGTTTTTTAGGATTTGCAAGAGCAGCACCAATTGCAGCCGGAAGACCAAATCCCATTGTTCCAAGAGAACCAGAAGTAAGGAATGTTCTTGCATCTTCTACAGGATAGTACTGGCTTGCCCACATCTGGTGCTGGCCAACATCTGTTGTTACGATAATATCAGAAGGTTTTGTACCTGCTGCTTTTGCAAGTTCAGGAACATCAGCAATAAATTTTCTTGGATTGGCTGCCTTTGATTTTTTATCGATACCGCAGTTTACACTGAAAGTTGCAATTTTACATTCTACCATTTTGCTCATCCAGGTCTGGCGTTCTGGAGCAGTTTCCTTGATATCCATTGCTGCCTTTCCTTTTGATTTTGAATTTGCAGCTTCACGAAGAATTTCTGTAATTACAGGAATTGCTGATTCAACATCACTTACAAGATGAAGGTCGCTTGTCATAATTTTATTGATTTCTGCAGCATCAATATCAATATGAACGATTTTTGCGTTAGGACAGAATTTATCTTTAAGGCCGATAGCACGGTCATCAAAGCGGACACCACATGCCAGTACAAGGTCAGCATCATGCATTGCGCGGTTTGCAGCAACACTTCCGTGCATACCAACCATTCCCATGTTTCCTTTATAACTTGCAGGAACAGCACCGATTCCCATAAGGCTTGAAACTACCGGAGCCTGGTAAACGCTTAAGAAATCTTTAAAAGCCTTTGCGCCTTCAAATGTATTACAGCCGCCTCCAAGGTAAAGAACAGGGCGTTCTGCTTTGCACAAAGCCATAGCTGCTTCTTTACAAACCTGTGCCATCTGTTTTTTATCTGTATGGAATCTTACATCTGATTTTTGAATTTCACATTTTGGCCATGAATCAAATTCACATTCTTCAAGCTGAACGTTACGAGGAACATCAATAAGTACAGGACCTGGACGGCCATTCATTGCAATATTAAAAGCTTCAGGCAAAACAGTCAGAAGTTCCTTTGCAGACTTAACCATAACGCTGTGTTTTGTAATCGGGAAAGAAAGCCCGAATGTATCTGCTTCCTGGAATGCATCTGTTCCGATAAGTGAAAGATTTACCTGACCTGTAATTGCAATAATAGGAACACTGTCACTGCGGGCATCTGCAATTGAAGTCAAAAGGTTCATTGCTCCAGGACCTGAAGTTGCAAAACATACTGCTGGTTTTCCTGTTGTACGGGCAATTCCCTGAGCAATAAAACCAGCTGCCTGTTCCTGGCGCACAAGGACGTGATTAATACCGCTGCGATTTAATTCATCATAAAGTGGAAGAATTGATCCGCCTGGAATTCCGGCTACCATATCAATCTTAAACTTCCTCAAGATTTCTGTGATAATCTGTGCACCTGTTTTTTTCATTTTGATACTCCTAAAATTAGTCTGCAGTCCGCTAACATAAAAGTCTTTTGCCAAAAAAAAGAGCCCTTACGTCATGGCGAAGAGCTCTGTTATTTTCCAAGGCGTCCTATTAAACACCTTAAAACTTCTGAAAGTTAAGTTTTATTAAACCTTCAATTACACAAATGCTCTTGCCACGCTTTTAACAGCGACGACGACGAGAACAGCCTGAATTGAAAGAATTAATAAAGTATTCATGTGAATTATTTTAGTGTTTTTTTAACTGAATTGTCAAGATAAAAATGGAATTAAACTTAATTTTTTTAATGTTACTGCAGAAAACTCCAGTTCCAGGAAAACAAAAAAAATCGCAGACATTCCTTTACGGATAAAATTCATTTATCTGCAGACTGTCCAAACCCTCAAAGGGACCTTTCTACAGCCGTTAAAATTACTATTTATAAATTCCACTTTTTGTGGTATAATAACACCCATTCAATAAATATTGGAGTCACTTTATGAAAAAGATTCTTACTATTTCTTCAAACGAAAAAGTTATTGAAACCGTAAAAAAAGAACTTCCTAAATATAAAGCTTTTGACGGCGAATTCCTGTGGGAAACTCTCGAAGTCATTAACTATATCAACTATGAACTTCCAGAAGTGAAAATCCTTGACTATACTTCTGAAAACACAGACTGCGAAACCATTCTTTCTGCAATTAACGCAGATCCATGGCTTCACTACGGCGGTATCATTGCGGTTTGTGATGACATGAAAAAAAAGCAGGAAATTGAAGAACAGCAGGACAAAAACATTCTTTGCGTTCTTACATTAAGTGAATTCATTCAGAACTTTTCACGACTTTTGCATATTACTCTTACAAACCAGCAGTTTATTTTTCACCGCGGAATTCAAAGTCCATTTGCTCCGGAAGAATCTGGTTCAATTACTTTTGATAATGATCTTCTGGACATTCACTTTTATTCAACTTTCCTTGTAAGTTATCTTTACAATACAAACCGCATTAATGCAGAAACAAGAGTTAACCTTCAGATTGCATTAAGTGAATTTCTGAACAATGCACTCGAACACGGTAACCTTGAAATTTCCTATGCAGAAAAAACTGCTTACATGGAAGAACACGGAGATATTGTTACTCTGATTGACCAGAAACGCAGGGAAGAAAAATACAAAGACCGTAAGATTACTCTTTCTTATTTTATCACCCGTCACCATTCAACTTTTTCCATTACTGATGACGGTGATGGTTTTGACTGGCGCAAATATCTTGAAGGCAAAGAAGAAGCTCAGGCTGATGAACTTCATGGACGCGGAATCAATCTTTCAAAAGACATGATTCAGCAGATTGCATATAACGACAAAGGAAATCAGGTGACACTGCGCATCCGCAACCAGCTTGATGAATCAAACTACATTCCTGGTGTAATGAAAACTTACGAAACAGTTACATTCAAAGATAAAGACGTTGTCTGCCGCGAAAACGAAAAGACAAATGACCTTTACTTTATTGTTTCAGGAAAATACGCAGTTTATTCAGGACGCAAACTTGTTTCTGTATTAACACCAAATGATATGTTCATCGGTGAAATGTCGTTCCTGTTGAATGACAGACGTTCAGCAACAATTCTTGCAAGCGGTAACTGCCGCCTCATCAGAATTCCAAAAATTGAATTCCTTAACATGATCCGTCTGAATCCACACTATGGTATTTTCCTTTCAAAAATGCTTGCACAGCGTTTGTTTGAACAGACACACAAAACAAAAGAACTCATAGAAAAACTGGCGGATACAGATGTCCCTAAACTGCAATGAAATAAACAAAGTTCTTGAAGAACTTGATGTCACAGGCTGTTTTATTCAAGATGTAATTCAGCCTGGATTTGACACCCTTGCACTTTATCTTTACAAAGAAGCAACTCCAATTACTCTTTTAATCTGTATTGCAAACGGCGGCTGCAGAATAAATTCAACTAACAGAAAAATTCCAAAAAATGAAAAACCTCTGCGCTTTATGGAATTCTTAAAGTCAAGAATCAAAGGCGCAAGAATAAACAGCTGCGCACAGATTGGTCTTGAACGAATTATCAAAATGGAACTAAAGCGCGGGGATGAAGAATTTTTTCTTTACATAAGATTATGGTCATCGGCTGCCAACATCATTCTTACTGACACAAACGGCACGATCCTTGATACGATGTTCCGCCGTCCTGGAAAAGATGAAAAAACTCTGGGACATTTTGATGAGCCCGTTATTGACCCTTCAAAACCGCAGAGAGAATTCCCGGTAAGAGATTTTTCGCAGCTTGAACAGAAATTCCTTGAAGAACATCCGGGTCACAGTCCCCTCACCTTTAACCAGAAAATCGACATCTATTACAGTGAATATGCAAGTTCCTTAAGCCGCGAAGCACTTCTGGAAAGCTGCGAACGCTGGTACAACACACATCACTCAAAACTTGAATCAGCGCTTGAAAAACTTCTGCAGAAAAAAGAAGATTTCAGTCACGCAGACCAGAAAAAACATCAGGGCGATTTAATCACGTCCTTTGGCCACAACATAACCACAGGCTCAAATTTTCTTGAATGCGAAGATTACGAAACAGGCAAAACCATTCAGATTAAAATCGATCCTAAAAAGTCAGTACACGAAAATGCCCAGGTATATTACGAAGCTTACAAAAAAGAAATTTCAGGCCTTGAACAGCTTGATACTGACATCGAAAATACAAGACACAAAATTGAACGCCTTGATAAAGAATACAAGGCAATGCTTGCAGAAAAAAATCCTGTTAAAATTGAACAGATGCTGCGTAAGGATACAAAACCAAAACAGCAGAAAGAAAAATCTCATCCCGGCCTTGATTACACAATCGACGGCTGGTACATTCTTGTAGGACGTGACGCAAACGAAAACGATGAACTTTTACGAAGACATGTCCGCGGCAGTGATATGTGGTTCCATACCCGTGACTGTCCGGGCGGTTATGTTTTTGTGAAATACAGGGCAGGAAAAACAATTCCTCTTGAAATAATGCTTGCCGCAGGAAACCTTGCAGTTTATTACTCAAAGGCACGCAAGCAGGGAAAAGCAGATTTGTATTATACTCAGGTTAAACATTTGCGCCGTGCAAAAAACGGTCCAAAAGGACTTGTACTTCCGTCACAGGAAAAGAACCTGAGCATTACATTGGATCAGAAAATATTAAATCATCTTGATTCCCTCAAGCAGGAAGCCGAGGGAATCTAAATTAAAATTCTTTTGCTTTAGAAGATTTTTTATATGCACTTGCAGAACCTGTACGTTCAACCTGCGCATGAGGTTTTGCAGGACCTTTTTTTCCACGACCGGCATCTTTACCACGGCCTGTTTTAGATCCTTTATCAAAACTGCGGTCTCTTCTTTCCCCAGAACTTCTTGAGCGGCTGCGAGATGAATCAGATCTGTCACCTGAACCTCTTCTGTCACTGGCTTTGAGTGTATTTTCCGATTTAGAATCGATATGTACATGTACCATTTTTTTGTCTTTTTTAGACATTTCAAGAACTTTGAGAGCTGCAGCCTTTGGAAGGTTCAGCAATGTAAAGTCACGGGATACATCAATCTTATCAACTTTGTTATTTGGAATATGCAGCATGCTTGAAAAATATTCTGCAATTGAACGGGCTGAATAACCGTCACGTTTTCCAAGCTGAACATAAAGACGAACCTGATTTGGATTTGGAGCAAAATCGCGGTTAGCTTTTTTTGCACCTCTTCCTTCTGTAACCGGAGTAATTTTTTCGTAATGTGACTTATCAAGTGAAGAACCATACATTACGTCAAGCAGGCCGCTTATTACACTTAAAGGTTCTTTATTTTCAAGGAGTTTTGCTGCCATATCATCAAAGAACTGATTTTGCTCATCATTAGCTGCAAGGCGGTTTGACAGAGTTTCGTAAAGACGGGTTCTTTTAATTTCAAGAACATCATCAACTTCTGGAACTTTTGCTTCTATAAGATCGCCTTTACTTGCCTTTGCAACTCCAGCCTTAAGAAAGTTAAGACGACGGCGTTCATTAGGTCCTACAAAAGTTACTGCCATACCAGTCTGCCCTGCACGACCTGTTCGTCCGATACGATGAACATAAGTTGAAGCATCGTAAGGAAGACTGTAGTTTACAACATGGCTGAGACCAGTAATATCAATTCCGCGGGCTGCAACATCAGTAGCTACAAGAATTCTTGTTTTCTTTGAACGGAATCTTGCAAGAACTTTTTCACGCTGTCCCTGAGGAATGTCTCCATGCAGAGCACCGGCTTCGTATCCTTTTTCGTCAAGACGGCGGCTTACTGCATCTGCATCATTTTTGGTCTGTGTGAATACAAGGCCAAAGAAATCTGGTGACATATCAATAAGGCGAACAAGAGCTTCGATCTTATCACTTTCTCTGACCATCCAGTATTTCTGTTCAATCAAAAGAGGTTCTTCAAGAACGCCTTCTTCTTCTACGATTTCATATTCACCCATAAATTTCTGGGCAATTTTTAAGATCGGAGCAGGCATTGTTGCACTGAAAAGAAGAACGCGGCTTTCTGGATTTGCCTTACCGAAAATTTCTTCGATGTCTTCGATAAAGCCCATATCAAGCATTTCATCGCCTTCATCAAGAATGAAATATTCAATTTTGGAAAGATCAAGAACACCGCGGTCAATAAGATCTTTTACGCGACCAGGAGTACCTGTAACAATATCAGCACCTTTTTTAAGTTCGCGGATCTGTTCGCCCATAGAAGCGCCGCCATAAACTACAACTGAATGAGGAACGGTACTTTCTGTAAAGGACTTCATTTCTTTACAGGTCTGGACTGCAAGTTCACGGGTAGGTTCAAGAATAAGAGCCTGAACATATCCTTTTTTTTCACGAAGGCGCTGAACCAGAGGCAAACCGAAAGCAGCTGTTTTGCCTGTACCTGTACGAGCTCTGGCAATAATATTTGATTCGCCATTTAAAAGACGGGGAATAGCAAGAACCTGAATTGGAGAAGGAACTTCAAAACCTTTTTTTGCAATTGCGGAAAGTGTAATTTCGTCTAAACCAAGATCTTCAAAAGAGATTGTGTCATTATCTTCGATTACGTCTGAGTCTGAATCTAAAAGAATTTCTTCATTAGAATTTTCTGTGTCTGGGATTGTTTCTTCGATTGATTCATCGAATTTTTCATCGTTTGTTTTATTCATAATAATTTTTTCAATATAAAGGATATGGCAAATTATTGCAAGTACGCTATTTTTGTGCTATAATATATTGTATGGCAAAAGCAAAAATTAAGACAGAATTCAAAATCAACCAGCAGGTTGTTTACCCAAGTCAGGGTGTCGGAAAGATTACAGAAATCTTTGAAAAAGAAATCAACGGAGAAAACATTTTCTTCTATAAAATATATCTTGAAGTTTCTGATATGATCGTTATGGTTCCAGTAAGCAATGCAACAGCTCTTGGAATCCGTCCTATCGTAGAAGCATCAGAAGCTAAAAAAGCACTCAACATGCTTTCTGAAGATTTTGAACCTATCACTTCAGACTGGAAACTTCGTTACCAGATGAACCTTGAACTTCTTAAAAAAGGAAGCATTTCTGACATTGCTCAGATTGTACGCTGTCTTTATAACCGCAGTAAAATCAAGGAACTTCCTATTCAGGAACGCAAACTTTATGATTCTGCAAAAAAACTTCTTGAAGACGAAATCGCAATTGCTCTTGGCAAGACAGCAAAAGAAGTTGAATCAATGATTCACGATAAACTCGATCCACCGGGAGCAACTCCTAAACATAAACCAATCATCCAGATTGATGATGACGATGATGACGAATTCAGCATGGATGATGACATCGACGAAAAGAAGAAGAAACGTTCTCGTTCTGACGACGATGATGACGATGACGACGAAGACGATGATTCAGATAACAATGATTCAGACGACTTCGACGATGACGACGACTTTTAATTTATGAACGACCAGGTAGCTGTAGTAATAGTAGCTGCCGGTTCGTCAACACGCATGGGCGGCCGGATAAAAAAAGAATATCTTCCGTTAAACAAAGGAACTGTTCTTTCCACGGTCGCCCGTACTTTTTTAAATACAGGACTTGTTTCAAGTCTTGTAATTGTGCATCCTGCAGGCGACGTTGATTCATGCAAAGCAGCTCTTGATTCAGACAAAGATTTTTTTAAGGACTTTGCTCACATTCCGGTTTATTTTGCAGCAGGCGGAAATTCCCGACAGGAATCCGTATTCAATGCCCTCACCTTTTTAGAAAAAAACACACAGCCTGATTATGTATTGATTCACGACGGAGCACGTCCCTTCTTATCAGAAGAACTTGTTCGCCTGAGCATACGCCATACAATAGAACACAAGGCATCTGTTCCATACCTTGAACCTTCTGAAACACAAAAAGAAATCAACGAAAATAAAATCATTGTCCGCCACCTTGAACGCAGAACCCTTGCTTCAGTTCAGACACCACAGGGATTTGATTTCAATGCAATTCTAAGTGCCCACAAAACAGCACACACAGACGGAAAAACTTACACAGACGATACAGAAATCAATGACGCATACAATGAATTCAAAACTTTTGCTTATACAGGTGAAAGTCAGAATATAAAAATAACTTATCCTCAGGATATAAAACAAAACAGTTCCATGGAGACAAAAATGATCAGAACAGGTTTAGGTTATGACCTGCACAAACTTGTAGAAGGCAGAAAGCTTATTGTCGGTGGAATTGAAATTCCTTTTGAAAAAGGTGAACTTGGTCATTCTGACGGCGATGCTCTTTTGCATGCAATTACAGACAGTCTTTTAGGCGCAAGCGGCCTTGGTGACATCGGTTCATTTTTTCCGGACACCGATCCGCAATTCAAAGACGCAGATTCCGCAATGCTTTTACAGAAAGCCTGGAAATGTGTTCAGGACAAAGGCTGGAAACTCGAAAACCTTGACTGCGTTGTTCTTCTTGAAAAACCAAAATTCCTTCCTTACAAAACCCAGGTACAGGAAAACATTGCAAAAATCCTGAATGTAAATCCAGACCAGATTTTTGTAAAAGCAAAAACCGGAGAAAAACTTGGAGACGTAGGTTCTTCCAATGCAATAGAAGTTTTTGCAACCTGTCTTTTAAGTAAATAAAACTGGACAAAAAAAACTCGCCTGATTTTCAGACGAGTTTTTTTATTTTCTATTCTGTTTTCTTAAGAATTAATCCTGTGTTTCAAGAATCAATTCAACTTCAGATTCAGACAGATGAAGTGAGTTTGCAATTTCTTCATTTGTCCATCCCTGCATTTTAAGAGTCTTAACATTTTCTCTGTTACGAGGAGTTACGCGGCTTTTTCTTGCAGTTCCAGAAGCTGATTTACTTTCTGTATGGGCTTTTGCAATTGATTCAAGTGCTTTGAATTTTGCATCAACTTCTTTAGAAAGGTCTTCGATTCTTTCCTGTGCATGAGCGATACCGTCACGGCTGGATTTAATTTTTTCCATGCGTTCTTCTGTTTCGTCCATGATTGCTTTAAGTGTATCAAGTTTTTCAACAGCACCATCAAGATGTTTTGAGTTCTTAAGAAGTGCGTCAACGTTAGCCTGAACTTCTTTAATTTCTTTAGGAAGTGAATCAGCCTGACGTGTACATGCAACAAGTTTAGATTCAAGGTCTTTAAGCATATCAAATGACTTATCAACATCCTGAGCAACCTGTTCAATAACTTCGCCCTTCTTATCAAGACGGTCATAAGTCATTGAAATTCCGCTTAATGTATCCTGGAAGTTGCGTACCTTAATTTCCATTGACTGCAGGTCATCACTTGTTTCCTGGAGCTGATGGAGACGATTATCCATTGAACCAGAAAGTGTAATGATTTTGTCAAAGTCGCGTTCAAGGTTATCAATACGTTTACGGGCATCGTTGAATTTTTCAAGGCGGTTTTCTGCATCATCATTCATCTTAACAAGAGCATCGAACTGGCTCTTGAACATTCCGGCAGCAACCTTAAAGTTTTCAAGTTTTTCGAAGCTTTCAGAAAGTGACTGAATTTCTTCATCAAGATCCTTACGCATCTTGTCTGCTTTTTCGTAAACTTTCATCTGGTCGTTAACGTCTTTAATTTCGTCTTCGATTTCGTCAAGTTTATTTTCAAATACTTTCTGTTCTTCAGAAATCTTAGAAATCATTTCTGAATGTTTTTCTTTGTTATCAGAAGCCGCTTTTTCGATATCAGCAGTAAGCTTTTCGAACTTCTTCTGTGCTGATTCATTCTGTGAACGGATTCTTTCTTCTGTCTTAGAAAGCATGTTTGCATACATTGTTTCAAGTTTAGAAACAACTTTTTCTGACTCAGTATTATACTGTTCAATTGATTCCTGAGTGCGGCCTTCAAGAGAAGTAATTTCTTCTTCTACCTGAGCTGTACGTGCACGAGTTTCTTCCTTAAACTGATCCATTGAGTCTTCAATATTACTCTTTGCAACTTCTGCTTTTGCGGCAAAGTCAGCCTTGATGCTGTCAAGCTGATTGTCGTAATCTTTGCTTGCATTTTCGAACATTGCAGAAATCTGATCTTTCCAGTTTGCAAAATCATCAGAAGCTTTATCAATAGAAGCAATGCTTTCTTCCTGACGATTGTTGACTTCTTCCTTGAAGTCCTTAAGGTTATCCATAAGTTTAACCTTTTCTTTTTCAAGGGCAATTTCGATATTTTCAGAATGCTTTTCTGTTTCTGCCTTAAGTTTATCAGCAGAAGTTTCAACTGCATTCTGAAGTTCTGTAGAATACTGATCAACAAAGTTACGAACAGACTGTTCCATTTCTGAAATCTTCTGAGAAAGACTTGCATTTGAATCAGCAAACTGTGCAGAAATCTTTTCGATTTTTTCTGTTGTCTGAGTGTCGAGATTTTCTACGCGAACATTAAGTTCTGCATTGTATTTTGATTCGATATCAGTACGGCCTGTTGCATATTCAACTTCGATAGTATTAAGTCTTGTATCAAAGTTCTGCTTCCAGTTTGTAAGGTCTGCATCAATTTTATCTGAACGGCTTCTAAGGTCATCATTGAAGCTAGATTCAAAGTCAGCAAATTTTTCAGATACGCTAGTAATTGCTTCTTCGCGGATTGATTCAATGCTCTTTTCAAGATCAGCAATCTGGTTTGCAAGTGATTCTGATTCTTTCTTTGTTGCTTCAGAGAATTTCTGGAAATCTTCTTCAACATGCTTTGTTGTCTCTGCCATGTTTTTGCGGAGAATCTTTTCAAGGTTATCAATATCAGAACCGCTTGATTCAAGTCTCTTGAATCTGTAAAGCATGTCATTTTTGTATGCATCAAGATGGCGGTCAAGTTCTGCAATGCTCTGAGTCTGTTTTTCTTCATAGCTTGCAGTTGCTTTCTTAACAGCTTCTTCAAGGCGTTTGTTAACATCAACGATCTGAGCATTTGCTGAATGTTCAAAGTCATTGATTGTATCCTGAACTTCTTTCTTGTGGAGTTCAACTTCTTTCTGGCTTGCTTTAGATTCAGCAACTGCCTGCTTGCATGCTTCTTTAAGTTCGCTGATAGAAAGTTTTGCGTCTTTAGAAGCCTGTGTCAGCTGGCCTTTAAGCATTGCAAGGTTTTCTTTGATTGTATCCTGCATTGTGTGAATTTTTTCTTCAACAGCAGTCTTAAATCTTTCTGTATGTTCTTTGGCTGCCATTGAGTATTTTTCGTAAGCAGCTTTTTCTTTGTCATCAGCGCGGGAAATTGCGTCATTGAAAAGTTTATTGTATTTTTCCTGAACTGCTGCAACATTCTGTTCAAGTTTCTGATCAGCAATTGCAAGGCGGTCTTCGATATTTTCAGAAATATTGCCGAATCTGTCTTCAACAACTTTTGTAAGTGTATCAACTTTAGATTCAACATCACCAGTAAGATAAGAAACTTTGTCTTCAACATTTCCAGAAAGTTTGGAAACAGTATCTTCAACTTCGTAAGAAATCTTTGAAACCTTATCATCAAGGTCAGCTTCAAGTTCGTTGAGCTTGCGGTCTGACTGGCTTACCATTGTATCAATCTTGGAATCAAGTTCTTTCTGGCTTGCAGAAAGTTTATCAGAAACAGCTGTAAGTTCGCGTTTGTAATTTTCTGCTCTTTCAGAAGCAACTTCACTCAGGCGCTTAAATGCGTCATCTTCAAGTGCTTCAACTTTATCAGCAGCATGTGAATAAATTGATGCTACATCGCTTGTAATGCGCTGATGAACTTCTTCCTGCTGTTTAACTGCAGTCTTGATATCGCCTTCAAGTTTTTTTGCACGGTCTTCAAATTTAATAAGAAGATCTGTTCCAATAAGCTTGAGCTGTTCACCGTTTGTCTTCTTGAATTCTTCTGTAATTTCAGGAATGTGTTTTTCAAGTTTATCAAACTGAACTTTATTATCATCAAGTTTTGCACAAACCTTATCAACAAAGTTGGATTCTTTCTTGATGCGAGAAAGGTTATCTTCAACACCTGCAGTAAGCTGTGTAAGAGTTTCGATTTTTGCACCGTAAGAAATGATTTTCTGTTCCATTGTGTGAATGGAATCAGTATCCTTTTCCATATCCTTGATCATGCCTTCAAAAACTTCTGTCTGCTGCTGAAGTTTCTTTACGGCTGCAACTGCCTGCTGCTGCTGAGAAGCAAGTTCTGCAGACTGAAGGTTAAGTTTGCCCGAAGCATCTTTAAAGAATTCTTCAAATTCTGCCTGACGCTTATCTGCATAGCGCTTAACTTTTTCCAACGAATTATTAGATTTGTCCATCTGCTTGAAGATAAAACAAATTACTAAACATGCAACAACTGAAATGATGATTGAAATGTATTCCACTTTTTCCACCCAGAATAAATTATTTATTCAAGAATATTTCCATAAATTCTTTGTAACTTGAAAAGTTAATGTCAGCTTCTTCGTATGGTCTGGCATTTTTAGAAATACGCAGTGCAGTTTTAAATCCTGCATTCTTTGCTCCAAGAACATCGTATTTCTTGTGATTGCCAACATACAGAATCTGCGACGGATCAACTCCAAGTTCCTTTGCAAAACTTCCGAAAGCATATTTTGACGGTTTGAGCGCCCCAATTTCTTCGGAACCCTTTACATAATCACAATAAGGTAAAAGTCCCCACAAATCTCCTTTCTGAGATGGCGGGAAATCCGACAATATTGCAACTTTATATCCAGCCTCTTTTAATGCCGCAAAAGTTTCGCGGACACCATCATAAGGCTTAACATGCTTAAAATACTTTGGCAGTCCTTCGTATACTGCCCTGTTAAGTTTGCGTTCAGCTTTTTCGAAAGAACAGCCCAGTCGTTCTGCCATGAGAGTAATCTGGTACTTAAAAAAATCAGGTAATGGAGCTGTTTTTCTAAGCTGAACTCGCACACGACCAAAATGGTAAAAAGTGCGTATATATTTTAAAAAGTGTGGCCACATTCTTGCATAGAATGTCCACTGCGGGTAGAGAGTTCCGTCAATGTCGAAGGCTACAACCTTAATATTTTCCATAATGTTCTATTATATACTACTTTTTAGACAAAACAAAGTGATTTTTTTTCGCTTTTTCTGACTACTCGTATAACTTCTCCTGAGGATAATAAACTGTATTTGTTTTAACTCGTGTAAGGTGAACAAAACTGTCCCCTGTCTTTACAAGATTTCCGATTATTTCATCAAATCCAACTTCCTGACCGTCATAAAAAACCGCAATCTTGAACTGACCGTTTGTATCAAAATAAGGAAAGAAAACACAGGCTTCGTTGAAAACCTTAATCTCTGCATTTCCCTCACCTGCTTTTTTACGGTCAAAGGCATTACGGTCTGTCTGACGGAAAGCGCCTAAGTAACAGTACTGAGGATCACTTACAGCAAGAACATAGAACAAAGCCTTAAGAACTTCCGGCTTATAACCAGAATCCTTGAAATAACCTGCAAGATTTACAATTCCGTTTTTTGTCTTGACTGCACTGAAAGGCGAAAAATTTACATCAACAGCAGAATCTTTGTAAAGATAAGTTTTTCCCATTCGGACACTAAGGTCTGCAGCAGCAAGGTTACGGGTAAAATCAAGGGAAAACGAAGTACGTCTTTTTTCCTGCAAAGTTCCCTGCAATCCGTTTTCTTTATAGTGAACGGTTTCTGTCAGCAAAGGTTCCCGTTTTAAATAACTTCCGGCAACAGGATAAACAAGGCCGTCTACAACCCATTTCACAAATCCGCATGAACTTAAAACCAGTTTTTCAGAATTAGCCTTATCGCAGATATGAGGATTGCCGGTAAAAACAGAAACGCTTTTTCCATATTCGTTGTACATAGCGCCTTCTTCAAAAGCAATTTTCTTAAGATTCTGGCGGATAGTCTGCATCATAACCTTTGAACCGTCATAACGGCTGAGATCCGGATTTGTATATTTCCACGGAAGCTTTCTGTTTGTCATCTGCTGAAGTTCAGAAAAACTTAATGTAAGCACGCGTTCAAAAGGAATTCCAAGTGGAACGCCTTTAGAGGCAAAACATCCGAAAATCATCAGGTCAACTGTACAGGAATTTTTATATGGATGAAATTCAAGATAAACCTGAGGAGTATTTGTAAAATAATATCTTACATAAAGAGGATCACCTGATTTTTTGTCACGGCACAAAAGCCATGCACCCTGACCTTCTACAGGATAAACACCTTCTTCAGATGTGTGCATACCGGTCGCATCATAAACATCAACGCGGCTTTTAACCTGAGGAACGACATAAACCATAAAAACATTTTCATATTCTTCAAGGCTTATGTAGAATGATTCACCAACCGTATTTTTGCGAATCTGGTTATTGTTCTGCCGGATACTGTCAAGGTCAGCAAAAAACCACTGGGCCGCAATTTCCTTACGGATTTCTGAGGAATCTTTTACGCCAAAGTTATTGTACTGGGCAAAAACACACAGAGGAAAAAATGCAATCAAAAGCAGACAGAAAATCTTCTTCATAAAAACCTCAAGATCAAGCCGGTGGCATATCCTTATCAGCAACAGGTTCTGGATCAGCAAATACCTGAGCACCTTCTGCAAGACGAATCTGTGCATCAACGAAAGTTATCTTTTTGCCTTCGCGGACCATAATTTTTCCGTCATCAGTTTCATCTGGATGGCGGCCGGCAGGTGCATTAGAAAGCAGAAGCTTAAGGCGGTTCAACTGGTTAACTTCAGAAGAACCCGGATCGTAGTCAATTGCACTGATATTTGTTCCAGGGTAACGGCGGCGAAGTTCCTTGATCATACCTTTACCGGTTACATGGTTTGGAAGACATGCAAACGGCTGAACACATGCAATGCTTGGAACGCCGGTATGAATAAGTTCTACCATTTCTGCAGTAAGGAACCAGCCTTCACCGGTAATGTTTCCCAGCTGAACGATATCATCAACACCTTTCATCAGATCGTAAATTGAACTTGGCGGTTCAAAGCGTTTTGATTTTGAAAGATATTTTTTCATCTTGTTGCGGTACAGTTCAAGAGCCCAGATATAAAGGCGGGAATTCTTTTCCGACTTTTTAGGGAACGCAAGTGTCTTGTGCTTAAAGATACCGTCACTGAATGAGTAGAAGAAGAAGTCAGCAAGATCAGGCATTACACATTCTGCACCTTCGGCTTCGATTGTTTCTACAATGTTATTGTTTGCTGTCGGATGGAATTTAACAAGAATTTCACCGACAACACCAACGCGTGGTTTTTTAACAGGATTCAAAGGCAGTTCATCAAATTCCCTGACAATCTGCTTCATCATCTTGTGATACTTATGTACGCTCAAAGACCTGATTCCCTGTTCTGCACGCTTATTCCATTTTTCATAAAGTGCATTTGCAGAACCTGGAACTTTTTCGTAAGGACGAGTTCTGTAAAGTACGCGCATCAAAAGGTCACCAAGCATCATTGCCATCATTGCTCTGTGCAAAAGAGGGAATGTAATCTTGAAGCCCGGATTTTTTTCAAATCCCTGTGCGCTCAAACTCAAAACAGGAACATGTCCCCATCCTGCGTCAACAAGAGCTCGGCGGATAAAGCCAATGTAGTTTGTAGCACGGCAGCCGCCACCAGTCTGTGTGATGATAAGCGAAGTATTATTAATGTCATACTTTCCTGATTCAAGAGCGGCAATCATCTGCCCCGCAACAAGAATAGAAGGATAACATGCATCATTGTTTACATATTTAAGACCGGTTTCCACAGCCTTTGGATCTACTGCATCAAGAATTACGAACTTAAATCCGGAATGTTCAAAAGCTTTCTGTACAAGCTTAAAGTGAATCGGAGACATCTGAGGCCCGATGATTGTATGCTTGTACTTCATTTCTTTTGTAAAGATCTGTCTCTGGTAAGAACTTGAACGAGGTTCAATTTTCTTGTGATTGCGTTCACGGGCGCGGACAGCAGCAATAAGAGAACGGATACGGATTCGTACGGCACCAAGGTTACTGCCTTCGTCAATCTTGATGAGAGTATACATTCTTCCTTTTGCACGCAGGATTTCATCAACCTGATCTGCAGTAACTGCATCAAGTCCACAACCAAAACTTGTAAGCTGAACAAGTTCAATATTAGGCATGCCCGCAACAAAACTTGCAGCACGGTACAGACGGTTATGGTAAGTCCACTGGTCAATAATGCGCAGCGGGCGTTCAATTGAACCAAGGTGAGCAATAGAGTCTTCTGTGAATACGGCAAGACCAAGGCCTTTAATCATTTCCGGAATACCATGATTGATTTCCGGATCAAGGTGATATGGACGGCCGGCAAGAACGATTCCGCTTACACCGGTTGTAATGATTTTTTCAAGAGCTTCTTCACCGGCAAGCTGAACTTCCTTACGGAATTTTTCCTGTTCTGCCCAGGCTGCTTCTACAGCGTCCATTACCTGTTCAAAAGAAAGCTGCGGGAACCGTGGATGAAGTTCTTCAAAAAGACGGTAGCCAAGACGCTTTTTATCGTAAATCGGCAGGAACGGATTCATGTAAATAACAGAATCATCCTGGCGCAAAGCATCAATATTATTACGGAGAGTTTCCGGATAACTTGTTACGATAGGACAGTTGTAATGGTTTCCGGCACCTGAATCTTCTTTCTGTTCATAAGGAGCGCATGGATAGAAGATGAATTTAATTCCCTGCTGCAAAAGGCTTTCAACATGTCCGTGAGAAATTTTTCCAGGATAACATACTGATTCAGACGGAATCGATTCAAGACCTTTTTCGTAAACCTTGCGGGTTGAACGGCTTGAAAGGCGCACGCGGAATCCAAGCTTTGTAAAGAATGTAAACCACAGCGGATAATTTTCGTACATGTTAAGAACGCGTGGAATTCCAACTTCTCCCAATGGAGCTTCTTCTGCCTTAAGCGGTGTATAATTGAATACGCGTTTATATTTCCATTCAAACAGGTTAGGAATTTCTACCTTGTCGTCAATTTCGATACCTGTATTAACCTTGTTACTTGCATCAACAAGAGTTGCGTTTACTTCCTGTTCAAAATCAAGACCACGTTCACAACGGTTACCGGTTACAAACATGCGGGCAGTTTCTTTACCTTCTGAATCTTTTGCACGGAATGTATTGATTGTCAAAAGACAGTTGTTCTGACATTTACCGCAGCGTCTCAAATCAAGGTCAACCTTAAAGTTTTCAAGCTGCTGTGGAGTTGCAATCTTAGAACGAACATCATGAACAGTACCTTCAGGTTCTCCCGGTTTTGGAGCCATAAGATCCTGCCACTGGTCACCTGCAATAAGTGCACTACCATAAGCACCCATAAGGCCTGCAACATCAGGACGGAATACTTCAACGCCTGCAATCTTTTCAAAGGCACGCAGAACTGCATCATTAAAGAAAGTTCCACCCTGCACTACAACCTTTGAACCGATTTCTGAAGCCTTGCGCAGTTTAATTACCTTGAACAGCGCATTCTTGATTACAGAATAAGAAAGACCTGCAGAAATATCAGCAACAGTCGCACCTTCTTTCTGAGCCTGTTTAACGCGGCTGTTCATAAATACAGTACAGCGTGAGCCAAGGTCTACAGGGCGTTTTGCCATAAGCGCAATCTGAGAGAATTCCTTGACATCCATTCCCATTGTGCGGGCAAAGTTATCAAGGAAGGAACCACAACCAGAAGAACAGGCTTCGTTAAGCTGAATGCTTACGATTGCGCCGTCCTTCATCTTAAGGCACTTCATGTCCTGACCGCCGATGTCCAGAAGGAATTCTACGCCAGGAACAAAGAAATCTGCCGCACGGAAGTGAGTGATTGTTTCTACTTCGCCGGCATCAACGCCTAAAGCAGCCTGGAACAATGCTTCTCCATAACCTGTAGAAACGGCACGGGCAATATATGTGTCTTTTGGAAGACGTTCATAAAGTTCTTTTAAAAGTTTAACTGCAATATCAACCGGGTTTCCGGCATTAGCAGTGTAATAAGACCACAGAATTCTACCCTGAAGGTCTGCAAGAACTGCCTTTGTAGTTGTAGAACCTGAGTCAAGGCCAAGAAACAAAGGACCTTTTGCTTCATCCAGATTACCGCGGAGGGCTTTCTGGTCAGCATGACGCTTACGGAAAGCTTCAAGTTCTTCTTCTGTATTAAAAAGCGGTTCAAGACGCTGAACTTCTGTAAGTTCTGCGCCTACAAGATTTTTAAGGCTTTCGCGGAATTCTTTAACGGTAGGATATGTGTAATGCTGTTCCCCCGGACCCCATGCAATTTTGCGTTCTGCAGAATAAGCCGCACCCGCAGCAACAAAAAGCTGAGAGTTTTCAGGAACGATGATTTCTTCGTCTTTAAGTTTAAGGGTTTCGATAAAGCGGTATCGCAGCTGGTCCATAAAGTGAAGAGGACCACCAAGGAATGCAACGTTTCCACGGATAGGTTTACCGCAGGCAAGACCAGAAATTGTCTGGCTTACAACTGCCTGATAAATACTTGCAGCAATATCTTCGCGGCGTGCACCTTCGTTAATCAAAGGCTGAACGTCTGTTTTTGCGAATACACCACAGCGGGCAGCAATAGGATAAATGGTAGAAGCACCAGCGGCAAGAGTATTAAGTCCTGCAGCATCAGTTTCAAGAAGAGCGGCCATCTGATCGATGAATGCACCGGTTCCGCCGGCACAAGTACCGTTCATGCGCTGTTCTACGCCACCGTCAAAGTATGTGATTTTGGCATCTTCGCCACCCAGTTCAATTACTACGTCAGTTTGAGGAATGATTTTACGTACAGCAGTTGTAGCAGCAATTACTTCCTGGATGAATGGTACACTAAGCCACTGGGAAACAGAAAGTCCACCAGAACCTGTAACCTTAACACTCAATGTCTGTGAATCTTTTAAAGGCATTACTTCTTCGATCTTTTCAAGAGCCTGTGTAACTACCTTTATGATCGTACTGCGGATATCAGCACGATGACGCTCATAAGCACTGTAGATAATTTTATCGTCCTGGTCCAGGGCAACGACCTTAACGGTTGTAGAACCTACATCAATACCAAAACGAACTGGAGTAACAGCTGGAGTCAGCTTAGAAAAAACTGCGTTGTTATTTTCCACCGGAAATTCCTCAATATTTTATAATGTGTATAGTCTTTGTATTATAGTAGATTTTAGCCTTTTTTTCAATATTCAGGCGACAGGGAATAATACGGCAGGCTTTGAATATTCTTTTTCCTATTGCGAGATTTTTTGCCGTGTGTTATAATTTTATTCACTTTATTTATAGGATGTTAAAAATATGAAAAAAAGCTTTTATAGCATTGGTTCAATTATTATTCTTCTCCTTGCAGCACTTATATTCGTTTTGATTCCTGCTACAGAAGGATTAACAAATACCGCAAAACTTCCAGCATACGGTTATTATGGAGATATAGCAGTCCGCTATGAAGAACATTCAGAATTCTTCAATGCTGCACAGGCAGAATTACGCGATGCAGAACAGCAGGGCTACGACTTCAACAGTAACTATGCAGGCCTCCTTTATTCAATGATCTTCTCTCGTGCTTTCCAGAACACAATCGGCCCTATGGCACTTGAACAGATGTCAAAATCTGTTGGTTATGCAGCTCCGGAAACAACAATCGACCGCATGATCATGATGCTGGGTGATTACCGCGATGAAACAGGCGTTTTCTCACCTGCACTTTACCGCGCGACACCTGATTCACAGAAAATCAAGCTCCGCAAAGACCTTGAAGTAACTCTGGCAAGAATGAGAAGTTACCAGGATATGTTCGGTTCACAGTCACTTTTCAACGAAAAGGCACTTTATGGATTCAAGGCTTCTAATGCCGAAATCGAATTCATCAAGGAAATGGCACGCAAAGAATACAGCTTTGAAGCAGTTTCTTTTGACATGAGCGAATATCCTAAAGAAGAACAGGTTAAATTCGGACAGGATCACAAAGACCTTTTCGTAAAATACAATGTTTCTGTAATTACATGTGATTCAGAAGCAAAAGCAAAAGAATGCCTTAAACGCATCAGCAACAGCGAAATCACATTTGAAGACGCTATTGCAGAATACTCAAACAAAGCATACGGAAACCCTGAAACAGGACTTATTTCTGCAAGCTATGCATACCAGCTCAAAACTGCCGTTACAAACGAACTTGATGCAGGTGCAATCATGGGTCTTGCAAAAGAACAGCTTTCTGAAGTAATTTCTACTCCTTCAGGATACTCAATCTTCAAATGCAATGACGCTGCAGTTCAGCCTGACTTTACAGATGACAGCATCGTTTCTGCAGTTTACTCTTACCTTGCAACACGCGAAAAGACAATCATTGAAGATTACTTTACAAACCGCGCTAAAGATTTTGTTTCTGCAGCAAGCGTAAAAGGTTTTGATGCAGCATGTAACGCTGAAAACCTTACAAAAGTTTCAGTTCCACCTACATCATTCAACTACGGAAATACTTCACTTCTTACAAAAACAAGCCTTGACGGAATTGATATCCTTAAGGGAGCTGTTACAAACGAAAACTTCTTTAAGGCTGCATTCAAACTTAAGAAAGACGAAATCTCAGCTCCTGTAGTTCTTGGTTCTTCAAACAGAGTTGTTGTTCTTAAATGTACAGACATTTCTGACAATGATGCTCCAGCTGAAGATACACAGGCTTACCTTACATCTACAATTAAAGAAGCTGATTACTACGCTGTAAACTACGCTATCCTTACAGGACCAAAAGTAAAGAACAACTCTGCTGAATTCATGAGAGTTTTCAACGGAGAAGCTAAATAATATTTGATGGAACAAACCCAGTCAGATAACAAAAAGCCTTGCCTGATTCAATGCGGGCAAGGCTTTTGTGTTTCATACCAGAATAGATTTTTGTACTCAAAATACGGTCCTGACCGTGCAGTCAAGGCTGTAATTCAAAATCTTGCAATAGCACCTGATTCTTTAGTACTGGTTTGTTCACCATGCCTGTGGCTTGGTCTGGCTGAACTTACACAAAAACTTTCTGATAACTGTAAAATTGCCTGCCTTGAACTTGATAAAGAACTTTATTCCTTTGCAAAAAGCCAGGCTAAAGACGATTATCCCCCTCTTTTTGATAATTACAACGACATTCTGAATTACACGCTTCAGGGAAATTTCAAGCGGGTTATCCGTGTGGATTTTTCTGCAGGAACCGTATTTTTTAAAGACCAGTACGATGCTGTTACATACAACCTGCAGCAGATTGTCTTTGCAAATATCAAAAACCGCCTTACTCTGGTTAATTTCGGCCGTTTGTTTTCTAAAAATGTATTTAAAAACCTTAAGTCAAACATACAAAACAGTCTGGACCTGAAAAGTCTTTTTTCTACCGTTACAAAGCCGGTTTTAGTATGCGGCGCTGGAGAAAGCCTTGATGTTACAATAAGACAGCTTAAAGATAACCCTCAGCTCCAGGACAATTTGTGCATTATTGCTGTTGATGCGGCTTTACAGTGCCTTCTGGACAACAAAATTAAGGTTGATGCTGTAGTTGCGGTCGAAAGCCAGCTTGCAATCGAAAAAGCCTATATTGGTTCTGCAAAAGACTGCAGGGTTTTCATGTTCTGCGATTTAACAAGCCGTGCGCATGTTCCTGTTTTAAGCGGTTCAAATACAAGCTTTTTTTTATCTGAATATGCTGACCTTAAATTTTTTAACCGCCTTGAACGCTCTGGCCTTTTGCCGCCTGTTCTTGCCCCTATGGGTTCTGTTGGACTTGTTGCCGTTGATCTTGCACTTCGATTAAGAAAGAACGAAGATATTCCGGTTTTTGTGACAGGGCTTGATTTTTCTTATTCACGGGGAAAAACTCATGCTCAGGCAAGCCATGCTCACAAAGGAAAGATTTTTGGTTCAGACAGGTTCAACGCCATTGATAATATTGCAGCAGCCTGTAATGAGGGAACAATTTCCCTGCAGGGAATTAACGGCGTCACAGTCTTTACAACACGCAACTTAAAAAATTATGCTGACCTTTTTGTGCAGAAATTCAGTTCCTGCAAAAATCTTTTTGATGCAAGGAATCAGGGAATTGAACTTAACATTCTTCCTAAAGACCTGACAGACTGCAAAGACCTTAAATGCAGTTGCAGTAATTTTAAATTATCTGATGCCGGCTCTCCGCGTTTTTGCAGTCAGGACAAAGTCAATGCCTTTATTAACGATGAACGGCAGGCACTGGAAAAACTTAAAAGCTTACTGTCTTACGGCAAAGATTCACCTTACTACGACAACAGCATCCAGGATGATACTCAGTACACTTCCCTGCAAAAACAGCTTCTTGTTCTTTTAGACGAACGGGAATATCTTTACATTCATTTTCCAGACGGACAGAAACTAAGACTGGACGGCGATTTTCTTAAACGCATCCGAATCGAAATCGACTTCTTCCTTAAAGAACTCTAATCCTCATATCTATTGACAGTATTCCTTTTAATTACGATAATTATTGCATTATGATGAAAATAAAGAACTTTGTTACAACTATTATCGTTTTACTGACATCTTGCGCAATGTTTGCACAGACATTTTCTTCAAAACTGGATGCTATGAGAAATCTTGTCTTCAATGATATTACATCAACAGAAGAACAGGTTTTGAACTGCTATCATGAATCATATACTTTTGCATCTACAGAAGTAGAAAAAGCTCACCTTGATTATCTTACAGGTATTTATTACCAGGCAAAAAACAATAAAGCAACTGCTGGAAAATATTTTACTATGGCAATGGAAAAAACAAACGCCGTAATTAAAAGTGCCCCAACAGCTTATGCTTACGAAATTTATTCAAAAGCACTTTCCCAGAACTGTACAGTTCAGTCAACCGGATACATGCTTTCTAATGCAACAAAAGTTCCAGGCGTTTCAAAAAAAGCAATAAAGCTTGACTCAACAAACGCCGGCGCAACACATATTCTTGCAAGTTTTTCTATCTATGCTCCTGCACCTTTCTGCAACTGGAACAAAGGCCAGAAAATGCTTTTGAACGCACTGAATACTGCAAAATTTTCTAAAGAAGATTATTTTAACTATTACTGCAGTCTTGGATATGTAGAAATTAAAAAGAAGAATTTTGCGGCAGCTGACCAGTGGATGGCTAAAGCAGCAGCAATTTATCCGAATAACAAAGCGCTTAAACAGCAGATGTCATATTCTATCAAGAATTACGGAGAGGACATCGATACAAGCAAAGTTGACTATAAGGAATAATTATGGAAACAGCAGCAGGTATTTATATCACCGTACTTCTTATTGTAGGAGTATACTTTTTTCTCTTTTCACTCATCAATGCAATTTACATTCATTTACATACATTAAAGCAGCCGCTTAAGGAAGAACCATTTGTTTCTGTCCTTATTCCTGCCAGAAATGAAGAAAGCAATATCCGCAACTGTATGAATTCTTTCATCAACCAGACCTACAAAAATTACGAAATCGTAGTTCTTGATGACAATTCTACAGACCTTACACATCC
This sequence comes from Treponema sp., assembly GCA_024402475.1. Taxonomy (GTDB): domain Bacteria; phylum Spirochaetota; class Spirochaetia; order Treponematales; family Treponemataceae; genus Treponema_D. The sequence continues at coordinate 129,715 of JAKSTQ010000003.1, read as the reverse complement.
GATTATCCGTGAATTCATTACACTGTATCCGGAAAAAGTCAGAATGATCGAAGGCAAGCCACTTCCTGAAGGCTGGCGCGGAAAATGTTATGCAATGAAGCAGCTTACAGAAGAAGCAAAAGGTGAATACTTTTTGTTTACTGATGCTGATACAATCCATTCACCGGATTCAATTTCCATTATGATGACAAACATGATTAACCGCAAGGCTGATCTTGTTTCCGGATACCTTGGTCAGAAGCTTGTTACTTTTGGCGAAATCATTACAGTACCTTTGATGTATCTTTTGACAGCACTTGTAATTCCTCTTTGGCTGAACTCTTCTGTCAAATGGTCAATTTTTTCTACTGCTATCGGACAGTTCATTGGCGTTAAGGCTTCTAGTTTTAAAGCAATCGGCGGTTATGATGCAATTAAAGGCGTTACAACAGAAGATGTCTACCTTGCCCGCACAATGAAAAAAGCAGGCTACAAAACTCAGTTCCTGGATTTTAAAACAGCGGCAAGCTGCAGAATGTACGACAGTTATAAAACTGCAACAATGGGAATCAGCAAAAATATTTTTGACTTCCTTGGAAAGCACAGCCTTTTAATGATTCCGATTTTCCTTGTAATTATTCCTGTTCTTGTACTGCCGTTCCCGCTTTTAATAATGGAACTTTACGGTGTTATCTTTAACGGTGCTCCACTTAACTGGTGGGTTTACTGCCTTATTGCCAACAACCTTTTGATTTTTGGTGCATGGCTTATTATCTGTATAACAAGAAAAATACCGGTATACATTGCAACACTGTACCCGGTATTATTCGGAAACCTTACATACCTTGTCTGGATGTCCTGGATCAGATCAAAGTCAGGCAAAGGTTATGAATGGAAAGGAAGAATCGTTAATTAATCTTCATCCTCTTCTTTAAGAACAGCAAGGAAGGCTGACTGCGGAAGTTCAACGTCTCCGATCATCTTCATGCGCTTTTTACCTTCCTTCTGTTTTTCAAGCAGCTTGCGTTTACGGGTAATATCACCACCGTAACATTTTGCAAGAACGTCTTTGCGTACCGGGTTAACGGTTTCTCGCGCAATAATCTGACTTCCAATAGCTCCCTGAATTGCAACCTTAAACTGCTGGCGGCTGATTTCGCCCTTAAGGCGGTGACAGATTTTATGAGCCTGCAATGAAGCATTGTCCTTGAATGTAAGCTGACTCAATGCGTCTACAGGTTTTCCGTTAAGCAGGATATCAATCTTAACAAGACTTGTAGGACGATAACCGATAACTTCATAATCAAAACTTGCATAACCGCGGCTGTAACTTTTAAGGCGGTCATAGAAATCAAAGAGAACTTCTGCAAGAGGCATTTCGTAAGTAAGTTCAACGCGTTTTTCGTCAAGGTACTGCATGTTGTTCTGGATACCGCGTTTTTCGGTACACAAAGAAATAATTGGTCCAACATATTCTTTTGGAGTAATGATAGAAGCCTTAATGTAAGGTTCTTCTGCGTTCATGATTTTTCCTTCCGGATATTCAGACGGATTATCAATGAACATTTCTTCTCCACCCTGCACCTGAATCTTATAACGAACACTTGGTGCAGTAAAGATTACAGCCTGATCAAAGTCGCGTTCAAGGCGTTCCTGAATAATTTCAAGATGTAAAAGACCAAGGAAGCCGCATCTAAAACCGTTACCCAATGCAACGGAATTGTCTTTTTCGTAAATCAAACTTGCATCGTTAAGCTTGAGTTTTTCCATGGAATCACGAAGTTCTTCGTAGTCATTTGAATCAATCGGATAAATTGAAGAATAGACTACAGGTTTAACTTCCTTGAATCCTGCAAGAGGACTTGGAGCCGGATTTGTTGCAAGAGTAATTGTATCACCGACACTAACATCACTAACGGTTTTAATACCTGCAATGATATAACCTACATCCCCTGCTTCAAGAACGCCTGTTTCTTCATATTTAATCTTAAAGATACCGATGCTTTCTACCTTGTAATCCGAATTGGAGTTCATCATGCGGATTGTATCGCCTGTACGGATTGTTCCTTCTTTTACACGGATATGAACGATTACACCGCGGTAAGGGTCGTAGTGACAGTCAAAGATCAATGCCTGAACAGGAGCTGCAGGATCACCCTGAGGAGCCGGGAACATTGTAACGATTGCTTCCATAAGTTCATCAATGCCCACACCTGTCTTTGCAGAAACAAGCTGTGCTTCTTCGGGAATAAGTCCAAGGTCATGATCAATCTGATGTTTAACGGCAGGAATATCTGCAGAAGGAAGATCGACTTTATTGATAACAGGAACGATTGTAAGATCCTGTTCAAGCGCCATGTACATATTACTTACAGTCTGAGATTCAACGCCCTGAGAAGCATCAATCAAAAGAAGTGCACCTTCACATGAAGCAATGGCGCGGCTTACTTCGTAAGAAAAGTCAACATGTCCCGGAGTGTCTACAAAGTTAAGTTCGTAATCATGACCATCTTTTGCATGATATGGGATAGTAACAGCCTGAGATTTAATTGTAATTCCGCGTTCGCGTTCAATATCCATGCTGTCGAGAATCTGATTCATCATCTGGCGGTCATCAATAATCTTTGCTTTCTGAATCAAACGGTCAGCAAGTGTTGATTTACCGTGGTCAATATGCGCAACAATACAAAAGTTACGCTTGTACTTCATATCTGTCATAATCTATTCCTTTGATACTTTCTGTTAAAAATAATATGTGCTGTCCAGCATTGTTCCGACTCCCACCGAAACTTCAAGATAGCCTTTAACTCTACGCTTAATAAGAAACTCACAGAACAGCGCATTTTTTTCGTCAGAGAACTGAGTCTTTGCAACTGTTATAGGATCATTTTCCGAAAACCCAGATTCATCTGCAGTACTGCCTTTCATAACTTCAGTTATTATATACTGATTTTTAAAAATTGTACTTGTATTCGCCATCTTAATTCCAAACAGCGGATAAAATGAATTGGCCGCAATGTCACTCTGGTAAACTGTATAACCAGGGTATTTTGGGCGTTCATTCAGATACAAAAGAGCTTCTTTATGAGTGCCGTCTTCTGTTTTGTAATTACAGTTAACAATCATTCCCGGAACATAATCACGCATAATTGCCTGAAGGGTTTCAAGGCTTGTGACTTTTTTTCCATCGATTGCAGTAATGACATCTTTTTCTTTAAGTCCTGCCCTTGCAAGAGGAGAACCTGGAGTTACATAATAAATTTCAAGACCTGCAGGAGTTTTTCCATAACGGTAAGTTTTACCAAAACCGCCGACCCATGCAACGCCACGCTTACCGCCGTAATACAAAAACGGTAAATCCTGTTTTAGATATTCAACAGGAATTGCAAAGTTAAGCCCCTGATGCTGCAGAACACCTGCAAAAACAATTGCCTGAACCTTACCGTTAGAATCTACACACGGACCACCAGAGTTACCTGAGTTAATTGCAGCATCAATCTGCATGACACTTCCGGTTGTAAAAAGCTTACGGTCAGTCGAAGAAACAACACCACTTGTCAAAGTACTTTCAAGTCCCAGCGGTGAACCGATACAGTAAATTTTATCTCCAACCTTAAGGTTGTTGCTGGCTCCTAATGTAAAGACATAAGGCGGTGTAACTTCTGTCTTTAAAAGAGCAAGGTCGTGAACAGCGTCCCAGCCAATAACTTTTGCAGGGATACGGGTTTCTTCATCGTGAGCAAGTTTAATGTAAACTCTTCCGTAACCTTCGTATTTTGGATTAACGATATCTGCAATTACATGATGATTTGTAATAATGTAACCGCGGTCATCAATAAAAAATCCAGAACCAATAACGCGGTCAGCATAGCCCATTCCATTCTGAACCTTAAATCCAAGATCAACCCAGATTGTTACAGTACCGTCAACGTATTCGCTGACGCTGTCCTTTTTACCGGTATTACCTGATTTACCAAAACCTGGAATATTCTGAAAGTACAGGGAATCAAGTTCCTGGCGTGAAATGATTTTTTCAGCCTTGTCTTTAAAACCTGCAGTCACAAGAGAATTGTATTCTTTATATAATTTGTCGTATTCCTTGTGTTCATTACTTGCAAGTGCAACATCCCTAAGATAGTTAGAAGCATATTCGATGTTTTCAGGATCGTTTAAAAGAACCGAGCGCCACAACCCCTGAACAGGATCAGTCTGAAGCAGCATGTTGATTCTTTCGATTTCTGCTTTTTTAACATCTTCCTGAGTATAGTCAGGAGTTTTTTCTACCTGTTCCTCAGAAGGAGAAACTGGATTTGACTTACATGAGACATTATAAAAAATTGCAAAAGCAATACTTAAAGCGAATATTAATCTGTTTATCTTTTTCATCAGTCTTGAGCTTCTTCTCCAATCATCTGACTTTTGATGGATAATGCAGTTTTAGGAATTCTTCTGACAAAAATAAATCTTCCCATTTCAATTATATGCAGGAACTCATCCGGTTCTTCCATCGAAAATACCCTGCCCTGAATGTGACCATTCATAATGCCCAGAATATTTTTTTCCTGACCGGCAGTTCCTTTTGATCCAACCCAGTAAAAGTTTTCGATAGTACCTTTTTCCACAGAAAGATTTTCTACGACTTCTTCTCCGTCAGCATCGCGCCACGAAACCATAAGGCTTACAGGAATTTCATTGTGGCGCTCAAGGCATACCTGCATGTTATTTTTTACAACATCAATGAATTTATAATAATCAAGAGATTTTTCAATTCCGTTTTCTGCAGGGATTTTCTGTGAGCAGACTTCCCATTCACCGTCTTCATCTTTGTCCCAGTAAGTTGTTACCTTGCCGTCTTTATCATACTGCTGAACGTAGTCAACCACAGTATTATAGTCAGTATCAATTTCTACGCGGCTAAGATAAATATTTGCGTCAGAAACAGGGCAGCCCCACAAAGCAGTTGTAATTGATGCAAGTTCCTGCGGATCCTGTTTCATTCCAGGGTAAGCAACAGAATAATACTGAGTTACTTCAAGATTTCCATCGCCGTCAAGGTCAATATTTCTGATTACACAGATATCGTAATCGTCAGACTGAACATATTCTTCGTTTGTATAAAGGAAATCTGCGTGAGCATAAATTTTTCCGTCAGCATAATAATCTGCATTATGAGGAATTCCATTAAGCAAAGAAAAACGTATTGTAGCACCAGGACGTTCCCAGCTTGCATGCTCTACCTGATTTGAGGCAGCAAGAATTTTATCAGGATTAAATAATGCTGTTCCATAAGAAAGGGAATTTTCATCTACCACAAAAAAATCAGTTCCAAGAACAACAGAATCTTTTACAATTTCAAAAGGTTTGCAGGCAACTTCGTTATCAATAATTGAATAAGTTACATCGCCTTTAGGAAAGCCAGCTGCAAGATCAACAAAAGTAATTTTAACTACATCAGGATAATTGAAATATGCAACAGCCGCTTTCTGATCATAAACTGCAAGAGATTTAGGAGCACCAAAATCACATTCAGCTTCCCATTCAACAAAACCGTCATTGTTGTAATCAAAAATAATTTTCTGAGCACGACCGCGTTCATATTCAATTAAAAGATTTGTTTCAAGGTTATTATTTGTGTCATAAACCAGCTTGCCTTTAAACGCATCCAGGTGCTGGTTAAAATATGAACGCAGATTTTCTTCTGTAATTTTAGAATAAAAAATATCAAGAAGCTTTATGTCAATTGAACCTTCGATAAATTCAAGAAAGTAATCAAGAGCTTCTTCCTGATTTAAGATTCCGGCTTCTAATGCTGCAACCGGATAAAGGATGTGTTTGAATCCCCGTGCATTGTAAGCTTTTAAAAGGCGCACCTGTTCTTCGCCCTGAGCAAAAGTTGCAGCAAACAGTTCAAGGTCTTTATATTCCTTGTCGTACATCGGAACATTCTTGATAAAACTTGCTGCAATTTTCATTGTCAGAGGATCAACAGGATTGCGGATGTAAGAAAGTCCGTCTTCTGATTTTGTATAAAGAAGATTGTATTCGTAGTTAAAGAACATGTAGAAAAATCTTACGTCGCTTGGATAAACACGGCGGGCAGCATCAATGCGTTCCCGGGCCTTTGCAACGGATTTTTCATCTCCAAGCTGATAATAAGATTTAATGCGGATATATTCAGCGTCACTTGAAAGAACAAGAGGTTTTTCATCAAGAGTTTCAAGTGCCTTAAGAGGATTTCCTGTAGAACACAAAAGGTCAGCATAAAATACACGGGCATTTGTCATGTTGTAATCAACCCACTGTGTATTTGTAAGAGATTTTTTTATTACAGGAAGAATTTTAAAACGCGGTGAATCCTGATTATAAAGACAGATTGCCTGAAGATACCACAGGTCACTGATTGTATCATCGTAATTGATTCCAGACTGACAGCTTTTTAATGCAGCGTCGTAATCTTTTGTATTTACATAATTTTTTGCAAGAGAAAGATAGCGTAAAGCTGTACGTCTATTAGCATCTTTTGAACTTGAATTCTGTGCAAACAAAGAAGACACAAAACAAAAACTCATCAAAAACAAAATGATTCTTTTCACAACAACTTTCCCTTTTTACAATTATTAACCGGCCGCACCTTAAGGCTTTGAATCACCCTTCCCGACCTTAACCCAGTCTGAAAACCCCAGAACGGAACCCCAGACCGCAATTATTCCCCGACCAGAATCAAGTTCTTCTACAACCGGAACCGCATCACGAAGATTTCCCTTTACCCCAAGGCTGTCTAAAACCTGGCTCAAAGGTTCACATTTACCGTCTGCAGTAACCTGGTCCAGCGGCTGCCTGCTTCTGAAAACAAACGGAAGCCTTGCTCCATTAAAAAAATGTTCAAAACCGTCATTTGTTACAAAACAGAGATTACAAATACCTTCCTGATTACTTCCAGTTACATTTAAGGTTCCGGCATCAAAAAAGTATTCATCTTCTTTCTTTATTATAGCAAATATTCCGGATATAGTCGCCTTTTTTTGTGATTTTTTTACAAAAAGAAATTCACTGTCTGCAGTAAATTCCAGACCGTTTTTTGTAACGGAAGTTTCCGGAACGCTTTTTGCAATTTCATTCAAGGCATCAAATTCAAAACGGCGGTCAAAGTTCAAAAGTCCAAGCACTTTATACAAAAGCCGTAACCTGACAGCCTGATGCACGCCATAAAAAAGTTCTTTTTTAATTCTAAAAGTTTCTGTGCCGCAAGATTCCCACTGATAATTTTCTGTAATTGAATCAAGGGCATCACAATCCATTAACGCTTTCTGCCGTCCGTTGAACAAAGCCTTCTGCCAGCCCGGAGAAATTTCGTTCAGTAAAGGAACAAGCTGATTGCGGATTTTATTTCGTAAATATAAACAGTTCTGGTTTGTTGAATCAGTTCGCCAGACAATATTTTTTGAATTGAGAAATTCTTCTATTTGAGTCCGGCAAATATTTAAAAGCGGACGAATGTATGTAACGCAAAGACTATCGTTTTGTGGCACAGCCCCTTGCGTTTTATTAAGAATTACTTTTCTAGAATCAAGGATTCCGGTTCTGGAACTGCCTGCTCCCTGCAAAAAACGCATTACCAGAGTTTCTGCCTGATCGTCAGCATTGTGAGCAAGAGCAAAAAAAACATTTTTACAGCCGGCCTGGTTTGCAACAGTTAATGCGCATTCTTCAAAAGCGCTGTATCTTAAAAAGCGTGCAGCTTCTTCTGTTCCTTTTTTGCGCTCAACGGCAGTCTGTTCTACCTGCCCTTCTTTTAAACGGATTATCGAACAGTCGATTTCAAAACCGTCACTGCTTAAATCACTGCAAAGTTTCTTTACAAATAAAGCATCGCCGTAAGATTCACTTGCTTTGCGGATTGCGTGATCAACAGTTACAACATGGATTTTTTTTGCCCCGCAGGATTTTGCAGCACAAGCAAGGCTTACAAGCAAAGATACAGAATCAGCACCGCCAGAAATTCCAGCACAAAGAGGAATATCCGGTGTCCAGCCAAAACTGTTAAGAGAATCTTTAACTGCCTGTAAAAAATCAAATTCCATATTCTATTTAAAACTAAAAAGGCTGTCCGAAATCATCAGACAGCCCTTTAATCATGCTAAAAACTTAGCGAGCAGGAGAAATGCTTACGAGTGGTGTTTCAGCAGGTGTAAGGATTTTAACACCGTCAGCAAGTTTCATATCGCCAACTGTGAGTTTGTCACCTACGTTAAGAGCTGATACATCAACTTCTACGCGTACAGGAACTTTCTTAGCAACTGCTTTGAGAGTTACTTCTGGTACGTGTTTAAGCATGAATCCACCTTTAAGAACACCAGCAGCTGTTCCTGTGAAGTGTACCTTCATTTTTACAACGATTTCTTTGTCTGCAGCTGGTTCGTAGAAATCAGCGTGAAGAACTTCGTCTGTACGAATGTTGTATTCTGTATCTTTGATGAATACATCGTGTTTTGTGCCGTCAACATCAAGTGTTACAAGTGTTGTAGCTGTGATTGAGCGCCATACTTTGTTGAATTCAACTGAATCAACATCGATCATAGATGCTTTTCCATCTGATCCGTAAACTACTGCAGGGATACGTCCTGCTGCGCGTGTAGCTTTAGCTGCCTTCTTTCCAGAAGTTGTGCGAGCTTTAGCTGAAAGTGTCATCTGTTCCATAGTAATGAAACTCCTATTTTTTTATTCTACTCGAAGGTGTGCCAACAGCACGCTTTCCCCATCGAATATTAAAATAACTGGGTCGACAGGATTCGAACCTGTGGAATACCGGCACCAAAAGCCGGGGGCTTACCGCTTGCCGACGACCCAAAAATTTATTCTGCTTCGCTACCGTCGTCTTCGATAACGTGACCAGCATTATATTCTTCAAGAATCTTATCCTGAAGTGCAGCACGGAATTCCGAACTGATTGGATGTGCAACATCCTTGTAACCACCATCAGAAGTCTTTTTGCTAGGCATTGCAATAAAAGGCCCGTCTTTGCCTTCTATGATTTTTACATTGTGAACTACAAAACAGTCATCAAATGTAACTGTTACATAAGCCTTAAATTTACCTTCGGTTGTAACCTTGCGAATACGAAGTTCAGTTACCTGCATGAGTCTTTCCTCCTAGAAAGTAGAACACATGCTCCAGTCAGAACCAAGCTTCTTTTGTGCATTCAAAAGCGCAGCCTTTGAATCGAATACACCAAAAACTGTAGAACCTGAACCAGACATGTCTGCAAATAAAGCGCCGGCCTTCTTTAAATCAAAAAGAGCCTGCTTTATTATTGAATACCTGCTTGAAATCACGTCTGTAAAAGTATTTACAAAATTCCAGTTCTGAACCTTCTGATTGTAAATTTCTTCCAGACTATCCAATTGCGGATATTCAAGGATTCCTCCGGCCTCATAGTGTCTGTCGACTAAGTCATAAGCTTCTTTAGTCGAACTGTGCAAGCCCGGAAAAATAAGTAAAAAATGTAAATCATCTCTACGAGAAATGGGCCTTACATTTTCACCGCGACCTGTAACTACTGCACAACCACGCGAATTAGAATCACAACGCAAGAAAAAAAACACATCGCTTCCTACTTTGGATGCAATATCATTCATAGCATCAGTAGAAAGGTTAGTTCTACATAGTAAGTCTAGAGCTTTCAAAAAACCAGCGGCATCAGATGAACCACCCCCAAGGCCACCGCCTGCAGGAATATGCTTTCTGATATTAACGCTTACCCCAGGAAGTTCAATCCCGGTAAGTTCTTTGAATGCAGCATAAGTTGAAGTGATTGTATTCTTCTGCGGCAATTCCATGGAATCACATGTAACTGCACAACTGTCCTTTGTTCCAGTGACCTTAACTTCAAGTTCATCGCACAAAGAAATTGTAGAAAAAATACTTTCAATGTCATGATACCCGTCCAATCGTTTAGGCAAAACTTTTAATCCAAAGTTAAGCTTAGCGGGACAAGAAACACAACAAGTCGACAACATATACGAAATTAGAATAATTGGAAATTAGGGCTTTGTCAATATGGTATGATTCAGTAAAAACTCAAAAAAGACTACTCTTCATCGTAGTCTTCAGTTGAATTTTTATGTTCTGGTCTTGAAACTACTTCTATACCATCATCGATTTTTTCAAAAACGTCCTGGTTTTCAGCAATTTCAAAATCAGTAAGTTCACCGTCACTGCAATCGTCAGTATACTGGCCGCAAACAGGAAAAACCATGCTTTTTGCTGTAGACACCTGAATATTCTTATTTGCAGCCAAAATGAACTCCCGTATTATACAAAGCCTGTTTTGAATTAAGCCTGTTCAGCAAAGTCAATAACTTTACCTGCGTGCCACAACTTTTCAAGGTCGTAGAAATCGCGGGCAGGCTTTGACATAAGATGAACAACAATTACGCCAAGGTCAATGAGATTCCAGTCGTCACCGTCCGGACTTTTTTTGCTTGTAAGGTGAATTTCAAGATCGTTTTCTTTGATATAATCTTTTACCTGACGGTAAAGACCCTGCCAGTGAGCAGAACTTGTAACAGTTGTAATTACAAAGTAATCAGTCCAGCTGTTAAGTTCACTGATATCAAGGAGAACTGTATCATCACCTTTTCCGTCACACACAAGGCGTGCAATTTCTTTTGCTTTATCAAGATTTGTTTTCATTTCTATAATTCCTTTTATTGATTTTCCGGAGACTGACCCTGAACCCAGCGACCGTCAAAATCTGTTCCAAGAACCAGAGTAAAGTCAGTTTTGCTGACCTGCTTCTGGTCTTCCGATGCCTCTTCCTGTTCAACGGTATAACAGTGAATAAAAGAACCGATACTCAAAGCCTGTTCCTTATTGCCAATATGGTCAATGATATAAGTCTTTGCAATCGGAATATCCTTTGCATTACCATGATCAAGAATGTCATAACCGGCATGCTGTAAAAGAATGCGGGTATTTCTTGCAAGTCCCTTAATTTCTGTTCCGTTCAGGATATCAAGAACATAATTGCGGGAATTGGCACTTCCTGTTGGAGAAGTAATTGAATTGGCAGCCTTTTTAACAACATCCTTAATAAAGTCCCCGTTACGGTAAGGCATAAGGAGTTCTTTTTCGTCAGCTGTCTTCTGCTTTACGCCAGAAACAGTAAAAGTTTCAAAGCGTTCCGTATCAACCTGCGAAATCAAATCGAGCAGTTCAAACAGGTCTTTGTCCTTTACGTTACTGGAAATTCTTTTTGAATACAAAGGAAAATTTTCTTTTGTAAATACAGTCTGACGGAAGCGCTTAAGACTTGTAAAGAATGCAATAACCGCATTCTGTCTGCGTTCCTGGACTGCCGCATCATTTTCATCAGGAATCTGATAAGTAACGTATGTACGGATTTTATCTCCATCAAGGTTTACAGATCCACTTGGCAAAAGCCATCGTTCACTGTTATCCGAAACAACATCTACCGGATCAGGAACAAAAACTTCAAAACCACTCAAAAGATCTGTAAGCTCACAGAAATCATTCAATTTAATAGTAATATAAAACGGAATTGCTGTTTCTCCGGTCAATCCTAAAAGACGGCCAACAGCTTCCTTATAAACCTCAGGACCTTTTTCCTTATAAACCATATCAATACGGTCAATACGGTTAAGGGTTCTGTAAATATCAGCAGTATATCCTGGCACGCCAACAAGAGCACCTTTTGCAGTTTCCGGATAGTAAATAAGAACGTCCGTAAACAAAAGCTGCTTGTCTTCGTCTTCAATCAAAACCAGAGTTTTAATTACAGGGTCACTCTGACGGCGACTGTTAATCGGATCATCTTTAAGGGACACTGCAATAACAACCGTCATTGCTACAACAATGAGTACAATAAGAAGAATAAATACAATTCCTTTGTTCTTTTGATTAAAGCGCACCTGATTCCTCTAAATCACGGAGAAGTTCATAAGTCTGATCACTTACTTTATTCCCCTTTTTTTCTACATAGTCAACATTCTCTTTTACAACAGTATATACCATCTTATCAAGAGGAAGTTTATACATTTTCTTAAGATATTCTTTTGTAATGTGATCGCGGCCTGGTTCAATTTTATCTGCAACAAAAAGAATTTTGGCAAGGTCACACATTCCCGGTTTTCCAAAAGTATGATTTGCAACAGCTTCGATAAGGTCAGGATCAGTAATTCCAAATTCCGACTGAATCATAACTGCTGCTGCCCTTCCATGTAAAAGTCCGGGTTTACGTTCTTCGATATCTGCAAAAGGCTGACCGTCTTTTTTTGCAAGATTCTTAAGAACGTCTGCATCCATACATTTACACATATCATGACAGATTCCAGCAAGAAAGCCCATTTTAGGATCAACGCCAGAAAGTTCACATAATTTAACGCAGGTCTGTGCAGTACGGACGCTGTGTTCATAACGGCTTTGTGTAACACAGGCCATAGTATATTTTCTGATTCTTTCTGTCAGTTCATCAATATCAGTCATGGTATCCATAAAGCTTCTCTTTAACAATATACTCAAAAACTCCGGTTGGAACAAGGTATTTAAAGCCCTGGGAATTTGCTGCACGACTCCTGATTTCTGTAGAAGATACAGGAAGAACAGGATTTGCAAGTTCAATAAAATCTATTCCAAGTTCGCAAAGATGCTTTTTCCAGTCGGAAGTTTCAAAGCCGCCTGTATAGGAACCGTAATTCTCATTTTTGTGAGCGGTATTATCTTTATAGGAAGAAGCCGTGCGCCTGGCAACAATAATGTCGCACAAAGCAGCAATGGTTCTGTAATCCTTCCATTTTTCAAATTCAGCGGCGTTTTCCTGTCCCATTATAAGTGCAGGTTTGCCTTCAAGAACATCAGCGTATTTTTCGATGATGAACTTTACGGTATCAACAGTATAAGAAGTTCCTGCCCTTTCGATTTCGCAGGTGTTGACTACAAAGCGTTCATCGCCGGCAAAAGCAGCTTCAAGCATTGCAATACGATGTCTGACATCAACAGTGTCCGCCATGATTTTATGAGGCGGAATAAAAGCCGGGGTAAACAAAATCCTGTCATATCCAAACTGCCTGCAGACATCATCTGCAAGCGCCAAATGAGCAATATGAACAGGATTAAAAGTTCCACCAAAAATTGCAAGCTTCATCTGTGATTACCGCAGGACAGTACCATAAAAATTCAGACTACAGATCCGAAGGCGCGCTGCCAGGATACTGAGTTTCTTCGTCACCGATTCCTTCTCTTTCTGCCATAAAGCTCGAAGTTTCCAGGGAATCAGTTTTGCCAAGAGTAAGTTTTGCTTCGCCGCAGTTTTCAAGGCGGTCAACAAGTTCAATAATAGACTTGCGTGCATTACCAAGGCCTTTATTTTCAAGAACAGAAATTCCAAGAACAACAGTGTCCTTTTCTGTCTGGTGAATTTTATCTGCAATTTCTTTAACGCGTTCTTCTGTTCCTTCTATATCGATTTTGTTACAGAGAACAATACGCGGTTTATCAATAAGAGTTTCAGAAAAACCTTTAAGCTCAGTACACAAAGTTTCGTAAGCAGTAAGGTAATTTTCATCACTGGTATCAATCATAAAAATAAGACAGCTAGTACGGCTGATATGCTTTAAGAAGCGGATTCCAAGTCCTGCACCTTCGCTAGCACCTTCGATAATTCCAGGAATATCAGCAATGATGATATCACGGTCTTTATCCGCATTCAAAACACCCAGGTTAGGGATTTTTGTTGTGAATGGATAAGGAGCGATTTTTGGACGAGCATTTGTAAAAGCTGTCAAAAGGCTTGATTTACCTGCATTAGGGAATCCAACAAGACCAACATCAGCCATGATACTCAGTTCAACTTTGAGCTTACGGGTTTCGCCGGGTTTACCGTGATGAGCATAACGTGGAGCCTGGTTTGTAGAAGTCTTAAAATGCATGTTGCCCCAGCCGCCTTTACCGCCAACAAGAATCTTGTATGGTTCTTCGTCTTCAAAAGTGAACTCATGAATAATTTCATTTGTTTCAGGGTCGCGGATAGTTGTTCCAGGCGGAACAGGAATCACAGCATCGTCACCGTTACGGCCATACTTATTCCAGCTCTGGCCGTCAGCTCCATTTTTGGCACGAATGATTGGATGCCAGCGAAGGTTAGCGAGAGTACGAAGATTGCGTTTTACAACAAAAAGAACATCGCCGCCGTCTCCACCATCACCACCGGATGGACCACCGTTAGGTACATATTTTTCGCGTCTGAAAGAAATACAGCCGTTGCCGCCTTTCCCGCTTGAGATTTCAATAAGTGCTTCATCTGCAAATCCAATCATTGTGAACCTCCAATTAAAAAAAATACCCGGAAATCATACGAGTCCGGGTATTCAAATCCAATAAGTGTTTTACTTATTTTGCTACAGGTGTAACAGAAATGATTTTTCTGTTTTTGCGTTCACCGAATACAACGTTACCATCTGCTGTTGCAAAGATACTGTCGTCTCCAGCTCTTCCTGTGTTATCACCTGGGTGGAAGTGTGTTCCGCGCTGTTTTACGATGATTGAACCTGCAGTTACAAATTCACCAGCAAACTTTTTAACACCAAGGTGTTTTGGATTAGAATCACGGCCGTTTTTAGCACCGCTACCGCCTCTAGTTCTTCCCATATTAATCCTCCAAGATCAGTTCAAATCTCAAGTTATCCGGATACTGTTCCTGAATCATCATAAAGCCTTTTTCAAGAACCTCTCCGATCGTTGTAAGCTTCTGTACTAAAAGTGCATCAGCTTTATCTATTCCCGCTGCAAAAGAAATGAATCCACGGCGGGAAACATCTGTTTCCAATTTAATTCCGCTTGAAGAATCAAGGACTTCAAGTGCAGTCCTGCATAAAGTCGAAACTGCACTGCAGACAATGTCTTCGCCCTTGATTCCAAAACCTGCATGACCTTCTGCCTTAAAGCTAAGATTATGACCGGTTCTGGATTTAACAAGCGTTACGCAGGTCATTAAAGTACGATTTCTTCAACGCGTACGTTTGTGTACTGCTGTCTGTGACCGATAAAGCGGTGGTAGTCTTTCTTGCTCTTGTATTTAAATACGAGAACTTTTTTGTCTTTGAAAGAATCTTCAACTACAACTTTTACTTTTGCGCCAGATACGTAAGGAGCACCAACGCTAACTTTGTCACCATCACTTACAAGAAGAACTGAATCGATGTCGATTTTAGCGCCTTTTTCTGCATCAAGTTTGTCAACCTGAAGAAGGGCACCTTTTTCAGCTTTGTACTGTTTTCCCTTATATTCAACAAGTGCGTACATAAAAAACCTCTATACACTATAATTTGCAATTCAATGCCTGGTATTGTTTAACGGGGATAATACTTTCAAGCATATTTATGTAGAATGTATACTAACAAAAAGAAGCCTTAAGGTCAATATCTTAAGGCTTCTTTGAACGAATTTATTTAATAAATTCTTCTATAAATAAGACGATTTACGACTTACTTAAGTGGTTCAACTTTTACACAAGTAAGGTTGAAACTTGCAATTGGCTGACCAACTGTCTGGAATGAAATTCCTCTGATTTTTGCAGGATCGAATGCTTTCTGTTTTCCCCATTCTTCCTGGAAAAGTTTAGAATATGGAATTTCAATTGTTGTAGCGTTAGCAGGTGCCTTGAATGTGAATTCATGGAAACAGTAGTCAGGGCGGTCTGTTGTTTCTACGCGAACGTTGTAAAGTTTTCCGTCACCTTTTACTGTAAGGCGGATACCTCTTGCTGTTTTGTAAGCAGGATCAGCATCGATTCCCATTCCAGCAAAACCGTACTGGTATTTTGTTGTAACAGTACCAGTCATAGTAGCTCCACCGTTTGCTTCAACAACTTTAACAGTACTTGAACCGTTATTGCCGTCTTTGTCACTGTATCCGTACCAGCCTGTCTGAGCGAATGCACCAGCAGTCAAAAGAGCTGCTGCCAAAATCATGATAATCTTTTTCATTTTTTACTCCTTTCACTATAAATTATAACACTCATAATGAATAATGGATACAATTATTTTTGTTTTATAACAGAAATTTTTATTACATTCGCTTTTTATGCATAAATTCAAGGAAAACCGAAGTTCCGCTGCGCAAGTCTTCTAAGTAAGCTGAACTGGAATCTGCGTAAAGAATTCCGTATTCAGTCTGAACGCTATAACGGACATGACTTCCAAGAAATTCACAGGCAGTAACAGTTCCCGGGATAAGGGGCTTTGCAGCATCATGGTTTTGGGCAGGATTATGGTGAAGAACAATCCATTCCGGGCGGATCATAAAAGTCTGATTATCCTGCTGAATGAAGTTGGCGCTGCCTGCAAATTCCGCAGTGAAGCGGTCCTGGGGAGCAAAATAAACCTGGCGGCTTGTTCCATACTGAAGGAGTTTACCTTCGTTCAAAACTGCAATTTTATCAGAAAGAGAAAGAGCTTCTTCCTGGTCGTGAGTTACATAGATCGTAGTAATTTTAAGCCTCTGCTGGATTTCCTTTAATTCTGCCCTTACGGATTTACGCAAGTTTGTATCAAGGCTTGATAAAGGTTCATCCATTAAAAGAATCTGAGGTTCAAGAACAAGAGCACGGCCCAGTGCAACACGCTGCTGCTGACCGCCGGAAAGTTCACCCGGAAAGCGGTCAATAAGTTTTGAAAGGTCCAGAATTTTTACAGTTTGGGAAATAAGGTCTTCGATCTGCTGTTTTGATTTTCGTTCAGAAGCGGCAAGTTTTGAATTTTTGATTTTGATACCATAACGCATATTCTGTCCAACAGTCATGTGAGGGAAAAGTGCGTAATCCTGAAACACCATTGCAATCTTACGGTTTTCGGGAGAAATTGAATTTACAGCTTTGCCGTCAATGCGGATTACGCCTTTAGAAGGTTCAAGAAAGCCGGAAATAAGGCGCAGTAAAGTTGTCTTTCCGCAGCCGCTTGAACCAAGCAAAGTTGTAAAACTGCCTTTTTCGACTTCGAGAGAAAAATTATCAATAACAGGAACAGTAGAACTGCCATAGGAAAAAGAAATATTTTCTAAAGATAACGCGGTTTCCATAATATTCTCCTGATAATTTTCATTAGGATTATTCCAAGACCAAGAATCATAAAAGTGATCAGTGTCAGCGTAAGGGCAAGAGCTGCGGACTTTCCCCAGAAACCTTCTTCTGCAAGATTTAAGATACGTACAGAAGCAAGGGGAGTTTTAAACGAAACAAGAAAAATTACAGCGCTCAAAGTTCCGGCGCCCCGGATAAAGGCATAAATAAAACCGGAAAAAATTCCGCCGCCTGCAACAGGAACAAGAACAGTACCAAGAAGATAAAGCGGTGAAGCGCCTAAAGAACGAGCTCCGTCATCAAGAGTAGTACTGATCTGGGAAAAAGCAGCAGAAACAACTTTATAAGCAAAAGGCAAAAATGCAACAGCCATTGCAATTACAATTAATATGGAAGAAACCTTAAAATTCAATTTATTTGCAGCAACAGAAATTGCAAGACCAAGCAAAGATCCAGGGATTGCACTTGGCAGCTGAGAAAGGATATCAATAGTCTTACCAAGAGGAAGGTTCGTTCTGTTGACGAAATAACCTGCAAGGACAGCAAAAGATGTACTTAAAACAGCAGCAATAAGCGCAAAGACAACGGAATTCTTAAGTTCAGTAAAATAGCCTGCAACAGTTTTGATATGTTCAGTTGTAAAGGAAGTGTTGATTCCCCATAACTTTTGAAAAGCACCAGCAATAATTGCAAAGAACTGGGCAAGAATGGCAAGGCTTATAATAAGCACAAAAATAAAAAGAACAGCATTAGCAAAAGGACTGCAGGAATTATCCTGAGTCTGAGTAAAAAGAGATTTTCCGCCGATTGTAGAAAGTTTCGTTCCGGATTTTTTCATAAGATGATTCTGGAGCAGAAACAGCACAACAGAAGGAATCACAAGAATAATTCCAAGCACAGCACTTGTTCCAACATTGAGCCAGCCTGTAAGCTGAGTATAAATTTCTACAGCAAGAACTCGGAAGCGGCCGGCAACAATCAGCGGATTTCCAAAATCACTTAAGACAGAAACTGCGATAAATAAAAAAGAAGAAAGAATTCCTGTGGCACAAAGCGGAAGCGTTACGGTAAAGAAAATCTTAAGCTTCCCTGCCCCCATACTTTTTGCAGCTTTTTCAAGACTGGGATTAATTCCCTGTAGAGTCTGAAGACAGATCAGATACGCCAGCGGAAAAAAGCACAGAACCTGAGCAAGCAAAAGTCCCCAGAAACCGTAAATCGAAACATCCAGCCCCAGAAGGCGGTGGGTAATAAAACCCTGCCTTCCGACAAGAAGAATGAACGCAAGACCGCCGACAAAAGGCGGAGTAATCAGATGCACAAGAGGAACAAGCTTAAAGAATTTCTTAAAAGGAATGTTCGCCCTGGCAACTGCAAAAGCATAGATAAAACCAATAACGACAGAAAGCAAAGAAGAGCTTACGCATTCAATAAGCGTATTAAGCATAGCCTTGCGCCATACAGCCGAAGAAGCTACAGCAGCATAATCCTTAGGACCTGCAGAAAGAACTACAAGTAAAAGAGGAAGAGCTACAAGGCTTACAAGAAGCACAAGGACTAAAAGCCACAGCGAGTATAAAGATCTGCTTTTGCCGTTTTTGAATTTCATATTTTATTTAACTTCTAATGTCCATTTTTTAAGAACTTCATCTTTCTGTTTTGTTGCAAGTTCACTGTCGTATTTAATCATATCAATCTGAGAAAGAGGAATTGAACCATTAGCAGCAACAGCCTCTGGATTAACAGGAACAGTAAAATCAATTGAACTCATCAATTCCTGTGCCTCTTTAGAAAGCATGAAGTCAACGAACTGTTTTGCAGCATCAAGATGCTTTGTATTCTTCATGATAGAAATACAGTCAACGTCCCCAACCGAAGAAGGTGGAGCAACAAGAGTAATATCAAAACCGTCAGACTTGTATTTTGCAAGTGCATGAAGGTAAGAAACACCAATCGCATATTCACCAGTTCCGATTAATTTTGCAGGCGCACTGCCGGAATCCGGGAACTGACCTACAAGTTCAGAAAGGGAAAGAAGATATTCCCAGCCTTTATCCCATCCCAGACGCTGCAGCTGGTTCTGCACAAAAAGATAGGCAGTACTAGAAGCAACCGGATTTGTAAGAACGATTTCTCCTTTAAAGGCAGGATTCACAAGATCTTCCCAGACCTGCGGAATTTTCTGATCAGGAAATTTCTTTGCAAAGCGGCTGGTGTTGATTCCGATTCCCAGAGTAAGAACACAGAATCCAGTATAAGTATCATTCTGTGAACGGGCATAATCTGGAACATTTGCAGCAAGCGCAGACTTATAAGATTCCAGAGCTCCTGCCTTTTCTGCCTGAATATGATAATTTGTAGCACCACCTAAAAGGATATCAGCCTGAGGATTGTCTTTTTCTGCAATTACGCGGTTTACAAGTTCACCGGTAGAAGCACGCAAAAAAGTAACAGGGATTCCAGTTTTTTGTGTAAAAAGGTCTGTAAGGGCCTTTGTTTCTTCTTCATGAATAATTGAATAAATCTGAAGTTCTTCTTTTTTTGCACATCCGGAAAAAACAACAGCAAGCAAAACAGATGCAAAAATATAGACAGATGACTTTTTCATATAATACCTCTTTGAGTTTTATTGGTATTATTAATTTACCGCAAAACCAAAGAAAGTTATATGACCAGATTTAAATAAAATTTGTAGTATCAAATCAGGAAAATAACAACACATCCCTGTCATAAGTCAGACTGATTTTAATAAAACCCTCTTATCTTAAGCATAAAACGGATTCACAATCTTGAGCCCCTCTATTTCCTGGCCGCTGTTCAAATCTTCGGAATATAGAACAGTACAGCCGGTATCAATAGCCATTGCGAGAATCAGCGAGTCCCAGTAACTGAACTGAGTTGTTTTACTAAGCTGCATGGCGTGGAGGACATTCTCGGTGGTGATTTCGTATACGGGGAACATTTTTGAATATTCTTCACATATGACATACCCCTGATCTTTTGTTAATCCCAATTTTTTTACTGCAACATTAAAAAATTCACCTAATGTTTGAGTCGAAATAACTGGGCATGAGCTTTTCTTAATACTATTAAGAAAAGATTTAATCAGATTCTTTTTATCTGGCTCAGAATTATCCCAGACATATATAAGGAGATTTGTATCTAAAAAGCATTTATTATTTACGATATCATCTTTCATTCATTTCCTCCCTTGTCCACTTTACACCCTTAGTGCTGAACCCTATTGATTCTGTGAATTCCTGCAGTTTCTCCATTCCATGCCTATACTCCTCCTCGGTAGGGAAATGCACATCCTTTTGATTAACTTTCAGAGGCTGAGATTTTCTGGTTTTGGTCTGAACTTCAACTTCTTCTGTCATGCTCTGGGCAACCGCAGTCAGCAGCCTGGATTTTTCGGACAACAGAAGTTTTGGAAGCAGGCTCATAATCTGGGCAAAATAATTTTCTGTTCCAAAGGGAGAAGATTCCGGGATGCTGCATGAAACTGCAGGAGATGCAACAAAAGCTTCTCCGGCAGAATCGTCAAAGTGATAAACCGCTGCATCATCCTGAGATTTTTGTGTCATAACCTGTGATGATCCGAGCAATTCTTCATAAGGTACTGCATACAAAGTACACAGGGCTTTAAGCGAACTTAAGGAAGGCTCAGTGTCCCCCCGTTCATATTTATTATACATCTGGCGGGAAATTCCAATTTCCTGAGCAACTTCAGCCTGAGACAACCCGCGCTTTTCACGCAATTCTTTGAGTTTGTTTTTCATGATTAAAATATAGGAGGGAATCGCTTTAAAGTCAAATTTATTTTCACAAATTCAGGAAAATTATTTTGACAGATTTTTCAAGAGGACAGAAGGAAATTCAATTTAAAAACAAAAAAGGCTACCGAATAATCAGTAGCCTTTTATTTGCGCCCGTTGCTGGTTTTGAACCAGCGACACATGGATTAACAGTCCATTGCTCTACCAGCTGAGCTAAACGAGCATCAGTTCTTTCGAACGTGTTAATACTATAACAGAAATAAACTGTTTGTGTCAATAGCAGGAAGAAAAAATTCCGTCTTTTTCTAAAAAAATCAGGTAATTTTTTTCAATAAAAAGAATGTATATATGACAGACAAAACGGAGGAATCATGGGCAAAAGTATCATAGTAGACAAGGCAAAAAACTTTGCAGTATGCATCATCGGCCTTTACAAATACCTGATTACAAATCAGAGGGAATTCATAATTTCAAGACAGATATTAAAAAGCGGAACAGCTATCGGTGCAAATATTCACGATGCAATACGGGAACAGTCAAGCGAAAGTTTTGGAGCCAGTTTTGAACAAGCCCTTAACCAGGCCTCGCAGACCCAGTACTGGCTTGAACTGCTGTATGAAACAGGCTACATCGAACAAAAGACATTCGGGCCGCTGCATGATCAAAGCGAAGAACTTGTTCACCTTTTGACACGGATTGTCAGTTCAGTCAAGAAAAAGAAAGCAGGAAGGAAATATTTGTGAATTGAACATGACTTGCACACTCTGCCCTTTATAACCTATAATAAACGGCGAGGTAATCAAAGGCATGTCAAATACCGTAATCAAAGCAGAACATCTTTCTAAATACTACCAGCTTGGCGTTATCAACAATGGAACATTATTCCGTGATATCCAGACATGGTTAGCAATTAAACGGGGAAAAGAAGATCCACACGGAAAGATAGGCAGTCACAATTTTGACGGCAACGCAGACGGATTCTGGGCACTTAAAGACCTCAACTTTGAAATCAAGGAAGGTGACAGAGTCGGAATCATCGGAAAAAACGGTGCCGGGAAATCTACACTCCTTAAAGTTTTAAGCCGAATCACAGCACCTACAGAAGGCAGCGTAAAGATAAAAGGACGCGTTGCAAGCCTTCTTGAAGTTGGAACAGGATTCCATGGTGAACTTACAGGCCGTGAAAACATTTACCTCAACGGTGCAATTCTTGGAATGAAGAGAAAAGAAGTTGACCGTAAAATCGACGAAATCATCGCATTCAGTGAAATCGAAAAACACATTGATACACCTGTAAAACGATATTCAAGCGGTATGTATGTCCGCCTTGCATTTGCAGTAGCAGCTCATCTTGACAGCGAAATCCTTATTGCAGACGAAGTTCTTGCCGTAGGAGATGCTGCATTCCAGAAAAAAGCATTAGGTAAAATGAATGAATTGAGTACCGGACAGGGACGCACTGTTTTGTTTGTAAGCCATCAGATGAACGCAGTAAAAAATCTTTGTAACAAAGGAATTGTATTGCAGAAAGGTTCTGTTCTTTTTAACGGCGATCTTGACGGAGCAATTGATACTTACCTTACAAGAGATGTAGGAACTGCAACAACTTCTTACAAAGAATTTACACCGGATGAATCCAAGCCGTTCCAGATGCTGAGTGTTCATACCTATGACGAAAACGACCAGGAACCTGATGTATTCGAAACTCAAAAGCCTATCAAAATCAGAATGGTTTACGAATCACGAAAACCAGTTCCAGGACTTTACGGATATTTTGCACTTAAAAGCTCAACAGGGGAAAGTATAGTCATATTTGACTCAAACGAATCAGAAAAAGACATACTTTCTAATCTCCCGGTTGGCAAACATACATTTGAATTTACACTTCCTAACGGATTGCTGGCTCCGGGGAAATATATCTTCTATGCAGATTTTGTAAGCGATCTTAGTGATGGAAGCTTTCATGTTGATGCTCCTAATGAATGCTGTATGATTAATGTTACCGATACATTAACAATCCGCGATGTTAGACGAGGATCAACAACAAGTGTTATTCCTAAACTTGTAAAATTGAGTTAGTTTTTTGCTAAATAATTTTATTAAGTCAGGTATCTATCACTAAAGGGTTGGACATTTTAGTGTGTAATAACCGATTTATAAACCTCAATATGTTTTTCAATAACCTTTTTATTTGAAAAGTCTTTTTTAACCTGTCTGCAGTTTTCTGATAATTTTTCTTTATTTTTTAAGCAGTAATAGATACCTTCAAGCAGGTCATCTACTTCATAAGGTTTTGCAAGATAACCGTTTGATTTATGTTTAACGATATCACTTGTTCCGCCTACATCAAATGCAACAACAGGAATCTGGCAGAAAACAGATTCAAGACACATTGTAGGAAGGTTTTCAATCAAAGACGGATTAATTACTACATCACAGACATTATAAAGACAACTGAAAATCTGAGAATTGTTAATAAAACCTGAATTAAAAAACGGAATACTCAAATAATCTGTAAATTTTGGATCTGCTGGTCCTAAGATCATAAGAAAATATTTTTCAGGATTTTTAATTTTTTTAAGGGCTTCTATTACATAATAAGACCCTTTCATACTGTTCGGATCATCCAGTTGCCCGGCAGCACCAAATCCGATTACTTTTTTGTTTAACGGTATATTCAGTGCTTTTCTCAAAGCAGTTTTGTCTTTAACATAAAATTCATTTTCAGGAAGAATATTAGGAATAACATGACATTGATTATCCGAAAAAAGATCACTTGATTTTAGAATATCATGTTCCCAGTTACTTGGTGCAATAAAAGTAATATTTTTATCAGTCAGATATTTCTTTTTCTGGTCATACACAATCTTACAGATATCACGGCCCGAAGTAGACACAGGTCTATTTTCGTTTGTATACCCTTCCTTAAACCTTGTATCATTTTCAAGAATATTAGGATGATGTTCAGCACCGCAGCAAGGCCAGCTGTCATGCATTGTCCAGACAATGGGCTTTTTAATTTTTGCAATATCCTTTATTGATATCATATCATTATTAACCCAATGTAAATTTACTAAATCATAATCAGAATCATTAATCCAGTTTACATCGATTTTTGATTTTAGATTTGTAGAATGAAGGATTTTGTTAGTAGTTTTAAATTCCTGTTTTTTAATATGCAGTATATTCTGTATTTTATTAAATATCTTTAATAGTTTTGAACATACTTTATGAACAAAAGAAATCTTTTTAGCTGGAATTTGAACAACAAAGTTATCCGAAGTCTTTTTTTCAACAACTCCCAAAGTTGCTTCGATTCCATTTTCATTAAGAGCTTTTGTTAAACGATAAGCTGCAATGGCTGCTCCACCGCCAGCATCTATATAATTTAATAGAAGTATTTTCATTTATCTACTTTCCAGATATTTTTTGATATAATCTTCTGACAGAAATTCACGTGGTAAAGAATACATATTTTTAATATTCTTTTTTCTCACTGCTCCACCCCAGGCCTGTACTGCAAGTTTAAATGGCATTGATGCAAGAACAGAAAATTCTCTCTGAGCACATTCTTCAGGAGATCCAAACGGATATGCAAATACATCCGGAAATAAACCTGTTTTTTCCTGATAAATTTCACATCCGGCCATAACCTCATGCCTTACATCTTCTGATACAGGCAGCTGTTTCAAATTGTAATGATGTTCAGTATGTCCGCCAATAGTAACTAATTCATCCTTTATAATTGAATTGACGTCATCCCATGACATACAAAGATTTTTACATTGCGAAGTCCAGTCAATTTTATAATTTGAAAACAATCGGTTCAACTCATCAGATAATCTTAATTGATCTAACTTCAATATTTCTTCGCGAATATCTAAGAAAGCTTTTTCTTTTTCTTCTTTAGTTTGAGCCAAATACTCATTACCATTTGCCAGCTTTATGCAATCATTTTTAAGAAGTAAATCTTCTAATTCATACCACCACAAATTTGCTTTATAATCCGGAAAACTGGTAGTTAAAAATATTGTAAAAGGTATATTCTCTTTTTTAAAAACAGGAAAGGCCTTTGTAAAATTATCTTTATAGCCATCATCCATTGTAAAAACAGCAAACCTGTCTTTTTTATTTTTCTTGAGAAATTCCGGTAATAATCCTAATGGAATAATTTTTACACCCTGCTCTTTCAATCGGTTAATAAATGCTTCAAGGAGTTCAGGGCTAACTTTCATATTTTCATTTGCAGAAAGTTTTTGTTCATCCTTTGTATCAACGCGATGAAGCATATAAATTGTACCAAGTTCTGTAGGATTATCAAAAAGAAATGTATGAATTTTACGGTATAATTTATATAAAGCTGTTTTTTTAATGATATTTTTTAATTTTCCCATAGAACCTAATTCCTTTGAAATTAATTAAAAAGTTTTTTTATTAATTCAACGTATTGTTTTTTGTTATCATCAATTTTTTTAGGAAGAACAGTTTCATCTGCTTTTATCAATCTGTTAACAAAACTATTCAATTCTAATTTTTGAGAATTCTGTAGATGACATATGCGATCGGAATAAAAGTTCTCAATCTGATTATTTCTTAAGAAGTCTGCAATCTTTCCAGTCTTTTCATCCGTATAATCAAAAATAATATTATTGCCGTTCAAAATAGTCTGCATAACGACTGAATGATATCGCATGCCTACACAACCAGCTGCAGTCTGATACATATTGTATAATTCATACAGAGATTGCGGTTTTTGAATAACCTTTACATTTTTACAATTATTGGCTAAATCAATTAAGTACTGTCTGTCATCACCGCCAATAAAAAAAGTATGCATAGGAATTAAATTAACAGTATCAAACTTTTCAGAAAGAGTATTTATGAATTCTGCGTAATCTGATATCCCGTAAAAAACAGGTTTAACATATTCTTCAATAGTATATTCCCTCAAATTGACAGATATCGAATTATTTTTTTTACAATCTTTATTCAACCTGAGAAAATTATTAATTGATAAAACTGCAGGATCATTTAAAACATATATTTCCTTATTTAACGAAAACAAATCCTGCATTTTCTGTTTTGATTTTTCATTACGTAAAACAATAAGATCTGTTCTGTCCAGAATATTAGCAAGTGAATTTATAATTCCTGGTTCAGTAAGGACATCAATTCCACAGCCGCAAACCATTGTCTTAACATTATAATTCTTAGCTATTTTGAAACATTTTTCAAGCAGAACCATCTCCCCAATATTATCAAGAGGTCCGCCACCGATTAAAAGTAAATCAGATTTTTTAACAGCCTGAAGTCGTTTTTTAGGATCTTTAACATCAAAAATTTCGACATCGACATTGGAACTATTATATTTGAAAATATCTCTATTCAATAATAAAGTGCGCTCTGAATAAAAATCATAAAGACTTCCAAGTTTCACGCTTATTGACGAATCAACTTCAGACAGAATTGAAAGAATTCCATCTAAAATTGCAATGTCACCCTGAGTTTCTGTGCCGTACCAACCAATGATTGAAACTACCATAATTAGAACCTTTCTTTCATATTTTCTTTATAGAGCAAATATGAACCCTTATAATTTAAATCACTTATATATGTTGAACAGGAACTGCAATTTTTTCTTATACATTTCAAATACTTTTTGTTTTCTTTAATTAATTTATAAGCTGATTTTTCTTTTGCAGAACCAAGCAACTTTGAATGAGAAGCACAAAAACTTATATTTGAATCAGGAGTAATAGTAATCCATTCATTAGATCTACAAGGACATTTAGAATATCTCTTTTTTTCCTTAAGGAATAAGTACAATGCAAAATATTTTTTATTATTTGTTGTTCTAAACAATTTATAGAAAAATTCAATTGCCATCTGCTTTGCTAACGGATCATTGAATACATAAAAATCATCAATTCGTGATTCATTATCAATTCTTATATTTGGAGCAGCAACATCATAATCAACATGAATTCCATATTTATCAGCAAAATTTTCAACTTCGCAAATATTAAATATGTTATATCTTGTTATAGTACAGTTAAAAGCAATTTTATCATAATAATCACAAGGCGATTGTATTAGTTTTTCAACTGTATTCACTAAATTAACGAATGAATTTTTCTTTCCACGATGGAAGTCCTGCAATTCACCAACAGCATCCAAAGACAATGTTAAATCCAGAAAAACATTATGAACTTTACATCTTGATTTAATTTCTGGAAGAATAGTTATAATTTTATCTGTAAAATAACCATTGCTGATAATATTTAAATAAGACAACTTTGGAAGACATTCTATCAAAACATCTACACATTCAATTAAATCATTTTTTAAAAACGGTTCTCCACCATTAAGACCAACACCTTCAATTTTCGAAAATGCTTTATCCTGTAAAATCTGTCTTATATCATTTGAACTAAAATCATCTTTATGGATTAAATTCTTCATTCCACACATTACACAATCAAAGTTACACTTGTATGTAATCGGGAACTGAATAATTTTTGGAAAATATGTAATTTTATCAGCATCAAGGTCTTTTTTTATATACTTAAAAGGAGTAAGTATTTTCTGAAGAATATGATAAATTTTTCTAAGGAGTCGATAAATAATATTTTTTTTCATTCAGGCTTCTTCCTTTCAAATGCATCTATTAACGAATATTCACTAGCATTATATATTTTAACATTATTATAGTTTGAATATTCCAGCAAATCCCAATACAACTTCATAGTTTTAGAATGTTCACTTAAAAATTCATACAATTTTGTTGTGCCACGTTCCGGATGATCATTATCATAATAAAGATATTCTCTTTCTGCTTTATCATAAAAATGCCTGTAAGTAAAATACAACCGGTTATCATCCTGATCTACATGAATATCTTCCATAAAACTGTTTTCTGCACCAAATACATAAACCTCTTTATACTTTAAGAAAATTGAAAGATACAAAGACAAATTTAAAACATTACGAGCGGGAGGTGTTGAAAGATTTTTATTGTATTGATCAAATATATTTTCATCCGACGGTAAGTTTTTTGTATTATAAAAACGTACGTTGAATAAATCATTCTGCTTAAGCATAGAACAAACTTCTGTTTCTGCAGCATAATCAGGGATTACAACCGTTATATTCCACGAAGTTTTACTAAAAAATGCGTCTACAAATTTCTTATATTTTTCATTTTCAATTCCATGTTCGCCTAAACCAAAAAAAATAGGATCAGCAAGAACATAGATAGAAGGTTTCATTTCTGTATAAATATCAGCTACGCATAAAAGATTAACACCGATAACATCATGTTTAACAATAAAATCCTTATACTTTTTACAGCTCTCAACCAAAGATGGTCCATTACCCAGAATACAAATCGTATCGGATTTCTTTTCAATTAAGCCTATTGTAGAAATATAAGTTTCATCCGCCTTACGCTTTATGCTTTTAATTTTTTTTAATACATGAGGAAATACTGGAGGAATAAATAATTTTATAACTTGCTTTATATTCATCTTTTTATAACCTTACTAAATTAAATGCCAGCATAATAAATTTTTTCAACAGCCTCATTCCAACAATCAGATCCAACCATTACCTGAATTATATCTCTGACTGCACCACACCCACCATTAAAAAAACTTACATAATTCGCAATTAATTTGACTTCATCACAACTATCTGCCGGACACCCAACCCAACCAGACAATCTCATTCCAGGAAAATCATTTAAGTCATCTCCAATATACGCTATATCTTCTTTGCGAATGTTATTGGTATTAAAAAAATCTATGAGAAAAGACTTCTTATCTTTTACATTCTGAAAAATATAATCAACTTTCATTTCCGACATTCGTCTTTCCGTTGCTTTGCAAGCTCTACCAGTAAGTATCATTATTTTAATACCTAACTCTTTTGCAACGAAAAAACCAGCAGCATCTCTTGTATTAAATTTTTTTAATTCATTTCCATGTTCATCATAATAAACACTTCCATCGGTCAATGTACCATCAACATCAATTATTACAAGTTTCACACCCATATATGTCAACCTTTTTTAATTCGAATATGCAGATGGAGTTATAAAACGTACATCCATATTTAATTTTTCGATAGCATTTTTAACAAGTTTATTATATGAAATATCATCTTTATGTATCTTTCTAAGATTCGTTTGAAAATAATTATCACCTTCAGATGAATATCCATCTGCTCCGGCAACAAATACTTTTGTAAACTGCAAATCCTTCATAAGTTTTAATAACATCACCAGACTATTCGACTCTGACAAGAAATTACTACATAATGAATTGTAATCTAAATAAAAAGCGTATTTTTCATTAAACACCAAATTTGAAGTTGCAATCATAGGATATGCACAATTATTAAGCTGTTCCAAACGCTTATTGTTTCCGATAAAAACATAATTCTGCTTATACAATTCTGTACTAAAATTTACTGAAATAATAATAGGATTTGTTTTTTCAATAAACTCACAGATTTCCTTATTGTGTGTCTTTAATGAAGCACCAGGTGATAAAATTAAAATCAATCTGTCTTTTAACTGATTATATAACTTAGCCCTGCTTTCAGTATCTTCTATTCTATTCTTTTTGTAAGCTAAATAACATTCTTCTGCATAATTACTGTCAAACACAGTTGTTTTATCTTTTGATATTCTTGAAAGAATGAAATTAACATCTCTATTTGTTATATCACCCTTATTCAGATAATATTCTGCATAATTTCTATGAAGATTATATTTTGCTGATAAAAAATATGCCGGTGTATACCCCCATGAAATTTCACCTTTGATTGGAAGAATATAACTTTGAATCATATCCATCATATAATCAATATCATACGATGAACCATAATTATCATTTACATAATCAGATATCAATTCCAATGGGAGGTTTCCTGGAATTCTACCCATTCCCATTAAACTACCATCAACTGTTATGTTTCTTTTTAGATGCATATCAATAAATAACTGTGCAATCATGAAACTTAATGATAGATTTTCATGTAAATGAAGTCCTAATCGAATCAGACTGCTAAGATTGTTATCGACTATACCAACAATTCGTTCCATATCCTTTTTTTTCATACTTCCAAATGTATCAACAATTGAGAATTGATATGGATTAATATCATTTACTCTCTTAACAAGTTTCAATATTTCCTCGTCGGAGTATCCCATAATGTTTATAGGGTTTATACTAACCTTATATCCTTTTTTTTGAACCTGCCTTGCAAAATCAAGACCTTCCTCTATATCGTAATCATGAAAGGTAACACGTATTAACTCAATACCTCTCCCAGAGTAATCAGCTAATTTCTGAATATCATAATTACTTCTCATGGCCATTGCACAATACGTCGTATTATAATTAGCAACTGGCAATAATTTATTTAAATCCTCAATATTCGAGCTAACCGTAACATTTTCATCATAATCAGTTATATTGCGTAGAAATCCTACCTCTATGACATCAACGCCTGATTTTGAAAGTGTATTAATTATTTCTTTTGCAGCATCGAATCCCCACTTCCATTCATTAATATATCCACCATCTCGTAATGTGCAATCAAGCAAATTTATTTTCTTTTCACTAACCTGCATAATTTTCCTCAATAAATTTTCTCACATATTCCAAATCTTTCACAGTATCAACTGAGACCGTTTTATATGGAGAAACAGTCATTATTACAGGTATACCATTTTCAACAAACCGCATTAAATCATTTTCTTCAGCTTTTTCCAAAATAGATTTAGGAGTTTTATTAAAGAAATCTAAAGCAATTTTTGAAAAAATTTGAATACCAGTTACTTTTTCATATTGAAAATCCAATGTTCCTTTTGGGTATGGAATTGGGCTTCGTGAAATCAATAAAGTCTGACGCAAGGCATTAGTAACCACTTTTTGATTACTATAATCGATTACTTCAGTTGGGCTGATAAGGACATTTGTCAAAGCACCAACATAATTCCCTGATTCAAAATCTTTTGGTATAACAAGATTAAAAGCTTTTTCATTAACTAATGGCTCATCACCCATTATCAAAAGATATAAATCTGCATCAATTTTCTGAGTTACTTCATATAATCTGGAAGTTGGAGTATCATGGGCTTTAGAAGTCATAACAAATTTCATTCCAAAATCATTACACGCTTGTTCAATTCGGATATCATCACCAGCAACAACGACCTCACATAATTTTTCACATTTTACAGCCTGTTGATAAACCCACCATATCATTGGCTTTCCACAAATATCTGCTAATGGTTTACCCGGCATACGAGTTGATTCATATCTTGCTGGAATTACACCTACTATTTTCATATATCAACAATGCTCCTATATTCAAACAATCAAATTATCCAATGCAAAAGTGACATCGGACTCTTCAATTATAAAATCTATCTTTGTTTACTTTAGTATACCATAATGTATGCTAAAAATCTATGTACTGATTCTAGCCAAGCAACTGCAGTTATTCCCTTCCCCCTAACTATACAACATGACATTTTTCTTCTATAATATAATATTATGGCTAGTGCACCTTTATTAACAATCATTACAATCAACTACAACAACGCAGAAGGTCTTAAAAAGACAATTAATTCAGTTCTTACCCAGACTGACGTCAAAAAAAAGGATGTTGAATATCTTATCATTGACGGCGGAAGTTCAGACGAAAGCGTCAATATAATCAAGGATTTTGAGTCCCGCAAAAAGCTTCCTCTTAAGATTACTAAATGGGTTTCTGAAAAAGACGGTGGAATTTATAACGCCATGAACAAAGGCATAAAAATGGCAAGCGGCACCTATCTGCATATGTTGAATTCCGGCGATTATTATTATCCGGATGCACTGGCACCTGTCATTGCAAAATTAAGTTCTAAAAAAGCAGATTTTCTTTTAGCAGGACTTACACCTGTAAATAACAGCACCATTTATTGCACAGAAGTACGTTATCCGGCATTTCTTGAACACGGTTCCATGTCTCACCAGGGCTTATTCTACAAAAGGGAACTTCACGACAAATTCGGTTTATATGATGAAAAATACAGATTTGCCTCTGACTATGATTTTGAACTGAAGGCTCTTTATAAAAATGATAACTTTTTAGTCGAAGGCAATCCTTCTGTATATTTTGAACTTGGCGGCGTTGGCGGCAGTGATGCTTCTGAAAAAGAAATCATAGAAATTAAACGAAAGAACAATTTATACCCGCCTGCTTCTGTAAAACAGGCTGTAAAAGATTTCATAAAATTACTGGTTCCTCCTGTTTTTACTAAACTTGCAAAACTTGTAATCAAATAACGATGAATAAATTAATCTCAATAATCGTTCCTGTTTACAATAGAGAAACTCTTGTTCAAAAAACAGTCGAAAGCATTCTTGCACAGACTTATACAAATTTTGAATTAATCCTCGTTGATGACGGTTCAAAAGACAACAGTCTGAAAGTCTGCCAGGATCTTGCAAAGGCCAGTAAAAAAATCAAAGTATTTTCAAAACCTAACGGCGGAGTAAGTTCTGCCAGAAACTTTGGTCTTGAAAAAGCCAGCGGCGACTACATCTGTTTTGTTGACAGCGATGACACTATCACAAAGGATTATCTTGAAGTTTTTGCAAACGAAGTTAAATCAAACGATTACGACCTTGTAATTACAGGTATTTCTCATACCACTTTTGACGGAAAAGTTTTACGGGAATGCAAATCTCCTGATGTAATCAATCAGATTCAGGATTTCTGGAATTCCTTTGGTATTCTGCAGTCCCATTGTTTTTTATGGGAACCTGGAAACAAATTTTTTAAAAATTCTATAATAAAAAAACACAGCATAAGATTTGACGAAAAAACACAGATTGCAGAAGATGCTTTATTCAACGCAGATTATCTTGCAGGAATTTCTTCTATAAGTGTTATTCCTGTATGTACTTATATTTTGCGAGGTCATGAATCGGATTTAGGACTTTCCAATTCTTATCATGAATCTTTTTTTTATGCTCATAAGAAATTATTCACAAAATATGTTGAACTTTTAAAAAACAACAATGTATTTTCAGTACAGAACATAACACTGCTTTCTTCCATTTATTGTGAAATTTTATTTTCTGGCTTAAAAAAAGCATATAACTCTAAAGGAATAATTAAAGCTGCACAGGCAAGACAGGCTGTCATTCCAGAACTTCTTCCGGCTGCAAAAGATAAATTATATTTATATCTTAAACTGCTTGATGGCATTCAGAACAGCAGAATCGCCGTCCTGAAAAAAATTCTGGTATTCAAATATTATTCAAAAATGCTGCTTTGCTCTGAACAGTTAAACAAAAGCAGATCGATAAAAATTTGCACTGTAAAGTTCTGTAAGTTACTGGTCTTTTTTATCTTATTTCAGATTGAACGAATTTTTAAAATCAATAAATATATTTCCTGCAAGACAGAATAGGATGAATTAAACAAATGATAAAATCCATCATCAGTAAAGCTAAAGAAATAAAACACTCAATTCAATTTGTTACCTCTGCTCAGTACAAGGAAGATAAAAAGTCTGCAAAGCTTAATCCAGATTTAATCAGAATTAATTATAAAGGCTTTTGGGCTGCATCACCTGAATATTTTAATGGCTTTTACTTAAAAACTTTTTTGCCTGATCACGAAAAAAGAACTGTTGTTTCTTCATATAAACCTGACATTCTTTTTTATTCTACTTTTGCAAAACGTCCTTCTGGTAAGGCTCCCAAAAATCAGGTTAGAATTTTCTGGACTGGCGAAGATGTTCAGAACAATCATACAGATTTTAAAGACAATCTGATTGGAATTTTTGATGCAAGTTTTGGATTTGACTACATTGACCATCCTAAATACGTAAGATTCCCACTATGGATTTTATATTATTTTGAAGGCTGTCAGACAAAAGATCAGATTAAACAGCGCATTGACAGTTTAAATTCCAGAGAACATAATCCTAAAAATTTTGCAGCCCTCATCGCACGCCATGATATAAACGGCATCCGTACAAAAATCATGGATCTTGCGGAAAAAAATTCAGGTACAAAAGTCAATTGTGCAGGTGCCTTTAACCATAATGATGATGACCTTATAAAAAAATATGATGACAATAAAATCAGATATCTTGAATCTTTTATGTTCAACATCTGTCCTGAAAATACAAACACTCCAGGTTATGTCACAGAAAAATTATTCCAGTCCATTGACGCAGGTTGTATTCCGCTTTACTGGGGATGCGAAAATCCTGAACCTCAGGTTATTAATCCTAAAGCCATTTTGAATCTTGCTGCCATGAGTGAAGAAGATTTTTCAAATCAGATTCATGAATTGTGGAGTAATAAAAAGTATTACAATGAATTTATCAGTAACAAACCGATTCTTGATAGTGCCGTTGATTATATTTTTGAAGTTACACAAAAAGCAAAACAGCTGATGATAGATAGCACAGAAAAACTATTCAGATAAAATCCGGGAAACTGGTTATGACTTTTTTAGGAGAAAGACAAAATGAAAAACAGCAAGCCGTTAATAAGCATTATTATTCCTGTTTATAAAGTTGAAGAATTTCTTCCGCATTGTATCGATTCTGTACTTGCGCAGACATACAAAAATATTGAAGTCATTCTTGTTGATGACGGAAGTCCTGACAAGTGCCCTTTGATCTGTGACAAGTATGCAAAAAAATCAAAAAAAGTAAAAGTCATTCATCAAAAAAATAAGGGCTTATCTGCTGCAAGAAATTCCGGAGTAAAAGCTGCTTCCGGAGAGTTTATCTACTTTCTTGACAGTGACGACTTGATTTCTCCTGACTGTATTGAATTATTATATAACGCAATTTCTCGTGAAGGTTGTGATATCAGTGTTGGGAAAGTTCAAAAATTTTCTGATCATAATGAGATTTTCATATCAAAAAACAACAATCCTATAATACATAAATATTCTAGTACCAAAATTTTAGACGATTTACTTATAAATAACATTGAAGTTGAATATGTAACTGCATGGAATAAATTAATCCCTAGAAAAATTTTAAAAAAAATTATGTTTCCTGTCGGTAAATATCACGAAGATGAATTTACAAACTGGAAATTTTATTATAATACCTCAAGTATATGTAAAGTTGAGGCTATCACATATTATTACTACCAGCGTCCTTCAAGCATTACAGGCAACGGCTTTGGTTTACACAATTTTGACTTTCTTGAAGCTATACAGGAACGACTTGATTTCTTTAAAGAAAAAGACAACAAATATTTTGCTGCCTGCGTTAAACAGTATCGCTTTACACTTATCTATACTTTTTATGTAAACCTTATTCAGACAAAAGACTGCAGTAAATATCCTTACAATGCACAGCAGATTCTTGAATTGTATAAACAGTCTTTTAAAACTTATCCTTTAAGTCTTGATAGACATCTGTATTCAAAATCAGAACTTGTTAAACTGTGTTTATATTATCATTGTCCGGGAATTATGTTATTATTAAGCAGAATTAAACAGCTGTTAAAACAGGGATCCACAAAATAATGATACCAGTACTTATTATTCATCTTGAAACTGCCACAGACAGAAAAGCAGGCATCTTAAAACAGTTTGAACGCTTTACAGAACTTGAACCTGTATTTATCAACGGGTTTGATAAAAAAATTCTTAATGATGACAACATAGGTGAATATACTGATTTTTCAAATTCCAGCCCACGCAGTTTTGGTGAAGTTGCCTGCTGTATTTCTCACAGACGAGCCCTTCAATATATAATTGACAACAATCTGCCGGGTGCTGCAATTATCGAAGACGATGTTTTACTCCACGATGATTTTGAAAAAGTTGTATCAGCTCTTGATGCCTATGCAAAAAGCGGTAAGAACAGTAATTTTATAATCAAAATGGATAAACTGTTTGGTGCAAAGATTTACTGTTCTAAGGCCTCTATATTAAAAACAGGAAATTACAAAGTTAAAGCACCGGTTAACACACCTACTTCTGCATGCGGTTATTATGTTGAACGCACTGCAGCTCAGACTATGTTTGAAAACTGGCCTAAAGTAAGTTATGTCTCTGATGAATGGGGCGTTTACAAAAAGAAAATTAAACTGTTTGTATTACGACCGTTTATCGTAGAAGAAAATCCTGAATACGGCGTTAATTCCCTTATTGGCTTTCATGGAGAGACTGCACAAAAAGCTCCGGTTTCGAACACACGAAAAACAGGACTTCTTACTAAAATATTTAATCACAGCAGATTGTTTATCAAAACATTTCTTCCGATATCAAAAATAATTTACAGGTAAAGCATGACTACAATTAAAATTTTTGGCGGCCTTGGTAATCAGATCTTTCAGTACATTTATGGTCTTTATTTAATTGAACACGGACAGAAAGTCCGCTACATTCTCAACAAAGAATATAATAAGCTTGGACAGCAGACAGACCTGTGCGGAATTTTTGATATTCCTGCTGAATACAAAAAACTTATTTACCAGCCTTCAAAACCTGCCATCAAGGTAAAACTTGCTGCAAAGAAAGTCATTGCAAAATATTTTTACCGCAGTTACCTTACTGATTTTTTTCAGGACTGTCAGTGTTCAATCTTCCTCAAAGAAAAATATAACAAGCCCCTTATGTCATTTTTAAGGGCAGATAAATATTCTCAGACTGAACTTTACAAAAAAATTATTGCAGATAACTCCTGCTTTATTCACATCAGAGGCGGAGATTACAAAGGTCTTAAAACCTTAGGCGGAATTACTACTCCTGAATATTATTCTAAAAGCATAAAGAAAATCATTGAAAAACAGCCTGCCACAAAATTTTATATTTTTACAAATGACATTGAATTTTCCAGCAATCTTTTAAAACAGATAAAAGCTGCCAGCAACATGGAATTTGATTATTTCATTGCCAATGATTTTTATTCAGATGCTGAACTTATTAATGATCCTGGCTTTGACCTTTTCTTAATGAGCTGCTGCAAAAACGGAATAATTGCAAATTCAACTTTCAGCTGGTGGGGTGCATTTTTAATTCAGAATAAAGACAAAATTATTATTGCACCTGATCCATGGATTCACAAAGAATTTGCTTACCCTAAGGAATACGAAGACAGCAAACACATTGTCTGCCCGGACTGGATTAAAATCAATCCCTAAGCTTTCTCCCCCTTTCCTCGACAAATTCTCCCCCTTCTGTTATAATGAAGTTATGAGTTCAAATAGTACTAATGTAATCTCAACATGGATTTATCTTGATTCTCCAGAGGAAGCAACTTTTTTTCCGCAGGTTGGAACTTTAAGTTCTGATCCAAAAGCTCAGGCTAAATACTGGAGATGTGTTTATATTTTCTTTAAGCTTTCCTGCCATTATAACCCTCAGGCAAAACACATTCTTTTTACAAATTATGATAAAGATGATTTATGTGTTGACGGCGTAGAAATTCTCAAAGAATTAAAAAAGATAAATGTTGAAACTGTTGTACTTCCTTTTACTTACAGACCGCCTAAAGGTTGGTTTGGTCAGTTTGGAAACCAACTCTATGAATTTGACTGCGTAAACTGGTTCGTTAAAAACTTCAGAAAAAAGGACAACCTTCTGATTCTGGACAGCGACTGTCTTGTTCTTAAAAATCTTGATTTTGTATTTGATCGCCTTAAGGAATTTCCTGCCCTTACCTTAAGTACTGATTTTAAAGACGCATCTGCAGACACAGTTATTGACGGCATTTCTCTTGCACAGATGAAAGATCTTTTTATTGAATACGACAGCAAGAATAAACGCATTCTTAAAGACAAAGATGTTTATTATTCCTGTGGCGAACTTTTGTGCTGCACTTATGACTTCTGTAAAAAAATCTCAAACGGTTTTGATGATTTATATGCTTTCAATAAAGAACGATTTTTTAAAGATTCTTCTGCCGTAAAATTAAACGAAGAAGCCCATTTCTTTTCTTATTTTTATAACACTGCAGGTCTTCCTTACGACACAGCAAAAGACATTACAAAACGCATGTGGACTGATAAATCATATACTACCGTTACTGATGGTGATGAAAACTTTCCTGTCTGGCATGTTTTAAACGGCAAAGGCTGCTATTCAAAAATAATGAATAACATTGATCAGATACTTTTGTGGCCAGTTGAAAAACAGAAAGAATATCTTGGCGAAATTTTCTTATGGAAGCCTGTCCGCTTAAATAAAAACAAACCTTACCAGATCATGATGTGGATCATCAGATTTCCAGGCCGCTGTTTTAGATTTGCAAAAAGGAAGCTCTTTGCCAGATGACTTTAGAACAATTTAAAGAAACTGACTTTTATCAACA
The DNA here is from genome assembly GCA_024402475.1 of Treponema sp. Taxonomy (GTDB): domain Bacteria; phylum Spirochaetota; class Spirochaetia; order Treponematales; family Treponemataceae; genus Treponema_D. Next base: position 91,509 of record JAKSTQ010000003.1, on the reverse strand, counting down.
GAATACTTTCCTCCCTGACATCGATTCTACAATCTGCAATCTTGATGAATGGGAATTTTTTGCAAAGAATTTTAATAACTACAATTCCTGCATTAAGGGAAATAAAATTCCAAACGGAATACCTCATATTATTCATCAGATCTGGATTGGTTCACCTCTTCCTGAACGTTATATTCCATGGACAAGTTCCTGGAAAAAAATGAACCCTGACTTTGAATATCATTTATGGGATGATGAAAAAATTCTTGAAATCCTGGATGACAGGACTAAAGACATATATTTAAATACAAAAAACTTTGGTGCAAAAAGTGATATCGCCCGTTATGCCATCCTTAAAAAATTCGGTGGCATTTATGCTGATACTGATTTTGAATGCCTCAAAAGTTTTAAAGACCTTTGCGACTGCACTACTCTTTTTGCAGGAAACATTTATGCCACATCTCCTGAAATTGCAAACGGACTGATTGCATGTATTCCTGACCATCCGTTTATCAATTTTATTTCTGAAATTCTTTCAAAGCCTCTTGAATCTCAAAACACTGATACAATTCTAAACACAACAGGACCTGCATTTTTTACAAGAAATATTTTATCTCATCCGGGAAAAATTCTTTCTACTGATGTATTTTTCCCTACTGATTATTTATATCCTCTTCCTAACTATAAACGCACAGAAGCTCACTGGCAGAAATTAAAACAAAAATATGTAAAAGAATCTTCTCTTGCAATTCATTACTGGGATGTCAGCTGGGAAAAACATGGAATTATTTATTATTCTAAAAAAATAATCAAAGCACTTTTATTATGGAATCTATGGCACAAATAAAAACTAAACGATCTCAAAAAAAACTTTCTCTGGCACCTGTTGCAATCATAATCTTTAACCGTTGTGATACAGCTCAAAGACTTTTTGATGCTCTTGCTGCCGTAAAACCACAAAGGCTTTTTATCATTGCAGACGGCCCAAGACAGAACCGTCCTGATGATGTAAAAAAATGCGCTGCTACCCGTGCCATATTCAAAGATATTCCATGGGAATGTCAGGTAACTCGTATTTATTCAAAAGAAAACATGGGCTGCGACAGACGCGTTTCAAGCGGGCTTACAAAAGTGTTTAGTCTTGTTGACCGCGCCATGATTTTTGAAGACGACTGCATTCCAAGTCCTGACTTTTTTACTTTTGCGACTGAACTTCTGGAACGCTATAAAGACGACAGCCGCATCATGCAGATTGCAGGCCTTAACAAAGTCCTCAAAAAAATTGATTCTCCTTACAGCTACCGCTTTACAAGAATGGTTGATATCTGGGGATGGGCAACCTGGGCCCGTGCATGGAAATATTTTGATTACGAAATGAAAGACTGGCCGGATCTTAAAAAGACTGGCTTTATGAAATACATTTTTCCACAGGCAAGCGAAAACTATCATTTTACAAGACTTTTTGATCTTGCACACAATGTCATTCCTACATGGGATTCTCGCTGGTGTTATGCTGTTGCAAAAGAAGCTGGTTTCAGTATTGTTCCAAATGTCAATCTTGTTTCTAATATCGGAACAGCTTCTGCAGATGCAACTCATGCAAACCTTAAAAGCAATTTTGCAGATTCAAAATACGAAAAACTCGAACTGCCTTTAAAACATCCGCCTGCTGTTTTTGTTGACCATAAAATTTCAAAACTTGAAATCGCTGCAAGAAAAAAAGAAGCCCGCCAGCTTCCTTATCCATTGAACAAATGGGCTTCTATTGCTAAAAGAATTTTATTAAGGACTAAATAATGAAGATCGTAAAAATTGCAGGCGGGCTTGGTAACCAGATGTTCCAGTACGCCTTTCTTAAAGCAATTGCAAAAAATAACAATGAACCGGTTGCTATCGACCTTTCATTATACAAACCAACAAATACTCTCAACGGCATTAACCTTGTTCATAACGGCTATGAACTTAAAAAGATTTTTGGAATTGATTTACCTGTTGCTTCAAAAAAAGAAGTTAACCGCCTTGCAATTACTCCTGACAATCTTTTTAAACGTGCTATAAAAAAATTCTTTCCTAAAAAAACACATCTGATGTATTACAGTCTTGCGTTTGCGCCTGACTATCTTAAACCTCAAGACAAAGATTTATTTTACGAAGGTTACTGGCAGAGCGAAAAATATTTTTCTGATATAAAAGAACAGATTAAAAAAGATTTTACCTTTCCTGATTCTGATCAGACTAATAAAGCATTTTTAGAACAGCTTGGAAATAATTCCCTTTCAATTCATGTAAGACGTGGAGATTATAAAAACCAGAAAGTTCTTTCGCTTCTTGAAAAAGATTATTATGACCGTGCGCTGACTTATATTACGCAAAACCAGAAGATTACTGGAATTGCTGTTTTTTCAAATGACATTGAATGGTGCCGCCAGAATCTTGATTTTAAAGGCCTGCCAGTATTCTTTGCAACTCATAATACTGGAAGCGACTCTTATAAGGACATGGCATTGATGTCAAAATGTTCACACAACATCATTGCAAATTCGTCTTTCAGCTGGTGGAGTGCATGGCTTAATTCAAATCCAGATAAAACTGTCATTGCACCAGAGAACTGGATTAACCCGGAGTTTGATGCTGACTATCTTAAACTGCTTGACGACATTGTTCCTGAAAACTGGATAAAATTATAAAACCGCTTTAAGATATTTCTGTTCAAGAATCTTTGCGTTTTCTTTGATGTTATAACCATTTTTTGTACAAACATCAAAATTATCGCTGTGAGGTTTACCTGCAGTTTTTACAATTTCTTTTGCCCAGTCTGCAGCATCCTGTATTGGTAAGAATTCAAGATCATCGCTGATTTTTGCCTGACGCGGAACATTTGTACTTGCAAAACATTTTAATCCGCATGCCTGCCCTTCTACCAGAACTACCGGCAGACCTTCGTAAAGGCTTGGAAGCAAAAATGCATCAAAAGCCTGATACAACTGGTCGCAGTCACTTCTCTGTCCCAGAAACTGAATGCTTTCTGTTACGCCTTTAAGGCAAGCATATTCTTTAAGCTCTTGTTCAAGAGGTCCTTTTCCTGCAAAAACAAGAACCGCATTATCCTGCAGTTTTTTAACTTCGCAAAGAATATCGATAATGAACTTTTGATTCTTTACTGTAACAAAGCGGCCGATGTGTCCAAGAACTAAAGTATTTTCAGCAATTCCAAGTTCCTGTCGTTTAGCCTTACGGATTTTTGAACTGCATCTGAATTTTTCAAGATCGATTGCATTATTCAAAAGAAAAACCTGGCCTTTATCATAAGCCCTGTTTCCAAACTGAAATCGTCCTGCAATTTCTGAACAGCAGATGTAATCAGTTGCATAAACCTTTGAAAACAGCCTTAAAATTTTTTTAACGAGATTTCTTTTAAATTCTTTTTTACTTGTTGAAGAATGGCTGTGAGAAATACGAACCGGTACTCCCGCCTTTTTTGCTGCACTCAGCGGAAACACACTCAAAGTATTAATATGTGAATGAACGATTTTATATCCGTTTTCTTTTAAGATTTTTACAAGCGCTTTTCTGTATGGCAAAACTTTCTGATAAGGAGGAACTTCGATTACGCGTCCTCCAAGAGATTCGATTTCTTTATATGGAATGCAGCTGGAATCGCTGTCGCAGATAAAATCGAACTGGATTTTAGTTCTGTCAATAGTGCGGTAATAGTTCATCACAACGCTTTCTACTCCGCCGCCGTGCCATTTTCCCATTATCTGAGCAATGTGTAAAATCTCTGCCATAAAATTCCTCAAAAATAAAAATCACTTATTAAATTGAAAACATCCCATAACGGACAGAATGTTATTCCAAACATAAAAATATTATCAGTCCCGTATTTTTATAAATCAATCTCGTTAATGTCCGTGATGGGATGTTCTCAATTAACATCTGTTCATTTATTTTATCATACATACTTTCGATATAAAAGAGTAGTAAAAAATCACATCACGGACTGAACTTAATTCAAAACATAAAAATGCTGCCTGTAAAAAACGACTGACAAAAGTGCGGGAGTCTGTTAAAATAATGGTATGTTTAAACATGCCTGGCTTGTTATGGCCCACAACAATTTTGAACAGCTCAATTATTTGTTACAGCAGCTGGATTTTGAATGTAATTCAATTTACCTGCATGTTGATATCAAGGCAAAAAATTTCAGGCCGAAAAATCTCTTTACTCCTAAAAAGGCAACGTTAAAAATTCTTGAGAACAGACTAAACATTGCATGGGGCGGAAACACTCAGATTCTTCTTGAATATGAACTTTTAGAAGCGGCTTGCCTTGATGGTAAGCATGATTACTACCATTTGATTTCAGGAGTTGATCTTCTTATAAAACCGTTCAAAGCTTTTGATGAATTTATCCGTGAACACAACAAAACTCAGTTCATTGGTTTTCAGCCGGATGTTCCCTACTCTGTGATTCAAAAAAGAATTGATGTATACTGGCCTTTACAGAATATCTGCGGTCGTGGAAAAACTCCATTCACTTTTATCCTGCGTGTCATCAACATCTGTCTTGCAAAATTTCAGAAAATCATCGGCGTTCACAGAAATCATCATCCCCAGGATTACTGGGCTAAAGGCGCAAACTGGTTTTCTATCAGCGATGAACTTGCCCGGTATATTATAAAAAAAAAAGAATGGATTGACACAAGTTTTAAATATTCTTTCTGCGCCGATGAATTATTCCTTCAGACTCTCGTAATAAATTCACCTTTTGCAGACAGCGTTTATAAAAAGGATTCTCTTTCAGAAAACAACAACCTGCGTTACATCGACTGGGGCCGCGGAAATCCATACACTTTTAAATCAGGCGACCTTGAAATTCTTAAAAACTGCGGCGACGAATTCTTTATTGCCCGTAAATTTGACTGGAACACAGACTCAGAAATTATTAAAAATATTGTATCCCTTACAATTTAATGTTTTTTATACTATAATAGAGGGTATAATTATGACAGCTAAAGAATTTTCAGAAAACTTAACAAAACGTAAATATCACACAAGTACATTCTGGACAGGCTTTGTATTCATGCTCATTGACCTTGTTGCAATCATGGTCTGTACAGGAATCGGATTTTTTATCGTAAACGAATACGACAGGTCAATCATCGACTTTAAGTCATTTGTCACTTATGCTGTATACCTGCCGGCATTTGTCCTGGTTTTCTTTGTTGCAAAACTTTATCCGGGTCTCATGATTGAACCTGCAACAGAAGTCCGCCGCTATTCAATTTCAAGCGCTTTCTGTTTTGCAGGAATCGCAATGTCAATTATGGTTGAACATGACGGACGCATTCCTATCATTGTTGCTCTTTTAATTGCAATTCCATTTTCAATTCTTATCATGCCTGCGTTCCGTGAATTCGGTAAAATTGTTTTTAAACGCTTTAACTGGTACGGTATCGGAATCGTAATTTATGCAAAAGGAAAGTCTCACGAAAAAACAATCAAAGTTCTTCACCAGCATAAAGAATACGGTTACCATCCGCTCCTTGTTGTTAACGACAGCTGCAGCTATGATGAATTTGAAGGCGTTCCTATCGTAAAACCTTCTTCTGAACTTCAGGCTATCATCAAAAAACTTAAGATTAAAACTGCCATTCTTGTTCAGGATGAACTTATCGGCACCCTTAATGATAAAGACAAACTGTTTGTTAAAACAAATTACCGCCATACAATTTCAATTCCAAAGGAACAGAACTTTCAGGCTATCGGTATTGAAATCGTAGACTTCAGCGGACTTTTGGGAATGGCTTCTACAAACCGCCTTAAACGCCGTTTTAACCTTTTTATTAAAAGATGCATTGACCTTTTAATGATTTTTGTTTCGGCGCCTGTCATCATTCCTGTCTGTCTTTTTATCGCACTTTGTATTAAGCTCAGTTCCAAAGGTCCTGTATTTTACGGTCACGAACGACTTGGCAAAAACGGCAAAAAATTCAAGGCATGGAAATTCCGTTCTATGGTAATCGATGCTGATGCTAAATTAAAAGAGATTCTTGAAAAAGATCCTAAACTCCGTGAAGAATGGAAGAAGACCCAGAAACTTGAAAACGATCCCCGTATTACAGGTATTGGAAAGTTCCTTAGAAAAACAAGTCTTGATGAACTTCCTCAGCTGTGGAATATTTTTACAGGCCAGATGAGTTTTGTTGGTCCACGTCCAATCGTTGATAACGAAGTTAAACGATACGGCGACTCCTTTGAATATGTCTTTTCTGTTACTCCAGGCTTAAGCGGTATGTGGCAGATTTCAGGCCGTTCAACAACTGATTACAACGACCGTATTCTTCTTGATACTTATTACATTCAGAACTGGTCAATCTGGCTTGATATCTGGATTATTCTTAAAACCGTATTTGTTGTTCTTTTAGGAAAAGGCGCTTATTAAAAGACAATAAATCTGGACAAAAAAAAATCTCTTTATACAGGTTTTCTGTACAAAGAGATTTTTTTTGCGTTTTAATTACAATTCAAATACTCAGAATGACTTTTAACATCATCCTGAGCATGTTTTCTATTTATTAAGAATGAATTCTACGCGGCGGTTTTTCCACCAGTTGTCTTTGTCTTCAAGAGATGCAATGCGTTCACTTCCGCCCTTTCCTTCTACAGAAAGTTTGTTTTTGTTAACGCCATATTTTACAAGTCTTGTTTTTACAAATTCTGCACGGCTTAATGAAAGCGGTCCAAGAATCTTTTCTTCTTCCGGATCACCTGAAATATTGTTACCGTGTCCTGCAACTGTTACGCTGTAATCAGGGAACTTTTTAAGGACTGTTGCAACACGCTTAAGAACGCGCTCATTGTTTGCTGCCTGTTCCGGTGTTACTTTACTTCCTGCAGCTTCTTTAGCTGTCTTGAAGTCTGCCGCATTTGCACGGAAGATAATTGCAGGTACTGCCATCTTGAGTACGTTACCTTCGCGGATTACAAGAATATCAATATGAACAACGCCTTTTTCTACTGTTGTAAGTCCAAGGTCATCAGTTACTGTAAATTCCCATGGATAATCCATTGCAGACTGAACGCGTTCTGCTGTTCCGTCTTTTTCTTTGCTTACATTAGAAAGACCGTTCCATACAAGATTTGAAGTAATCTTATTCTGTCCGTCTACACTCCAGAATGGTTTTCCAGATTTTCCTGTGCCTTCAGGATTCTTGATTACAAATGACCATGATACAACTTTGCCCGAAGTTTTTGCTCCAAGCTTAATGTTAAGTTCATCATCTGTTCCATCATTATCAGGACTGAAGTATTCAGGAGAAGTAACTACTGTCAGGACAGGTGCTGTATTTGAACAGATGAAAGATGGTGTTGTCTCGCTTACTTCGTTACCCTTTACATAAACTGCTTTGAGTTCACCTTTAAATGTACCTTCAACGATTTTTCCATCTTTATCTTTTCCGTTCCATACAATCTGTGCAGGAAGGGTTTTTCCAGATTCTTTTGAACTTACTGTATAAACCGGCTGACCTTTTTCGTTTACAACATTGAACTGCCAGTTATCAATTCCCTCATTCAAAGAAGCTGTTATGTTGAATTTCTGCTGTGTAAGTCCTGTTTTAGAAGAAGGAGAAATTCCGCTGTAATCTTCTGTTACATAAACTTTTACAGGGCGGCTGTCCAAAGTAACGGCTCCGATAGTTTTTGTGCATTCATTGTAACCTGCATCAACTGCATTGATTACGATTGTGTAAGTACCATCGCCTGCCTTGTTGCCGGATTCATCTTTACCGTCCCATACAATTGATGAGTTTACTGCATTTCCGATTTTTCCTGACCATGAAAATTCACGGACCGGTTTATTTGCTGAATCAAGAACTTTTGCTGTCCACAATGATTCATCAGTACAGCCTGTTGTGTTAATTACAAATTTATTCTTTTTGCTTTCTCCATCAAGCGAGAATGTGTAATAAGGAACTTCTGTTGTAACTGCAGGAACTGAATTATCAAGTACAAAATCCTGTGTTATGATTTTTGCCTGTGAACCGTTTGCAGATTCTGTCTTGAGAACTGCTTTGTATTTTCCGTCCGGACACATAGCGCCAACTGTTGTTGAACCGTTCCATACAAATTCTGCAGGAAGTTTTGAATTCTGAGTTACTGTGTAAACAGCATTGTTTTTTTCACCCTGAATTTCAAATGTGTATTTTACAACATTTGCATCAGATTTAAGGATCGGTGTGAATTTAATTGAATCGTGCTTGCCGTCGCCGTTTGGAGAAAATCCTGTATCACTTGCAGAAAGCATGATTTCTGTCTTTGATGTATCAAGAGTAATTTCTTCGCGGAGAACAGATTCAAGTTTATTGCCTGCAGCATCAGAAGCAGAAAGTACTGCAATATATTTTCCGTCTTTACAGATTTTTCCATTTGAATCAATTCCGTCCCAGACAATTTTTTCAAGAAGGTTTGATCCCATGCTGTAAACTTTAACGGCATTTGTTCTGTCACCAGAAGCAAAGATTTTTACTGTCCAGTTCTTTACAGGTGCAAGAGTATTCTTTCCTTTTGTAATCTTGAACTGAGCTGTATCCATATTGCCGTCTCCATCTGGAGAGAAAATATTTGCTGCAGATGCGATTGTTCCTTCTGGACCATTTGGTGCAAAAGTAAACAGAGAAGTATTAATCGGAGAAGTTGAATATCCGTTAAGATAATTTGCTTTTACTGTAGCATAATATTCGCCTTCTGGAACGCGGACTCCAAGTGCATCTGTTCCGTCAAAAATAATTTTTTCTGGAGGAACTGCCCCGGAATTATTCTGGTTATATGTGCGGACAACCTGTTTTGCAGAATTAACGATTTCTACTGACCAGGCTGTAAGTTTATTTGCACTGCCTTTTGACGGCTGAGGAATTTTTACATTGAATGTGATTTTGTTAAGTTCACTTTTTTCAGGGACAGAAAAATATTTTGTTCCTGAAATTGCAATGTTTGTTACAGGTTTTTCTGCTGAGAAAACGATGTTCTTGATATCCAGAGGAAGGCTTGCGTTTCCTGCCCTGTCTTCTGAATAAAGCGAATAATTGTAAACGCCGTCTGGTACGATGATTCCCTTATCGTCTGTTCCGTCCCAAGAAAAATTTTCAGGCTGGGAACGTTCCCATTTATAAGTTTTTACAACCTTTCCTTCTGCATTGGAAATTGTACCTGTCCACAAGCGTTCCTTTGAACCGGTCTGCTTTACAGGGAATGTTACTTTATCGCCTTCTCCAAAGATGTTAAAAGCCGGTCCTGAAATTTTAGCTTCTGGGCGTGTATTATCAAGGGTTACCTGGAATTTTTTTGTCTTCTGGTTATTACCGCTGTCATCTGTAACAGAGATGTAGTAGTAGTATTCGCCGTCTGGAGCAGTTTTTCCGTCATCCATTGTTCCATCCCAGACAACTTTTTCCGGAATGATTACGCCTGTTTTTGCTGATACAATCTGCTTGAAAAACTGCTTTGCATCGATTGAAGAAGGAAGAACTGACTTGCTGCCGATTCTTCTGATTACATCGCCTTTTTCGTTTTCTATTACCATTTCCCAGCCGACGATAAGACTCTTGTCCTTTGCTGTAAAAGGAACTTCAAGTGCGTCACGGATACCGTCGTTGTTTGGAGAAAAATATCTTACAATTTTCTGAGAGAACGCAGCAGAACCAAGTGCAACAAGCCCCGCAGCTGTTCCCGCTGCAATTAATTTTTTATTCATGCAAAAAATCTCCTGTAAAATCAGTCGTCTTCTTCAACTTCAAATTCACCAACTTCGATCTGCGGACCTTCTTTATCTGCCTGTCCAAGTTTTACACTTGCACCGATTGATCCTGCATGATAATAGTTGTTGATATTCTTATATGCGCCACCGATTGAAATATCACTGGTTGACCAGTCTTTGTTACCTGTAAATGATGTATTAACTCCACCAAGTTTTACAATAACGCCCACTGTAGGGAACCAGCTGTGGCAGCCTGCAAAGTGTTCCTTCATGTTGTACTGCCATGATGAAGTTACTGTCACCATATTTGCAATTCGCATCTGAACACCTGAATCTACTATTAAATTCATGAAACATGGACTGGTTACATCAAGAGAAAGGCCCAAAACAAAGTTTTTCTGGTTAACAAATTCTGCAGCAGCACCAATTTTGAATGTTGCAAAACCCGGATACCCGAACCAGTCTGTACGTGCAGAAGAACCGTCAACGCCTCTTGTATCCAGCGCATTAAATGTTTTACCAAGATTAAGGACTGCAGCACCAATTCTGAAGTTTTCCATAAAGCCAAGTGTTCCAAAGTTATAAAGAGCACCAATGTCAGCAGCAACTGACCAGTCTGTTCCATAACCCCAGTTCACTCCGGCACCAAGACCGATTCCAAGAGAAAACTTATCTGTAATTTCTTTGCTTACACTTGTCTTAATGTGCATTGTATTTCCGATCTGCATTGTAGCACTGTTGGCAAACAGACCAAAAACTTCTGTAGTGATGTTGCAGTATTTTGTAGGTGCAAGGAATCCGGCTTCAAAACCAGAATCATATTTTTCGCCGCCAAAGATTCCTGTATAACCAAAATCAAGTCCAAAGCGTTTTTCCATTGAACCCAATGCCGGATTGTAAACAGTTGTTGCCGGTGTCACATTGAACAATGCACCGCCTGCAACTGAGTTTCCATATGTCAACTGATAAGGATTTGCAAAACCAAAAATATTTTCCCCCTGAACAGGCGGATTATAGGCAAATACACTGGCAGCAAAACAAGAAGCGCAGATTCCCAGAGTAAAGATTTTTTTAATATTCATAATTACCTCTTACTTAAAATATACTAATATCATACCATATAATAGTAGATAATTGCAAACCTCTAAAAGGACTCAAGTTTTTCCATAAACCTGCCGATAAGAAAAGGTAAAACTATAAATTTGTGATATAATCGAATCGGAGATTTTATATGGCAGACATAAATTTTTCACAAAAAGTAATCGCAGCTGTTGATAAAAGGACAGAATATTATAACCGCGAAATCATGCCCAAACTGCTTGAGCAGTACAGACTCATGCATTCCTGCGTAAAAATTCTTTTTGACACATTAGTTGAAAAATCCCTCATCAAACCAGACCCATATAAACTGGAAAAGAAAATCTCTGACATTGTTTCTCCATCGTCTGACCCTTTTACAGATAACGAAAGAACCCTTGCAATCGGCTCCCGTTTTTCTGACTACGAAGCCATGCTGGACTTTATTACAAACTACTACAAGATGTCCATTGACAGCATGACAATTCCTCAGATTAAAAAATTCGTTGACTTTAACAACGCCTTTACATGGACAAGTTTTTCGGAAAACAGTACCCGTCCTAATACCCGTGGTCTTGCCTACCTTGTAATGGAAGCTAAGCGCAACATGCCTCCAATGGCTGCAAACCAGCTTCAGGACACAATCAATAAACTTTCAAAGGCAACAAATGACATTACTGCCATTCTCAAGGACATAAGCGAATATCAGAAAGAAGTTTACAAGGCTTATGTACGAAAAGATATCTTTGACCACCCTAAATATGATAGAGCAAAAGCCGCAGAAAGTCCTGCAGAAGAAATGGCTCAGATCAAAAAGATTTTCCCTGCAGTTATGGGCAAAAAGCCTTTCTACACTGCGTTAATCGAAGAAATCACAAAAGAAGATTTTGGTCCAAACAGAGATCAGATTCAGCAGGCACTTTTGTCAAAACTTGAAGTCCACGAAGCAGTTGAACGCAAAAAAGTAGTTAAGGTTGATCCAAAAGATGAACTTATGCGCGCCGTACAGGCTTTAAGTGCACTGGGACCTCAGCTCGAAGTTGTCCATCAAAAGCTTTTAAGCAATCATCAGGTTCTTCAGAATGAAAACAACACCTTTATGGCAAAATTCGCTGCGGCTCTTCGTAAGGCATTCAACATCAAGGAACCGCCTGTTGAATACACAATTTTAATTGTAGACAAAGATACAAGCACTTCTCATAAAGAAAAAATCATCTTCCAGACATTTGTAAACGATATCGGGAAGAAGGCTGTGTTCTTTAATTCCTTTGCGCTCAAGGCTTCTCCAACTTACCAGAAAATCGAAGCCTACCCTGCAGACAAGATTCTTGAATTCATCAATAAATACATTTCAGAAAGCCAGAAAATGTTCACGCTTCTTGGTGCTCTGGATGAATTCTTCAAGAATGCGCCTCAGCCGGAAAACCGCAAAAACATTAAGGGGCTCAAGATGGAACTTACTACAATGAAAAATTCCATCGTAAATACAAACCAGCATCGCGGTGAATACCTTTCATTCATCGAAGAACAGATACAGATGCAGAAACTTGGAATCAACATCAATGGCTAAATTTATAAAACACTCAATTATACTGGCATTAGCGTTTTTCAGTTCCTGTGCAAGTGCAAAACCTGCAGAGGCTGAAATGACAGATTCACAAAACGACAGTTACGCAAAGAACAAAACTTTAGTCGTTGCTATGACAGACGGAAATTACAACCTTAATCCTCACACTTCTGCCTATACCGGTGAAGCCCAGATTTTGAATTCCCTTTACGAAGGACTTTTTTCCTACAACCCCCAGACTCTTGATCCGGAACCTGCAATCGCTTTGAGCTACAAGACAAGCCGCGACGGCAAGTACTGGACTTTTACATTAAGACCTGACGCAAAATTTTCTGACGGCCGTAAAATCACTTCAAAAGATGTTAAAGAATCCTGGCTCAATCTTATTGCCGAAAAAGAAGCATTTTATTCTTCTTTTCTTGATGTAATTACAGGCGCCAAAGATTACAGGCTTGGAAAAGGTTCCCGACAAGATGTTGCGATTTTTACAAAGGACGATGTGACTATCAGCATTGAACTTGATATTCCTCAAAGTCATCTTCCAAAAATTTTATGTCATCACGCGTTTGCTGTTGTGGACACTGTTAATGGAACTGCTTTTTCCGGCCCTTACAGTCTTGTAAACCAGAGCGAATCAGAATTCAATCTCTGCAAAAACGCAAACTACTACAACGCTTCTGCTGTAAAAATTCCTAACATCAAAATCCTTTTAACTGATGACGAAAAAGAAGTTGCTCATGATTTTAACACAGGAAAAATTCACTGGTGCAGCACAAACTGCGACACCCGTTCAATTTTAAAACAGGAATCAGTTCACTTTGATCCGCTTTTTGGCACTTATTACTATTTCTTTAAGCTTAAAAAACCATGGCTTACAAAAGAAGTACGTAACGCGCTTATGAATGCATTCCCATGGGAAGAACTGCGCATGGGTTCATATTTCCCTGCAAAGACTTTGATTTTCCCGCTTAACGGTTACAAGCAGCCTGTTCCTCTTGATTACACTGATCTTGACCACGCACAGGCTCTTCTGGATAAAGCAAAAAAATCTCTTGGCATTACTGATGAATTCCTTGAACTGGAATTTGCAATTCCTGAGGGACAGGCTGTCATGAATGCTGCACAGACTATTAAACATTTCTGGGGAGCAATCGGCATCAAGCTTAAAATCAAGGTTATTCCTGAAAGACTTTATCTTTCTTCAATTTCAGGTTCTGACAGCGACATGTTCCTTTACACCTGGATCGGGGACTTCAGTGATCCTGTTGCATTCCTTGAACTTTTCAGAAGCGACTCTTCTCTCAACGAAACTTTATGGAAAAACAGTGAATTTGATTCACTTCTGGACAAGGCAAGCCTTACACATGACCGCACAAAGCGTTACGAACTCTTAAATCAGGCAGAAGAAATTCTTTTGGACAGCGGTCTTATAATGCCGATTTCTCACAGTATTGACCTGAACATTATTGATTTTGACTCTATCGGCGGCTGGACTGCAAATCCGCTGAACATTCATCCATTTAAGGAAATGTATTTTTTGCCGCCAAAGCCTTCCGTGCTGAATATTGTTAAAAGATAAAATTTGAAGTATAATTTATGGATTATATATTGAGTAATTAGAGGTACATATATGGTTATTCTTACACTTAACTGCGGATCAAGTTCTGCAAAATACCAGGTTTATGATTGGGACAACAAAGAAGTTTTGGCAAATGGTGTTGTAGAAAGAATTGGTATCGACGGTTCCTGCATCACACACAAAGCTAAAGGCAACAAAGTAGAAATGGAAAGCCCATGTCCTACTCACAAAGAAGCAATTGAACTCATCCTCAAGATGATTACTGATAAAGAAACAGGCGTTATCGAAAGCCTGGATCAGATTGGAGCTGTTGGACACCGCGTTCTTCATGGCGGCGAAAAATTCACAAAATCTGTTCTTGTTACTCCAGAAGTTCTTGACGGATTCCGCGAAGTTATTGACCTTGGTCCACTCCACATGCCTGCAAACATCATGGGTATTGAAGCTGCTCAGAAAGTTATGCCAAACGTTCCACACGCTGCAGTTATGGATACAGCATGGCACCAGACAATGCCAGCAGAAAACTTCATGTATGCTATTCCACACGAATGGTATGAAAAATATGCTGCACGTAAATACGGTTTCCACGGAACATCTTTCCTTTACACAGCAAAACGTGCTTCAGTTCTTCTTGGAAAGAAACCAGAAGACACAAACGTTATCATCTGTCACATCGGAAACGGTGCTTCTATGTGCTGTGTAAAAAACGGTAAATGTTACGATACAACAATGGGTATTACTCCTCTTGAAGGTCTTGTAATGGGAACCCGTTCCGGCGACCTTGACCCTGCCCTTCCTTTCTACATCATGCGCAAAACAGGAATGACTGCAGACCAGATGGACAACGCTCTCAACAAGAAATCAGGCTGTCTTGGTATCACAGGAAAATTTGCTGACCGCCGCGACGTTGAAATTGCTGCAGGCGAAGGTGATGAAAAAGCAAAACTCGCAATCGAAATGGAAGCTCTCCGCATCAAAAAATACATTGGTGCTTACATGGCAGAACTTGGTCGCGTAGATGCAATCATCTTTACAGCTGGTGTTGGTGAACGTGGTCCTGTTTACCGCCTCAAGTCAACACAGGGACTCGAAAACTACGGCATCAAAATTGACGAACAGAAAAACAAGTGGTCATTCACAGGTAATGCTGAAACATGTATTTCTGCAGATGACAGCGAAGTTAAAATCTTTGTAATTCCTACAGACGAAGAACTTGTTATGACAGAAGATGCTTATGCTTTGATGAAAGGCACATACGATGTTCATACAAACTTTACATATTCTTTCCAGAGTCCTGATTATGTAAACAAGGCTCGCGAAGAAGGTCTTAAAGGTGATCTGGTTAAACGACCTGACATTGCAAAGGTTGTAGCTCGTCCACCAAAAAACTAATTTAATTCGAGATAGAATAAAATGAAACAGGTTCTGATTATCGATCCGTCAAAGCTTTTTACTGATTACATTACAGAAAAGCTTACATCGGAAAATGTCAAAGTTGAAGTAACTCACACAAACCGCGATGCGTACACAAAACTGGTTACCATTCTTCCTGACCTTGTGATTATGGATGCCTCTGGTTCATACAATGAACTGCTCGACTTTTTAAAGAGCAAGTATTCTGATCCAAACGCAAAATCAATTCCTATAATCATGACAGGACCTGTTGTCGAAAAAGCAAAAATTGCATCAATGGTTCGTTACGGCGTTATCAAGTATTTTCCAAACCCGATCCGCTTTGCAACGTTCTTTGATGCAATTGGCGATGCTTTAAAACTCAGCTTTTCTGTAGACACAACAAAATCAATTCTTCTGGTTCATCACACAAACAACATTATTTTTGTTGAACTTGCACAGTCAATGAACCGCGAAAAAATTGCTCTGCTTAAATACAGACTTGCTGAGCTTATTGAAACCAAAAACATCCAGAATCCTAAACTCATTCTTATGATGAGTGACCTTATGCTTTCTTTTGTTGACGGCGTAAACCTGGGTTACCTTCTGGATACAATTTATTCCGAAACAAGAATTCCTCATAAGTTCATCAAGATTCTTTCTTTTGATGATTTTATTCCTGAATATCTGGACGGGCATCCGAAATATGCAGAAGTTAAGGTTGTAAAAGACCTTCGTGCGGTTTTGAATTCCTTTGTTTCTATCACAGCTCAGGAAGAAGATGTTCCTGAACTTATTGCAGAAGAAATCCTTACTCAGCAGGAAAGCGATGACGAAACAATCGATTACCGCTTTAACTTTGACCCGCAGAAAGATGACGCTGACGGAACTGTATTTAAAGTTGCAATCGTTGATGATGACAGTGTTGTCCGTTCAATACTTTCCCGCTCTCTTGTTTCGATGGGTGCAGAAACAATCGGATATGATTCTGGTGAACAGTTCCTTAATTCAATTGAAAAGGAACATTTTGACCTTGCCATCATTGATATTTTCATGCCTGGAATTTCAGGCTTTGATGTTCTTACAAAACTCAAGGCTGATCCGAATGCTCCACCAGTAATCGTATACTCACAGGCAACACAGAGAGAAGTCGTTATTCAGTCATTGAGCCTTGGCGCAAAAAGTTACCTGGTAAAACCTCAGAAACCTGATGTAATTATCCAGAAGGCTATCGAGGTTCTCCATGCAAAATCATGATAATGACAGCGGACTTTTAAGTTCCAGCAGATTCCTTTCTACTACCCTTCACGAAATCCGTACTCCAATTCAGACCATTATTGCGTCCGTTGAACTTTTAAACGAAACTAAACTGGATAACGAACAGAAAGAATATCTGCGACAGATCTCTTTTTCTGCGGATGCACTTTTGAACCTTGCAAACAATATTCTTGATTACACAAAAATTTCAAGCAAGGAATTTCATCTTGAAAATGCGGCCTTTGATATCATCCGCCTTGTTGAATCTGTTACCGACCTTGTAAGCATCGAAGCATTCAACAAAAAAATTGAAATCATTACTGACAATGACATGACCATTGCTCACAAAATCATGGGCGATCAGGTCAGAGTTCAGCAGGTACTTTTGAACCTGATTAAAAATGCAGTTAAGTTTACCTCTAAAGGTTACATTAAAATATCTACCCGCTTAAAAGAAGACAAAATTCTTATTAAAATCTGCGACACCGGAATTGGTCTTAACGATGAATCAAAAGCAAAAATATTCAACGCCTTTTATCAGGCAGATTCGTCAACAACAAGAAAATTCGGCGGAACAGGTCTTGGCCTGACAATCAGTAAATCGCTGGTAGAAGCCATGGGCGGAACAATTGGTGTCAGCGACAATCCAAGCGGCGGAAGTATTTTCTGGTTCACACTTCCCTACAATCCGCAGCCTCAGTCAAAACCAGAAAAACTTGAACTTGTAATTCCTAATAATACACGCATTCTCATCATTGATGATTCCATGACTGCAGCAAGTGCTTTTTCTAAAACACTGCGCTTTATGGGAATCACGGAGATTGAAACTGCAAACGATTCAGAAACCGGGTTGCAGATGATGCATGAATTTGCAAAAGCCGGAAAGCCTTTCTCAATTGTTTTTATTGATATGCTTATGACTACGATTTCCGGCTGGCACATTGCAAGTAAAATCAATGATGACAAGGAAATCAATAATGCAAAACTTTACCTTATGGTTCCGGAAGGACAGATGGGAAGCGATGCAAAAATGAAAATCCTTAACTGGTTTGACGGATATCTTTACAAACCGTTAAAGCATAAAAAAGTCTATGAACTTTTAGCTCTTTGCTTTAAAGAATATTTTGAACAGGCCGTAATTGATTCAAAAGATCCTCAGCTGATCCGCCACTTAAAGCATGTTGCCGCAACAGAAAAAGAACAGGCTGTTTCTGCAATCAATAAAATTACGACTTCCATCATTCAGGAAAACAAAGAACATAATCTTACTCACGGCATGAAAGTTCTTATTGCAGAAGACCATGTTGTTAACCGTAAGCTTATTGTAACTTTTTTGACCCGCTTTGGTGCAGAAGTTATCGAAGCTCAGGACGGACAGCAGGCTGTAGAAATGTATCAGGCCAATCCAAATATTGAATACATTTTTATGGATATTCAGATGCCTATAATGAACGGTATTGAAGCTTCTAAAGAAATCCGTAAACTTGGCTACAAGGGAATCATCATTGCCTGCACTGCAAATAATGACACCGCAGACTTTATAACATATACACAGGCCGGAATGAATGACGTTCTTGTTAAACCTTTCAAGAGTTCCATGATAAAAGAAATTCTTGAAAAATGGAGTTCTGCGTTAATTCTTCCGACTGCAAAGGAACTTACCGATTTATTAAAATCAACTGAGTCACAGGAAAAAACCTGGAACGAAGAAGATTTTATGGATACTATTGCAAACGATGTAAGTTTTGGAAAACAGCTTATAAAAGATTTTACTGAACAGACTGACAGCCTTATAAATGCAATTCCTGAATTAATTGCTGCAAATAATTATTCTGAACTCCGAAGAACAGGACATACTTTAAAAGGTTCTGCTTCAACAGTTTCTGCATTCAAGCTTTCAGATTATGCTGCACGACTTAATCAGGCCGCAAAAGCACAGGACATTCAGGCGCTCGAAATAAATTACAATAACCTTAAAAAAGAACTTGTAAATTTTAAGAAACAGACCAGTTCATGGAAAAACCAAAATGACCTCTAATAAACAGTTAAAAGTAAATTATCACTGCCACACAAATTTCTGTGATGGTAATGACAGCGCAGAAGACATGGTTATAAGTGCCATTAATAAAAATATTGACATCCTTGGAATTTCAAGCCACACAATGTTTCCTTTTGCAGAAGACTGGCACATTGCTCCAAGATGCCACAAAGAATACGCTGATACAATTTCAGGTCTTAAAGAAAAATACAAAGATAAAATTCAGCTGCTTTTGGGTTTTGAAGCTGATTTCATTCCGGGAATCTGTGCACCTGACTTTGACCGCTTAAAAGAATTCAATCCGGACTACCTTATCGGTTCTGTTCATTATGTTCCTCATCCAAACGGAATTTTTGCAATTGATGACAGCACAGAAAATGTTGCCCGTGGATTAAAGGAATGTTTTAAGAATAACGGCAAACGTCTTGTCCAGGAATATTTTTACCTTGAACGCCAGATGCTGGAACACTGCAATTTTACGATTCTTGGTCACCCGGATCTTATCAGAAAACGTAACGGCGTTCTTAAATTCTTTAACGAAAATGACGGCTGGTACAAAAAGGAATTAAAGGCCCTTGCCTGCTGTATTGCAAAAAACGGCTGCATCGTAGAAGTAAATACCGGTGCCATTAACCGCAGAATTTTTGATGATGTTTATCCAGGTCCTTACCTTCTTGAACTTCTTGCTCAAAAAAATGTTCCTGTTGTAATCAGTTCGGACAGTCACAACACAAATGATCTTGACGGCGGATTTGATAAAGCTTTGCAGGCAATAAAAAAAGCAGGAATCACTTCTACAGCTGTAATCAGCCTCAAAGACGATCCTGCTTTACAAGGACCAGACCGCACGATTATTACCATGCAGAATCTGTAAAAAATTCAGACTGGAATTTTAACGCTGCGGTTTAACGGCCGCGGCGTTCTGCTTTTGCCTTACAGTCTACGCACAAAAATGCATAAGGAATTGCTTCAAGACGATTCTGAGGAATGTCTTTATGGCAAGA
This sequence comes from Treponema sp., assembly GCA_024402475.1. Lineage (GTDB taxonomy): Bacteria > Spirochaetota > Spirochaetia > Treponematales > Treponemataceae > Treponema_D. The sequence goes on along the minus strand of JAKSTQ010000003.1, from coordinate 71,860 downwards.
AAGGCAGACACCATAAGTTCCCTGTGAAATACGGTTCAAAGCATTATTGATAAGTTCAAGGCGTTGAGAATCCTGGGAGCCGAGAGAATCGAGAATATTAATATCAACTGCACCATTACCAATATCTGCTTCATCACCTGAGCCTTCGTTAACGACCAGCTTTTTTAATTCATCACCCTGATTAATAAGTGACTGCATAATCTGATCACGCTGCTCCTCAAGTTTTTTCTGCATTTTTTCGATAAATTCTTTTTTCATGTTACACTCCCACATGTTGACATTCTTTTTTGTTTAGTAAATAATAGTATATTCTAATTTTAGTATTAAAACAACATAAATCTCAGTGATTTTATGATTTTTTCCCTGGAGGAATCGTGGCTAAAGAAGAAGCTATTGAAGTTGAAGGCGTAGTAAAAGAAGCCCTTCCAAACACAATTTTCCGTGTTGAATTGCAGAATGGTCATATCATTATGGCTTACATTTCAGGCAAAATGCGCAAGCATTACATCAGAATCGTTCCGGGTGACACTGTAAAAGTTGCCCTCTCGCCATACGATCTTGACCGCGGCAGAATTATTTTCCGCCAGCGCTAATCGTCTTTCTTTTTGGTTGTAAGTGCACGGATCATAATTCCAAATCCATGCACTGAACCTGAAACGCCTTTTACCAGCGCAGCCAGGCTCAAAATTGGTCCGATCGGGAACAGGAATATGCTGAAGCTGAATGAGTAAAGGGCAATTATTGAAATCAAAACATTTACCGCTAATTTTCCAAGCCCCTCTCCAAAAGTCGTCTCACGGTTTGAGTAACTGTTATATTCCCTGCTTGTATTACGGCTGTTATTTCTCTGCGCATTTGCATAGAACGATCTGAAGAACTGGTCAAAATCCTGCTGACTTCCATTGTAATAATATCCCTGTCCAAAAGGATTATATCCGTTGTTATATCCGCCGTTTGCTCCTGACTGTCCCTGATTAGACTGGTAGCCATAAGCATTATCCGAAGTTGAACCTGTTCTGTCATACTGGCGGCGTTTTGATTCGTCCCCAAGAACAGAATATGCGCCGTTAATCTGCTTTAATTTTTCTTCTGCAGATGTGTCTCCGGGATTACGGTCGGGATGATATTTAAAAGCAAGGTTTCTGTACGCCTTTTTGATTTCATCTTGAGTTGCTGTCTTTGATACTCCAAGTACCTGATACAAATCGTCCATTCTTTAAATATAATAATTTTTTCTGTCAGAAACAAGAAAAAAAGCACTTAAAAATAGTTTTAAATAGGCCGAAATTCTATGTAGACAACTATTAGTGGGAGAAATAGCCATGAGTAATAAGCAAAAAGACAATGGGGCGACAATTGCACAGGACGAACTTGACCGCCTTTTTGCAAAAGCAAAACCAGTAGAACCTGCAAAAACAAATTCAGCTGAACTTGAAGAAAAAATCAAAAAGGTTAAAGCCAGAACACAGGCTGCAGGTAAAAAACTCAAGGAACAGGACAAGAAAAAGCAGCAGGATGCACAGGAACTTCCTATTTATAACAAAGGAAAAATTATCGGTCATGGAATTATTTCTACCCGCTGCGGAAAACAGATCATCAAAGTAACATCACTTCTTTTGATTCTGCTGATCGGTTGTGCAGGACTTTTTAGCTGTAAATCAACACAGGCAGAAAACGAATCAATTCAGGATATGATTAAGCTTGGTAAAATTGACCAGGCCAAAAGTTTTTTCCAGGCAAAATCTGACATCAATAACCAGGATGAAGACGGCAACACACCACTACACATTGCAGCTGCCATCAACGATTCTGATATGGTTGCATTCCTTTTGATAAAAGGTGCAAACCCTGACCTCAAAAACTTTACAGGCAAAAGTGCTCTTCATATTGCCGTAGACAATAATTCAACAGATGTAATTCCTGTTTTAATTGAACGCGGATCAAGCGTATTTTCTTCTGACGAAGACGGCGTTACTGTTCTTGATGCAGGACTTACTAAAAACGAATCATTCTACCCTCTTCTTATCAACGCACTTACAATTAAACAGAAAGATGAAAACGGCCGTTCAATCATTCATCATTTTGTAACAGATAAAAATCTTAAGGCCGTAGATTTTGCAATTACAGCAAATCTTTCAATTGATGACAGGGACATTTACGGAGAAACACCTCTGTGCTATGCACTTAAAAATACAAAAGACCTTATTTCTGTAAAAATTGCTGCAAGACTTCTTGAAGCAGGTGCTGCAGAAATTACAGGCGAAACCGAATATTTTGAAACCGCTGTCCTTGCAAGAAACTATTCTCTGCGCCTTGAATACGGCCAGACTCCACTGCACATTGCTGCAATCAACAACCACAAAGGTATTGCAGAATATCTTTTGCAGAACAACGCAATCACTTCTTTACAGGATATCTCAGGTGCAACACCTTTGCACGAAGCATGCCGCTACGGAAACGTTGATATTGCACGCCTTTTGCTCCAGAATAAAGCAGATCCAAACAGTCAGGATACTTTGAACAAAACTCCTGTTGAACTTATTATTCCTGAAAAATCAAGAATGGATATCTATAAGCTGCTTGTTGAATATCATGCTGACCTTAATCACAAGGATATGTACGGAGATACTGTTCTTCATGTTGCATCAATGATTAACCTCGGAACTGATATTCTGGACTTTCTTGTTACAAATGGCGCCGATGTAAATATCCGTAACCGTAAAGGTAACACAGCCCTTTCTACTGCCGTAGAACATGAATTCAAGGAACAGATTACTTTCTATGTAAATCATGGTGCTGACATTCACGCAGAAGATTCAAACCACGAAACTCCACTCACACGCGTCCTCAAAAATGAAAAAGGTCTTTTTGAATCAATGGTAACAAAAGCAAATGTTAATTCAGTTGATTCAAAAGGTAACACACCGCTTTTAATTGCAATCATCAGCGATGCTTCTTATGAAAAAATTGAATACATTGTAAACCTTGACGCAAATGTAAACTCAAGAAACCGCGACGGTAACTCGGCTTTATATTATGCAGTCCTTAAGAATGACCAGAAAGTCGGTGAACTTCTTCTTTCTAAAAATGCAAACATCTTTGCATCGAATACACAGGATGTTTCTCCATTGCGTCTTGCATTCAGCACAAATCTTGACGCACTTGAATGGCTCATTAATTCTTCTACAATCAAAGCAACTGACGGTAGCGGCAACACAGCTCTTCATTATGCCTGTGACTGGAATCTTGAAAGCGCTGTAACTTATCTCATTCAGAAAGGCGCAGAAATTGATGCTTCTAACTCAAACGGACAGACTCCGCTTTTTAATGCAGCAAAATCAGATAACGTTCCTGTAATGGATATTCTTGTAAAAGGCGGCGCAAACCTTAAACATCGTGATTCACTTGGAAGCACTGCATTACACACAGCAGTACGCTGGAATGCACTCATTGCAACTAACCGCCTTATTGAACTTGGACTTGATCCAGATACTCAGAACATTGCAGGAAAAACTCCTTTAGCAGAAGCAGCAGTAGAAGGCAACACAGAAATTGCTACACTCCTTCTTTCTAAAGATGCTGACCCTAATGTTTATGATACAAGCGGAAAAACAAGCCTTACTGATGCAGTAAGAGCAAACCGCAAAGACATGGTTAACCTTCTTCTCAAAAACGGTGCCAACCCTCAGATTCAGGATATGAACGGCCGCAGTCCTTACCACGAAGCTGCTGACATGGCTAACATCGAAATCATCAGAATCTTGAGCAATGCAAAAAGCAATCCTCTTGCAAGAGACAAAGAAGGTCGTACTCCACTTTCAATTTCTTTCAAGAAAGGAACAAACGTAATGTTTGCAATTCTTGGATCTGACAAAAACATTACAGATTCAGAAGGAAATACACCTGTTCATATTGCAGTAGCAAATAAGGTTAAGCCTTCAATGCTTTCTGGCCTTATCGAAAAAGGCTATCCATTTGATACAAGAAACTCAAACGGTTACACACCACTTGCTCAGGCAGTTACAACAAATCAGCTTGATACTGTAAACATTCTCCTTGAAAAAGGTGCCAATCCTTTCTGCGAAATCAATACAAGACAGGATAATGTTTTGAGTCTTGCATTCACAACCAAGAACTCTGAAATTTTAAGTTACATCGTAAAATATTCAGGAAACAAAACAGACATAAAAGGAAATACAGTTCTTCACTATGCAGCAAAATATGGAGACGCAAAAACTGTAGAAAGACTTTTGTCTTACGGAATGGACAAAGCAGTTAAAAACTATACAGGCGAAACTCCATACGACATAGCAAAAAGCTGGAAGCATGAAGACATCGCAAGACTGTTAAGTAACTAGGAATTATTTAAGATAGTCAGGATTATCAAGAACTTTTCTGAAGGCACTGTTTTCTTTGGAAAGTTCTTTTGATCCGCGGGTAATTTTACAAAGGGACATCCCGAAATTCTTTGCAATTTCTCTCTGGGTTGTCCCTTTTTTTATTTCTTTGACAAGAAGCCAGCGATTGGCAAAATCATCACGTTCTGCCGGTGTAAAAAGGCATTCAAGAAATTCCTGCAGAAAAGCGCGGTCATCAATATTGTAAACAATATTACAGATTTCGCTGAAAGTTTCTTTGAGAAGTTCTTTATTCTGTGAATGTTCTTTTTCCATGTTCTTATCCATAGATACATTATAACTCACATTCACAAATAAAGCAACTTACTCACTTTACAAGGTGGCACCTTACTTTCTGTCCCTCACCTGCCTGTTTAAGCTCAGGAATTGATTCAAAACACAAAGGCTTTGCTTTAGGACAGCGGTGTGCAAAAGGACATCCGTTTTCTTTAGTAATTGTAGTTTTTACTTCAAGGGCGCTCTTATCAAGTTTACCGTCAGCACTTTTAAAAAGAAGTTTTGTATATGGATGCAAAGCTCCTTTATAAATTGCCTGAGCAGGAGCTTCTTCTACAAGCACACCGCGATACATAACACCGATTTTATCACAGAACCAGCAGGCAACCCTCAGATCATGCGTAATAAAAATCATTGTAAGATTACGTTCTTTTCTAAGGCGATTCAAAAGTTCAAGAATCTGCGCCTGAATTGAAACATCAAGTGCTGATACAACTTCATCACATACAAGTAACTGAGGCTGCATTATAAGTCCGCGGGCGATTGAAATACGCTGACGCTGACCGCCTGAAAAATTCTGCGGATGCTTAAGAAGGTCTTCCTCTTTAAGTCCAACTTCTTCGATAATTTTTTTTGCAAGAACATACTGTTCCTGTTTTGAAACTTTAACCGATGAATGTTTAAGTGCATCAGTTAAAATCTGCAGAACAGACATTCGGGGATTAAGAGATTTTGCAGGATCCTGAAAAACATATTTAACTTTTTCGTGATAAAGTTTAAGGTCCCGGCCTTTAAGACAGTCAACATCAACAGGATTTTCTTCATCATAAAAAGTAATTTTGCCGCTTGTAAGAGGATACATTGCGCACAAAAGTCGTGCAGTTGTTGTTTTGCCGCAGCCTGATTCACCTACAAGGCCATATGTAATTCCTTTTTCTATATCGAAAGTTACATCATTGACTGCATAAACGCATTTATCTTTTTTTGCAAAAAATCCTGCCGCAAGATCAAAGGTCTTAAAAAGATTTTTTGCGCTGATAAGAATATTACTGCTCATTTTCTTTTACCGCCTTTTTTCTTGAAGTTCGTGGCTTTGCTTTTGTAGACTCACCAGCATCAGTTTCAGGTTTTCGTGTTCTTGAAGAAGTCTTTTTTGCTTTAGGTTCATCTGTATAATGTGTTCCGAATTTTGGAACGGCTGCAAGAAGTTCTTTTGTGTAATCAGCCTGAGGCTTTTTAAGAAGCAATTTTGTTTCGCCGGTTTCGACGATTTCACCGTTACGCATAACAATAAGACGGTCTGCAATTCTGCTTACAAGATCGATGTCATGTGTAATAAAAATGATTGAAAGGTTTCGTTTATTTTTAAGGTCAACAAGAAGGCTGACAATCTGCATCTGAATTGTTACATCCAGTGCGGTTGTCGGTTCATCTGCGATTAAAAGTTCACAGCCCTGTGCAAGAGCAAGTGCAATTCCGATACGCTGCAGCTGACCGCCTGAGAACTGGTGCGGATAATTTTCAAGGCGTTTTTCAGGATCAGGAAGCCCTACTTCACGCAAAAGTTCTGCAGCTTTTGAATAAGCTTCTTCTTTTGAAATTTCGCTGTCCATATTTCTGTAGACTTCAAGGAATACGCTTCCCATTGTCTGCAACGGATCGAACGAACGGCCTGGTTCCTGTAAAATCATTCCGATTCGTTTACCGCGATATTCCCTGAATTCACTTTGGGTCAATGACATAAGGTTGATGCCGTCAAAAATTATATCGCCAGAAACAACTGCATTCTGAGGAAGAAGTCCTGCAACCGCAGTTGTACTCACAGATTTACCGCTTCCAGATTCACCTACAATTCCAAGAATTTCTGAGCGTTTAACATCATAGGAAATTCCTTTAACTGCATTCACGATATTTTCTTCACTACGGATAATGCTGTGAAAATACACGCGAAGATTTCTGATGCTTAAAAGCACATCTTTTTCCTGGTAAGCAACTTTGATTTTACGGGTAAGCTTATCCTTTGCTCTTTTCCAGGTTGGGAAAATTACATGGAACGGATCATAATAATCACGAAGAGCATCACCTAAAAAGTTAAATCCAAGAGTAACGGCAAGCAAAAGCCATACAGGATTTAAAAGCCACGGATATCTTGAAAGATTACTTAAAGTCGAAATTTCTTTATTGATCATGCTGCCCCAGCTTACTGCAGGATCTGCAATACCAAGTCCAAGATAAGACAATGTTGTTTCTGACATGATGAATCCAGGAACAGAAAGTGTGGTACTTACAATCAAAAGACTTGTAATCTGAGGAATTACATATTTAAAAATTATTACGAGAGTTGGAATACCTTCAAGTCCGGCATTTGTAACATATTCTTCTCTTTTAATTGCATGAACCATACCACGGATTGTACGGGCGCTGCTTGGCCATCCAACAAGAGAAAGAATCAGCGTTATGATCATGTAAGAAGTTCCGCTGTCCATTTTTGTATTCAGCAAAGAACGCAGGAACAAGATCAGATAGATTCCCGGAATAAGCATGAAGAATTCTGCAAAACGCATTATTGTCCAGTCTGTCTTTCCGCCGTAAAATCCTGCAAGTCCGCCAAGAATTACAGAAAGCAAAAGAGAAACTGCAGTTGCCACAAAACCGATTGTCAAAGAAATGCGTGAACCCATAACCATTCTGCTGAACATATCACGGCCAAGGTTATCAGCACCCATAAGATAAACAGGATAAACATTTCCGTTAGTATCAGGTTTTGTTCCGTATAAATGAATGTCGGTTTCAAAAAGTCCAAAAATTTTATATGAACTACCGTGAACAAAAAATTCAATTTTGTGGTAGTAATCTTTTACATAAGCATATTTCCAGGTAACACGATTTAATACACGGGCTTCCTGAGCACAGATTCCATGCTTTGTAATTTTTACATTTGCAGGATGAAAAGTATTCTGCTCAAAAGTTTTTGTTGCAGGATAAGGAGCAAAGAAATCTGCAAAAATCATCATTACATAAAAAACTGCAAGAATGATCAATGAAATAAATGCAAGAGGTCGTTTACGGATATAATTCAATTCACTTTTCATAACAGCACCTGTCTACGCAGCTGCATAGCGGATTCGAGGATCCACAACCGCAAGCAGAATATCAGAAATTACCATACCCACAAGAACAAGAGCCGACATGAACATGCTGTTTGCAAGAACAAGATTTATATCCTGCTGCAAAACTGCATCGTACATAAGACGACCGATTCCAGGGTAAGCAAAAATAATTTCAAAAACAACTGAACCGCCAAAAAGACTTGCAAGAAGATTTGCACTTCCTGTGATGTAAGGGTTCAAAGTATTTTTAAAAGCGTGATTAAAATAAACCCGTCTTTCAGAAATTCCTCTGGCACGCAATGCAAAGATATAAGGCATTCCCATCTGGTCAAGCATTGTTGCACGAATCATACGCATTGTACCGCCGATTCCTCCAAGGAACGAAGCAAACAACGGCAGTAAAATGTGATACAGATAACTGAAAGTAAACTTACCTGGATTTTCTCCAAACGGAAAATCAGGGAACGCAGTAACCGGAAACCATCCTGTAACACATGCTCCCAGCTGAAGCAGAATCAAAAGAAGAATTCCAGGGAACGCATGAAAGAACAATGCAAAAAAAGTTGCAGCAACATCAATACGGGTTCCGACTTTTGTACTGAAATAAACGCCCAGCGCGAAACTGAAAACCGTAATCATTACAAGAGATATCAGGTTAAAAATAAGAGTATTCCATAACCTTGATGCAATCAAAAAACTTACAGGCGCTTTTGAAATAAGACTTACACCAAGATCATGGTGAACAAGAACGCGGTTAAGCCATCTGAAATACTGAACATAAAAAGGTTTATCAAGACCAAGTTCAGCGCGTGTCTTTTCAAGCTGTTCCTGACTGAACTGATCGTTCTTGGAATTATTTGCAAGAGCAGTTGCCGCCGCTCCAGCCTTAGAATCAGAACCAGCCATAATCTGCTGAGTCATCATCTGGTCAACAATATCACCTGGTGCAAGCTCCATCAATCCGAAAAGTGCAAAGCCAAGCAAAAACAGCAGAACAAGCATTGTCACAATTCTTGTAACAATGAAAGATGCAAGCGGAAACTTCTTTTTAATTTCTGATATTACCATGCTGATTCCCTCGCCCAGATACGGTCTGTCATAGCACCGTTTTTATTGTCATAAGTGAAGTTAGAAAAATCCCAGCGGTTTTTAATAGCAAAGAACGACCAGCCGCGGACAAGATAAATTACAGGACATTCTTCAAGAAGAATTGTCTGATATTCATCCCAGAGTTTTTTTGCTTCTTCGTAATCGGCTGTAAACGAACCTTCGTTGTAAAGATAATCAATGCGGGCTTCCCAGTCAGTTGCAGGCTTTTTCTGCAGCGGATACCACAGATGCAGGTTACCTGTAGAAGGCCACACATTACTTCCCTGAGAAGGAAAAAAGTTTGCGCCAAGACCAATGATTACTGAATGCCAGTCATAAGTTCTTGTAAGCATTTCTACAACTTTCTGAAAATCAGTCTGGCGTACATTTACTTTAATTCCTGCGCTGTTACATTCATCTGTAATAATAGAAGAAATATCTGTAAGGCTGCTTGAACCGGAAGGAATTGTAAGATCAAATTCTATCGGGCGGCCCTTATCATCACACAGAACACCTTTATCATTTTTTTTGAATCCGATAGAAGCAAAAAGATTCATTGCTTTTTCAAGATCATAGCGGTACTGCAAAGTGATATCAGGATTATAGAATGGATTTGCGTCAGGGAAAATATCATACTTTGGAGAAGCAAGTCCGCGGTAAGTCTGATTGATGATTCTGTCACGGTTAAGAAGACAGCTCATTGCCTGACGGAACTGTTTTTTTGTGAACCAGTAATAATAAGGTTCATTTTTGTTTACAGGATTCTGATTAAAACTCCAGAGCATTGCTCCAAGAGAACCGCCGCCGTTGAACACACTGTAATCATTATTCTGATTTGCAATTACATCGCTTAAATTTTCTGCAGGCGGTGAATAGGTTTCAAGTTTATTCTGCTTGAACAAAAGATAGGAAGTATTCTGGTCTGCAACAATCTGACAGATTTTCTGATCCGGATAAGTTGTGACCTGATTGTTAGAATCTTTCTGCCAGTATTTTTCGTTTCTGGTGAATACAATACGCTGGCCCGGAGTATATTCTGTAATATGCCATTTTCCTAAAGACGGAATTTTTTCAAGAGGAGTATCAACGCCAAAAATTTCTTTGACAGCCATCTTCCCTTTTTCTTCATAAACTTTTTTATAAAGCCATGAAGGTTTAAAAGTTGTTGTTGTATGAAGAACCGGGTCTGCTACAATTCGCGGAAAAATAAAATCAAAACGGCGGTCATCTTTTTTTACGATCATAATGCGCTGATAAGAACCGTCTTCCATCATTACAAACTGTCCAGAATAACCGGAACTCTGGAAATCTGGATCGCCTTCAATTTTGTCGTACCAGAAAATTACATCATCAGAAGTTGCCTTACGGACATTGGAATTATCTGCATAAGACCAGACAACATTATCTTTGATTGTATAGTGAAGAATAAGAATTTTCTTTTCCTGATTAACTTCTATTTCAAAGTCACAGGTATTAGGAACCCACTGTTTTAATTCAGTATCATAATCGGCAAAGGCTGAAGTTAACTGGTCAAGAATAGCGGCGGAGTTTCCGTCCCGTTCGCCGATAAGGTAATTGAATGTTTTAGGGTCTTCAGAAATTGAACCGTACCATACACCACCGCGTTTTCCGGGTTTATAACCAGCTGCGGTATATGGCTTAGAACGGGTTTGGGCTATGAGTTCTGCAGAACCGTCGCTTTGTGCAGCCGCAATTTCTTCAAGAGTCATTTCAGGAACTTTACTGCAACCTGCAAGGGCAGCACATAAAATTCCTGCAAACAAAAACTTTTTCGTATGAACCATAATCCCGCACCCCTGTTATGGAAATTACATCTGTTCAAGGTATGGAACAAGTACAAGTTCCATAGCACTCTTCAAAACTGTAAGTGTACATTCTGCAAGGAACAGACGAGGACCTGCAAGAGATTTATCGTCTGCTGCAAGAATAGGACATGCAGTATAGAATTTACTGAAGAGTTTTGATACATCGTAAAGATAAGCACTGATTGCACTTGGATCAAGATTTTCAGCTGCTTTTGCAACTACATCAGGATAGTTTCCAAGAGCACGGATAAGATCCCATTCTTCTGCACTTGTAAGTTTATTAACAGCAGCTTCAGAAGAATCAACTGCAACACCCTGATCTTTTGCTTTACGAAGAATAGAAGAAATACGTGCACCCATGTACTGAAGGTATGGACCTGTATTTCCGTTAAAGCTCAAAGATTCTTCTGGGTTAAAGAGCATGTCTTTAATTGGAGTAACCTGCAAAAGATAATAATGCAAAGCAGAAAGAGCAACTTTTTCTGCAACATCTTCTGGATCAGCAAGATCTTTATCACGGCCTTTAGCAACAAGTTCAGCCATTGCATCTTTATGAAGTGCATCAATAAGATCGTCAGCATCAACAACTGTACCTTCACGGCTCTTCATGCGTCCTGAAGGAAGGTTAACAAGACCATAACTCAAGTGATAGAGTTTATCTGTCCAGTCAAATCCAAGTTTCTTAAGAATGTGGAACAGAATCTTAAAGTGATAATTCTGTTCAGATGCAACAACGTAAACCATCTGGTTGAAAGCCCAGTCATCATGGCGGCTGATTGCAGTTCCGATATCCTGTGTAATATAAACAGAAGTTCCGTCTTTTCTAAGAAGAACTTTTTCGTGATTATCTTCGTCTTTTCCTTTACCAACAACATCTGTTACATCAATGCGGACAGAACCGTCATCAGCTTTAAAGAATACGCCTTTTTCAAGACCTTTAAGAATTTCATCTTTTCCTTTAAGGTATGTTTCTGATTCAAGATAGAACTTATCAAATTCAATACCTGTGCGTCTGTATGTTTCTTTAACGCCGTTCAAAGTCCAGTCGTTCATTTTCTGCCACAACGCACGAACTTCAGGATTTCCTTTTTCCCATTCAATAAGCATTTCTTCTGCCTGCTGTGCAGCTTCTGGATGTGCAGTTTCAGGCTTGTCTTTTTCGCCTTTAAGCCAGCGGTCAAATTCAACATAACACTGACCTACAAAATGGTCACCTTTCATTCCAAGACTTTCAGGAGTATCACCGTTAGCTTCGTGGAAAAGTTTGTAAGCAAGCATTGATTTACAGATATGAACACCACGGTTATTGATAAGGTCAACTTTATAAACTTCTGCACCGGCCTTTTTAAGAATGCGGCTTACTGATTCACCAAGAGCATCGTTACGCAGGTGTCCAAGGTGAAGAGGTTTATTTGTATTTGGTGAAGAAAATTCTACCATAACGCGGCGACCGTCTAAAGTCTTTTTATCGCCTGTTGTGTATGAACCGTATTCGTCTTTCTGTTCAGCAATCTTTTTGAGAATTCCATAACCTTCTGCGGCTTTGTTCATTTTAAGGTTAACATAAGGACCAGCGCTAAGAAATTCACCAAGAGAAGCAACATCAATTCCTTCGATAACTGAATTAGCCTGAATGATTTTTACAACTTCTGCAGAAATCACAGGAGGTGCCATACGGAAGGTTTTTGCAAACATAAACATTGGAAGTCCGATGTCACCCATTGAAGGATCAGGTGGAGTTTCAAGGTTAAGGTTTTCTCCTTTTACATCATCAAGCTCAAGTGATTTTGCTTTTTTGAATTCATTAAGCGCAAAAGAAACAACGGTGCGCACATTCTGTTTAATGTCAGCCATAAAAAAAGTCCTTTAAGTGTATATATCTATATAATAGAATATATTAACACAAAAAGGACCTTTTTCTCAAGGTAGTTAAAGAACGCAAGCTTATTCGTTTTTTTCTTTAACTGTTAATATTAACCTGTATTATCTTATTGAAAAACCAAGTGTTGTTTCAACCTTAGCTTTGAAATCAGCAATAGCCCGTTCTTTAGACTTTTCACCGTTCTTATAATCATAAACGGCACCAGTCCATATTCTTTCGATAGCCTGATCTGTTCCCTGTGTAAGTTTTCCATCTACTTTATTAGCAATCTCAGCAAATAATTCATAATGGTCCTGACCGCCAAGGAATGATTCTTCATAAGTGTCTTTAATTCTATTAATTACGTTATTATTGGAAACAACATCTCCGGTATCTTTTGCCCAGCGTTCAAGGAAAGAATCATCTGTACAACAGTATTTTATGAATTCCTTTGCAAGCTTTGCTTTTTTTGTTCCCTTAGATGCTGCAAGCCAGGTTCCGCCCCAACGGTAAGCTGCTGGTCCCGGAATCATAGCCCAGTCACCGGATGTTTCAGGTGCATTTATTTTAAGAACATAATGAAGTCCCCATGTAGGAAGGAAATAAGAAAATACTTCATGACGATAGCCATACTCATCTCTTAAGTCACCTCTCATTCCTAAAAACCAGTTTTCTGACCACTGTCCCGCACCACCTTCAAGATTTTCATCATGCAGTGTTTTACACATTTCCATGTATTCTTCCATAGCTGGATCAAGAACTAATCTGCCGTTTACAGTCCACGGATCTTTACGAGCACCCTTGAAAGGTATAAAGAGGTCATCAATAGAAGAAACAACTACACACTTTCCGTTTGATTTAATATTCATTATACGTGCAGTTTCAAGGAATTTATCCCAGTCACTAAAATATTTCTGAACTTCTTTTGGGCTATCTGTACCAAGATATTTTTTAGCAAGAGAACGGCGGTAAAACATAGCACCAGGACTTACCTGCCATGAAAGAGCATATACCCTGCCGTTATATGAACCGACTTCTGCAGGATATGCAATCATCTTTGATTTAACTTCATTGTATATGTCTGTCAAATCGAGGAGGAGTTTGTCGCCTTGTTCAATGTACTTACGTACAAAAGCATCTTCAAGAACAAAAACATCTGGAGCACCATTACCACTTGCAAGAACTGGATCCAGTTTAACAGGAAATTGATCTGTAGGTGTAAGAGAATAACTAAATTTTACATTCGGATAATCTTTCGCATAGTAATTATCAATCATAGTCTGAAGTTCATCTGTAAATGACCAGACTACAAGTTCTTTATTACTACCAAAATACGGTACCTCAGAAAGCTGATCAACAAGCTTAAACTGGGGAGCCTTTTTTACTGCTGTAAATGCTGCAAACTCTCCCACCGAAGGATAAACTTCAAGATCAAGAAGATGGCAAAAGTTATTCATCTCATCTGCATTTAAAAGCAGCCTTTTTTTACTGAAAAGAACATCAATATAAAAAGGCTTTTTTCCAACAGTAATTGTTAAAACATTGCCATTAAAATAATAATTGAGAGTATATTTATCTTCATACTCCCAGACATCGTCTTCTGTTCTTTCAGCAACCCAGATATCCATTTTGCCGGAATCATTAAATTCAACAAACATCTGCTGGTCAGAATCTTTATTTTCTTCAAGTTCCCAAAGTCCTGTAAGAGAATTCTGGGCAAATGCAAAACCTGTAAAAAGCATTGCAAGCAATACAAATAATTTTTTCTTCATATTCTACCTGATTATAAGCCAAGCTGCTGACTAACCTGCTGTTTAAAATCGGCAATAGCCTGCTCTTTTGTTTTTTCGCCGTTAACATAAGCATAAACTGCTTCATCCCAGATAGACCCGATAGCCATATCTGTTGACTGATGCAGTTTACCGTTTACTTCATTAGCAATGTTTCCGAACATTTCATAATAATTCTGTCCAGAAAGGAATGGCTCTGAATAAGTACTTTTGATTTTATTAATTACATTATTATTGGAAACAACATCACCTGTATCGTGAACCCAGCGTTCAAGGAACGAATCATCAGTACACAGGTATTTTATTAATTCTTTTGCAAGTCTTGGATTTTTTGTTCCCTTGTATGCAGCAATCCACTGTCCGCCCCAGTAATAAGCAGAAGGTCCCTGAATCATTGCCCAGTCACCAGATGTATAAGGAGCATTTGGCTTTAATACATAATGAAGTCCCCAGCTAGGAAAGAAATAAGAGAATACGTCACGTCGATAGCCATAACTATCTTTTAACTCACCTTTCATTCCAGAAAACCAGCCTTCTGTCCACTGTCCCACATTGGCTTCGAGGTCTTCCTTACGCAGGATTCTGCACATTTCCATATAATCTTCCATGGCAGGATCAACAACAAGTTTACCGTTTACAAGCCAGGGATTTTTGCGGCTTGCGAGGAATGGCCTGTAAAGATCATTCATAGAAGCAACAACTACACAGCTTCCGTTTGAATCAGTACCAAGCTTACGGGCAGTTGAAAGAAATTTATTCCAGTTACTGAAATATTTCTGAACTTCTTCAGGTTCATCAGTACCAAGATATTTTCTTGCAAGTGAACGGCGGTAGAACATAGCCCCTGCAACTGACTGCCATGAAAGGCCATATACTTTTCCTTTATAAGTTGCAAGTTCTACAGGATATGTTATCATTTTTGATTTTACTTCATTGTACAAATCTGTAAGGTCAAGAAGATATTCGTCACCCTGTTCAACATACTTGCGCATAAAATATTCTTCAAGAGTAAAAACATCGGGAACATTTTTACCAGAAGCAAAAAGCGGATCAAGTTTATCAGGGAACCTGTCAGTTGGAACAAGTGAATATTCAATTTTTACATCCGGATGATCCTTTGTGTAATAATTATCAATCATTGTCTGAAGTTCATCTGTATATGACAGTACAGTAAGTTTTTTCTCTTTACCCAAGGATGGTTCTTCAGAAAGCTGATCAACGAGCTTAAACTGAGGAGCTTTTTTAACTGCTGCAAAAGCTGTAAATTCTCCCATTGAAGGATAAATCTTAATGCCAAGCAGACTTACAAATTTATTCATTTCAGCTGTATTTAAGAAAAGTCTTTTTTTACTGAAAAGAACATCAACAGAATAAACTTTTTTTCCAACAGTAACTGTTACACTGCCGCCGTCAAAAGAATAACCAAGAGTAAATTTATCTTCGTACTCCCAGACACCGTTCTTTGCTTTTACAGCAGCCAGCATTTCCATCTTTCCGGAATCTTTAAATTCAACAAACATCTGCTGATCAGAATCTTTGTTTTCTTCAAGCTCCCAAAGTCCTGTAATGGAATTCTGCGCGAATGCAAAGCCTGTAAAAAGCATTACAAGTAATACAAATAATTTTTTCTTCATATTTATTATAAACCTAATGTTGATTTAACCTGAGATCTAAAATCAGCAATAGCCTGTTTTTTAGACTTTACACCGTTCATATATTCTGCAACTGCATTGCCCCACAGTTCTTCAATAACCTGATCTGTTCCCTGTGCAAGATTACCATTTACTTCATTAGCAATCTTTCCAAACATTTCATAATGGTTCTGTCCGTGAATGTAAGGTTCAGAATAAATATCTTTAATTTTGTTAATTACATTATTATTGCTGATGCCGTCACCAGTGTCTTTTGCCCAGCGTTCCTGAAATGAGTCATCAGTACAAATGTATTTAATAAATTCTTTTGCAAGTCTTGCTTTTTTAGTTCCCTTGGATGCTGCAATCCAGGTTCCGCCCCAATAGTATGGTGAAGGTCCCTGAATCATACCCCAGTCGCCGTATGTTTCAGGTGCATTTGGTTTAAGTACGTAATGAAGTCCCCAGCCAGGAAAGAAATAAGAGAATACTTCAGTACGATATCCATAGTCATCTCTTAATTCGCCTTTCATTCCTGCAAACCAGCTTTCTGCCCACTGACCTGCAAAACCTTCAAGTCTTTCATCACGAAGTGTCTTACACATTTCCATGTATTCTTCCATAGCAGGATCAATAACAAGTTTACCGTTTACAACCCAAGGATCTTTACGTGAACCCAGGAAAGGTTTATAAATATCCGCAGTTGAAGAAACAACTACACATTTGCCATTTGAATTATTATTCAATCTGCGGGCAGTTGAAAGGAATTTATTCCAGTCACTGAAATATTTCTGCACTTCATCCGGATCATCTGTACCAAGATATTTTTTAGCAAGTGAACGGCGGTAGAACATTGCACCTGGAGCTGTCTGCCATGAAAGAGCATATACTTTGCCATTATATGAGCCAACTTCTGCAGGGTACTGTACCATCTTAAACTTTAATTCATTGTACATATCAGTAAGGTCAAGAAGATATTTTTCTCCCTGTTCAACATACTTGCGCACAACAGCTCCTTCAAGAGCCATAACATCCGGAACACCTTTACCTGAAGCAAAAGTTGAATCTAATTTTTGAGAAAACTCATCAAAAGGTGTAAGAGAATAATCAATCTTTACTTCCGGATGATCTTTTTTGTAGTAATTATCGATCATTGCCTGAAGTTCATCTGTAAATGACCAGACTACAAGTTCTTTGTTTTTTCCAGAATCTGGTTCTACAGAAAAGTGATCAACAAGTTTAAACTGAGGAGCTTTCTTTACTGATATAAATGCAGTATATTCTCCCATTGAAGGATAAACTTCCAGGTTAAGTGGAATCAAAAATTTATTCATGTCATCAGAATTGAAAAGCCATCTTTTTGTACTGAAAAGAACTTCCACAGAATAAGTTTTTTTCCCAACATTAACTTTTAAAATACTGTCATCAAAAGAATAACCAAAAGTGAATTTATCTTCGTACTCCCAGACACCGCTTTTTGTTTTTACGGCAACCCAGACGTCCATTTTGCCGGAATTTTTAAATTCAACAAACATCTGCTGGTCAGAATTTTTGTTTTCTTCAAGTTCACAAAGCCCTGTAAGAGAGTTCTGTGCGAATACAAAGCCTGTAAAAAGCATTGCAATCAATACAAACATTTTTTTCATCATATAATACCTCTTTTAATAATGAATTCATTAAACAACAAAAGCAGCCTGCACTGTAAATGCACGCATCTTATCAACACCAGAAGGCAAAAACGCAGCTTCACGGCGGAACGATCCGAAAATTTCATCACAGGCAGTGCAGTCCTGAGCAACAACAATATTGCTTTCTTTAATCCCGGCCCGCTGGATTACCGAAAGATTAGCGCGGGTTAAATCAAGCATATTGCGGCCGTCACGTATTTCGATGGAGTCTTCACAGAAATTTTTCTTAAAGTAAGCAGCCCGTTCATCGTCAACAAAATAACAGCAGCTTCCGATATGAGGACCGATTGCAGTCATTGTAGTTTCAGTGTTAAGGCCGTAAAGTTTTTTTGCACGCTCAATTGCAAGGCCAATAATGCCGGTTCCCTTCCAGCCGGAATGCACGATTCCAAGAGCGCCGGAAGAAGGATCATAAAAATAAATTGGAACACAGTCAGCAACAGTAACAACAGGCATCAGTTTATGATTAAGAGTAACAAGACCGTCGCCAACCATTCCCTGTGTTTCAAGGCCAGTATCGAGATTAAAAACAATTTTAGAATGAATCAGTTCAACAGGAACAACTTTTTTCCCGGCAGCAATTTCTTTGAGCATTGAGTCCCGGTTAGGATTGCATTCCTTCCATCTAAAGCGCATCGAACCTGCTCCCCGCAAAGTCATTCCCCACTGAAGGACATCAGTTTTAAAACCGTTTTCTTTTGCAGCATCCTGTGAATAAGGCAAGCCGTTCATATAAAAAGGAAATTTTACAAAAACATCGTTAGGTTTTACACCCTTACTGACATTTATAAAATTGACCATAAAACTTTTTTAACTCCTTTTTACTTACAAGAACCGTTATATTTTTTCAGGAACATCGATCGGTTCAATTTCTTTGAGCATATCAAGTACACTGCTAAGAACATTTTTAGAAATGACAAGCTGTTCTTTTAAAGAACTGTTCTTGCCTGTAGAAAGCTGATTCAGGTTTACAACGCCGTCATAACGTGTATCTTTTTTAAGTTCGAGAACACCATTTAAAATCCGTTCAACACTGCGGATATCATTACAGAACTGATTCTTTACATTCTGAACGGTCGCTTCGATCATAAGCATAGTCGATTCAATTTTAGACTGAGCCTGCAGAGTTTTAAGATGATTTGCAGCAAGCTTTTCAAAAACCATTCCGACCTGTCCAACAGATGAAAGGTCTTCGACAAGTGCATCCATGTCATTATAAATCTGCAAAAGATCATTCATGGTATTTGCAAATTCCTGGCGGTTATCCTTGTTTGCAAACGCACCTTCAAGCAGAAGAATTTTAAGAGGCGCAAGAATATCATTGTAGCGCTTTGTCATGAACCACCAGATAAAGCCGGCAGTATATTCAAAATGGAACGGAATACCAGACCACATGGCAGCCCACGGACGGTCAGGCAGTTTTGGGAAAGCATCAAGACCAAAAATAGTTGTAAGCTGAGTATTGATTTCGTTTTTCTTTTTATCACGCAGCCATGAATTCCATTTTTCGTCAAAAAGTTTTTTCCATTGTTCCTTGTATTTTACGAACCAGTCTTCTCCGCCGACAAAATTATCAGGATGCCACTGAATATTATTAAAGACAACAGGATTCACTCTTCTAAGAGGAACTGTCTTTGCAAACATTTTAATCAATGCAATGTTTGCGGCAGACTTGTCCATAAATTCTTTTGCACGTTCATCATCACCATTTGCAGTTGAATCAACAGGAACAATTTTATCTGCAGAAAAAAGATAAATGGCAGTGAGGGCTTCTTCGGGAATCGATTTTAAATTACACATAATTCTTGCAAAAACATTGAGCTCACTTGAAACCATTTCGAATCTGCAGGAATAAGTATTATTGCCGCCAACGGTAAAAGCATTGATAAATCTTTCATAAGGAAGTTTTGTAAACTGATGAATCCATTCCACAGCCTGAACGCAGACATACATCTGAGAACGAAGGTGCGACGGAATTCCCTTAATGATTTCTTCCATCTTTCTTAAAAGTGAAGTACGAAGTTCACCAGTAACCTGTCGGTTCAAAGGCAAAAGGAAAGGATCCACTTCTTCATCCATCTGTTTTGTCACATCAGGACAAATTAAAGAACCAAGGAATGTATAAAAAGCCCCAGTGTCTTCGTAAATGTAATTCAAATATGGTCTGAAAAATTCGGCAGCAACTTTCAGTTCACAAAGCTTCTGATAAAAAATATCAAGAATCAGGCCGCCTTTAAAATCGAGAATTCCAGGATAGTCATGATCAAGTTTTCTGAACATGGAAAGAATCAGATCCTGGTTATAAATTTCTTCCTGAGATGTACTGGTAAAAATGGCCCGGAGCCACAAAAGGAATCTGTAAAAAATACCTTCTTTTTTCAGATTTTCTTCAATGGAAAAATCAGGTGCATCAAAATCAATCTTGTCATCATCGCCAGCGTTGTCAGCAAGCCCTGAAGCAAGTGAATGCATTTTCTGCAGGAGAACTTCTCTTTCTGAATCTGAAATTGCCGAAACAAGGCGATCAAAGGTTCCTGGTTTCGCGGTATTTTCTGCCATATTATTCTATTATATAGTGACTTTTCAAAAAAAACAAGAAAATGGATGAACCGGAATTTTTACGTTTTTTGTCAAAAAAAATAACATTCAACTAAAAAACGTAAAAACCCCAAAAAGCGTTTTATTCCCTTCCGTCTTCTTTAAGATATTTTGAACGGTTAACTTCAAGCTTTCCTTTAAAATTCACATAAGAAACAACACGGTTATCAAGAATGAGCATAATCGTTACAAAATATTTTCCGTCTTCTGGAATTGACCAGATACCTTCATCGTCGATTTCGAATTTATGATTGGCAGGAAGGTTGCCGCAGTCCATTTTAAAGATTCTGATTCCAGGAATTGCAGCACCAGTATATTTTTCCTGAGTGCAGTAAACTTCATAGCGGAGATTTTCTGCAGTGTAAGAAGTAAGGTTTTCGATTGTACCGGTAATATTAAAAGTGCCGTCTTTCTGGTTCGGACTGCATTTCCAGTTACCTGTGAGTTCCGGATATTTAACCTGAGAACATGGAACTGCAATGTGCTGGGATTTTGAAGGCTTTTCGTAACTTACAGTTTCGCGGTTATCAGGCTTAACTTTTGAACCGATATCCTTCTGGGCATATCGCATTCCAGTATCAAGAATTCCGTTCTGGAAAGCAGCATGTGCAGTTTCTACAGCATCTTTGTGAAGGCGAAGAAGTTCCCTGCGGTTTTGTTCTTCTGCAATTATGTCTTCTTCGTTGTAGTAACTTGAACCGAATTTCTGGTCAAGAAGTTTTACCTGTACAGGCAGGCCGTTCTGGTAAAGAACAACAGTCAGGTAATATGATGAATTTGAAGGGACTTCACAGCTGACATATTTTGCAACGTAGATTTTTTTCTGCGCCATAATAGTTTCAAGATTTTTTTCTGCAAGCAAAGTTCCTGTTTTACAATCACCTGACTGTGTGCGTGTAAGATAAAGACATACCTTTGCATCATTGACATCATGAAGAGAATAGTTATCGATTGTTCCAGAAAAACGCACGATACTTTCGTCATGTGAATTTATGCGGACTTCCCAGTCATTACCGATTGTAATTGCATCAATAAATGCTACAGACTGAATTTCAGGTTTATAGAATTTTTCAACGCCGATGATATCCGGTTCTTCACCAGGAAAGTACCAGTAGTATTCATTTACGGCCTGAGCAAATCCCTGTTCAGCAGAACGCTTTAACCAGCGGCCGGCATCTTCTTTGCTAAAAGCGCCTTCAAAATATTTCTGGTATGTATATGGAATTTCAGAATTTGAAGGAACATCTTTCCCGGAGTACATGATTTTTGCAATTGTATACTGGGACTGAGCATCGCCGTAATAAGCCTTAAGGAAAAGTTCACCGAGTTTGCCTTCATCATCACTGCGGGCCTTGTCAGGATTTTCTTCCTGAACTTTAAAATACCAGTAAAAGGCATCGTCCATATCACTCTCAGCAGCGCAGATTTCTGCCATAAGTTCCTGGAATACAGGGATTCCCTGCCATGCAAAATATTCACAGCACTGACGGGCTTTTTCAAAATCCTTTATTTTAAGGTAAATGCGGGCAAGTTTTTCATAAGCCTGAACAACGCCTGCTTCGGCAGCTTTATTATACCATGCAATGGACTGGTCATATTTTTGTGCAGATGAATTGCTTTCAGGTTCGCAAATGTATCCAAGGTCAAGCATGGCATCCAGGTTTCCTTCATTTGCTTTTTGAATAAGTTCCTCTGTAAAATGATTTACATTAGGGTCAGCAAAAGCTCCGGAAAGAGCCAGAAAAGAACAGGCAAAAAAAGCACCAAAAATTTTCGATGTACGCATAACTTATTACTTCCTGAAAAAAAATTAAGGATATGTTTAATTTTATCTCAAACAGTTTTTTTTTGCAATTTTATCGGTTTAGTGATATTTTAAAATTAAAAAAAGGAATTCCTATGAAAAAAAGATTCATCGTTTATACTGCTGCAGCTTTATTACTAAGCGCATGTTCATTTGATTATCCGGAAGCAGAAAACTGCATCTTAGGTCCGGTTACAGAAACAATACAACCTGCAGGAACTTTCTTTGCAGGTTACTGGCCCGACGGAAAACTTAATTTGGTCAAAAACGCAGACAACTGGGAATTATTCTGGGCAGAAGCAAAAGATGTCAAAACAACAGCAGCAACTCCATGGCCCCAGGATCATATCTCAGGCTTGAAGTCCGCCAACGTTGTATTTGGGAAAGACATTTCATCAATAAAAGATTTTAACGAAAACGGATCCTGGTTTATCGGAGTATTCCCTCTGGACGGCCATGGAAAATACGCAGGCTTTTTTCATGCAGAAAGTCACTGGTCAGACGATGGAGTTGCCCACAAATCAATCGGCGTAACCTACAGTAACGATTATGGCAAAACCTGGGAACAGGGCGAACCAATAATCGTAGACTCCCAGCCAAAAGGTTCAACACCAGGCTGGTCCGGACTAGGAGACGGCTGCGTAATAAGGGACGAAAAAAACAATCGCTGGATCTGCTACTACCAGGGAAAAACAGACTTCAACGGAAACTGCATCTGCATGGCAATGTCAGAAGATCCTCAGGGAAGATCCGGTACCTGGGAAAAATGGAACGGTTCTTCTTTTACAATTGATGCATACGATTCAACAACAAAAACAGGCGGTAAAAACTATCCGATTTCTACCCTTGCCGGTAAAGGCGGTGCAAATCCAAGCGTAATGTGGAATACCTTTCTTAACCAGTGGGTAATGGTATACCACGGCTGGGATCCAAAAGTCGTATACATTTCTTACAGCCGCGATGCAATAAACTGGACACGGCCTGCAAAACTTCTCGGCGATAAATCAAACCCCATCTGGTATCCAAACCTTATCAGCTCAGAAGGTGACAAAACAGGCGGCCAGGATGTAAGACTCTATTTTTCATACCAGCAGCAGGAAAACGGCAAACGAAAACTTGCCTGGTGCACACTTCATTTTACAGGGAAATAATAAAGAGTAAAAAATAAGGCCGCCCTAAGCTTTCCACAAGCACAGGGCGGCACCCCATTACTCCTTAAGCTTATTAAGAAATTTCCTGCTTAAGAAAATCGTAATCATCAAAGTCACAAAATCACACAAAGGGCTTGCTTCCTGAATTCCTGCAAGTCCCCTGAAATGTGAAAGCAGTAAAATTGCAGGAATAAAAATTACGCCGCTTCTTAAACTTGAACTGAACGACGCAAGCAGCTTTGCACCGGTACTCTGCAGTCCCATTTCCGTCATCATGCTGAACGGCACAAAAAGTATTCCAATACTGACAATCCTTAACGCACGGGTACCAATTTCAATTACCTGAATATCATCACGCAGCCTTTGTACAATTTCCGGTGCAAAAATAAAAAGCGGAATCGAAATAAGCACAACCATCAGTTCGCCGCAGCCAAAGGCAGTCCAGTAAGCTTTTTTAACACGCTTGAATTTTCCCGCACCGTAATTGAATGCACAGATGGGCTGAAACCCCTGCCCGATTCCAAGAGTAACAGACATTGAAAAAAACGCAACACGAGAAACAATACTCATTGCCGCAACAGCCTGATCGCCATACAAAGCCGCATTGTTGTTAAGAATCATTGTAGAAATACTATTAAGTCCCTGCCTTAAAAGACTTGGAAATCCAGTTGCTGCAATTTCCCAGAAAGTTTTTATGCTTCTTGAAACATACCGTATTGAAATTCTAGTCTGTGTTTTTCTTCTTAAGAACATACTCAAAAGAATACAGAAACTTACAGTCTGCGAAATTGCGGTTGCCATACCCGCACCTGTAATTCCAAGATTCAATACTTTCATAAAAAAAGCATCAAATCCAATGTTCAGTACAGCACCGGTCATAAGCGCAATGGTACCAAGTTTTGATTTTCCTTCATAACGCAGAAGGTTGTTCATTGTGTAGCTTGAAGTAAAAAACGGAGCAGAAATCAAAATCCAGAAAATATAAGTTCCTGCATAAGGCGCAATTGTGTCAGTGCTTCCGAGGAGTTTTAGAATCGGCTCCATAAAAAAGAAAGTGAAGAATGCAATCACAAGCCCAAGAAAAAATGAAAGGAAAAATCCGCTGGAGCTGAATTCAGTGGCCTTTGCTGTATCCTTTGCACCAAGCTTTCTTGACATATTACTGCCTGCGCCCTGCCCGCACATAAATGCTACAGCCTGCAAAATCGACATGTACCCAAAGACAATTCCAGTTGCACCGCTTTCGCTTGTTCCTAAAGTTCCAACAAAGGCAGTATCAACAAGGTTGTAAATATTTGTAACCATCATCGACAAAATCGTCGGAACAGAAAGACCGAACAGAAGTTTGCCAACAGGCTTTTCTGTCATTTTTATATAATGCTGTTTCTGTAATTCTTCAGTTGATTCCATGGTATCTGCCTTCAATGTCCGCAAGGGTTTATCTTTAAAAACTTTACTATAAATTTTAATTTATGATAATAATAAAAATTTGACGTTTTGTAATATGCTTATTAATTTAGAAGTAAGAATCTAAGGAGGTTCTGCTATGGATAATAAAGCATTATACAATCTTTCATACGGCCTGTTTATTCTTGGTACAAATGCAGAAGGCAAACTTAATGCCTGTGTAACCGATACCTGTATTCAGGTCGCGTCAAATCCTGTAAGAATTGCAGTTTCCTGCCAGAATGCAAATTTAACCTGCAGCATGATAAAACAAAGTAAATCATTTGCACTTTCCATTCTGGACACGAACTGCAGTCTTGAAACTATCAGACACTTTGGCTATCAAAGCGGTCGTAATGTAAGTAAGTTTGAAAACATTTCTTACCAGAAAGATGCTGACGGAAATCCTTATCTGACAGATCAAACCTGCGCAGTTCTTAATGCTCATGTAATTTCAATCCAGGATCTTGGATCGCATACATTGTTCATTGCAGAAGTTACGGATGCAAAACTTTTAAATTCCAACAAGCCTATAACTTACGCAGATTATCAAAACGGCATAAAGCCCAAAGAGAATATGAATCAGTAAAAAATTATAAGATGAATTAATTGTACTGAGGATCATCAAGGCGTTTTTCAAATTCAGATTTTGAAAGCGGCATATCAAAATAAAAGCCCTGAATCTGTGGACAACCAAGTTTCTTAAGAACTTCAAGCTGTTCTTTATTTTCAACGCCTTCACAGATTACGCTTGCACCTACATCATTTCCCATAGAAATAATGTGGCCTAAAAGTCTGCTGTCTTTATCTGTATTTGAAGAAATAAAACTCTTGTCAATTTTAAGAACGTTAAACGGAACTTCTCTGATAAGATTGATGGAAGCACTTCCTGTTCCAAAGTCGTCAATCGCTGCACTCATTCCATATCCCTGCAATGCAAGAACAACACCTTTAAGATAGTCCTGAGGGAATTCGTCAATTGTTTCTGTAATTTCAATCTGAATGTATTTTTCCGGAACATTATGCTTTTTCAGCACATTGGAAATTTCTTCTGCAAGAATAGGATTACCAAGATTTTTTCTGGAAAAGTTCACGGAAATTGTAGAAATGTTTCTTCCTTCATCAAGCCATTTACGAATATCCTGGCAGACGTAGTCAAGCATATAAAAGTCAAGGACGCAGATACTTTCATTCTGTTCAAGAACAGGAATAAATTGAATCGGGCTGATTATTTTTCCTTCATGCTCCCAGCGAACCAAAGCTTCTGCACCGCAAAGTTCATTTTTAGAAACATCAACCTTTGGCTGATAGTACGGCTTGAATTCTTTTTTTGCCATGCATTTTGGAATCAATTCCTGAAGACTTCGCATTTCGTTGATTTCCTTCTGAAGTTCCTGTGTCAGAAAAATGTATGGCTTATGCTTCATGTATTTTGCAATGTTTCCAGCCATAGAAACATTATTCATAATGAGTTCAGGCTCAATGTCATCAGATTCAATTCCATAAATACCAGCAACAGAAGAAATTGAAACTTTTTCAGGTCCGTTCTGCAAAGAAATTGTAATTTCAGTTTTTCTAAGCAAATCTAAAAAAGCACGGGTATTTTCTTTACGGATAAGTGCTACAAAGTAGTTACCGCCAAGACGACCCAGAACTTCATCTTCTGCAATCAATTCACGCAATTTTCGGGCATACTTGATAATGATTTCAGAACCGGTAGCACCACCGTATTTTCTGTTAATCAGCCCCATCCGTTTAATATCAAAATGAATGGCATTATATTCCTTGAGTTTGCCCTTATCCATTAATTTTCTGATTTCCATAATGTAACCGTAAGCATTCGGAAGTCCGGTTGCTTTTTCGCGGCTTGCAATCTGAAGCAGAAAGAAATTCTGATCTATAAGAGAAAGCGCAAAAAGAATGATTGCACAAAAACCGATTGAAAGATTCATCAAAGATGTACCAAAGAAGAATATCTGCAAAAATGAACAGGTCAATGGCAGAACTGCAAAAGACAGCAGTGAAATAAAAATCAGTTTTGGAAAAATCTTTCTGTATTTAATGACAACTGTCAGTATTACAAGATAAATCAATAGCGGCGGAATGTACGAAAGGAAAAACAGCGAGCCACGATTATAAACACTGCCTGCATCAATTGAATAAATATGACCTGTATAAAGATTGATGAATATATTAACAAGTCCAATATAGGCAAAAATATTTACAAGATTCAGTGCAATTGCACCGCCTTTACTTGTTTCATAAACAAAAGTTCTAAGATAACGGTTCAAGCCAAGTAATTCGGCATAGATAAGAAAGAACAAAAGAAAATTAGTTACGCGAACAATAATTCCGCCAAGAGCAGAAGCGTCATCCTTGTAAATATATGAAAAATAATCAGCAAAAAGAAGAAGTGATGTAACAAGTTCAAGGTGTAAAAGCGAACGTTTTCTTTTTACAGACTGATACCTTACTATGCTTGAAAAAAGAAATATCAGAGCACAGATTGTTCCACCGAGAAATAATAAAAATAATTGAATATCGCCGATTCCAACCATAATTACCTTATTACTATTTTACACTATAATTGAGAAAAAAGTATCTTTTTTTTCATAATTATGGATTTTTTTTTCTATATATTAATCTAAATTATCATAAAAACTGTTCCGGCACAAATCAGTATACAGCCTGTAATGCTTTTCTATTAATTGAGCATATCCATTTATTTGCAGAATGTAAACATTTTTTGTCACTAATCAAAAAACCTTGATACTTTTCCCCTGTTGGCTGTAATATAATTTCATTATGAGTATTAAATTAAAAAATGAAAACCTTGAATTAACTATTGAAACTGCCGGCGAAAAATACACAGGCAGCCGCTTTGACTGGAACGGAACCGTTACTCAGATCAAATACAAAGGCATCAGCGTACTTTCTCAGGAAAAGAAAATCTTCCACCGCAACCCACGCATTTTTGGACGAGGACTTCACAATGAATTCGGAATTAAAAATGTAATCGGTTATGATGACATTCCTGTCGGAGAATACTTTCCAAAAATCGGAACAGGCTGGCTTAAAAAGGATGACAAACCATATTTCTTTTTTACCCAGTACAAACTTGATCCGCTTAACTTTCATGCAGTAAAAGTTTCAGATACAAAAGCAGTATTTGAATGTGATTCCGGTGAACGCAACGGATATGCCTACCTTTACACAAAAACAATTGAACTTAAAGGCGACACTTTTACAATCGACTACAAGATCGAAAACAAAGGTTCAAAACCACTTGCCACAACTGAATATGTTCACAACTTCCTCCTTCCAGGAAACAGAACAAACGGTCCGCACCTTGAACTCACTCTTCCATGGGAATACGACCAGAACAACTTCTCAGAAAATGTAAAGACAGAAAACCTGATTCGTTTTCAGCCAAACGGAGAAATAACAAAAATCGGATTTGAAAAAACTCCTGACGTAGAATTTTTCATGGGCGGAATTTTCAAATCACGCAAAGACACAGAAAACAAAAAGGCTTTCTGGATCTTAAAAGATTCAAAATCAAAACTCACCGTTAAAGAAGAAGATTCTTTTGAACCATACAACTGTGATATCTGGGGACACAACAAATGTATCAGCCCGGAACTATTCACATGGTTCGAAGCAAAGCCAGGCGAAACAGCAGTCTGGAACAGAACCTATTCTTTTTCTAAAGACTAAATAAAAAAAATCCATCGCAGCACATAAACAATCAGTTTATATGAGCGATGGATTTTCTTGTTTAATTAAAACCTTAAATACTTCTTAAATATTCAAGGGCATTGTAATTGTTATTCCAGTGATCAATTACACCCCAGACTTCTCTTCCCTGTTCCTCAAGAACGCGGACAAAGTTTTCAAAGTCAATTCCGTTTGCAACTGAACCGGCCGGCCAGTGATAGTCTGTAGAACCGTCATTATCATGCAGATGAACTGACAGAATCGTAAAACCGTCTTTAATCAAGTTCTTTGCATATTCAACCGGATTCTGACCATTAAGCTTTGCAACACCAGTATCTAAAGTTACATTTACCTTAAGCATTTTGCGTTCAAGAATCATTTTTGCCTGAAGCAGGAATTCATAAAAGGTGCAGCCATAAATACGGTGTTTATCACCAATCGTATTTGTTACAGCAACGACAGGACCTTTAATGTTTGTGCAGATCATTTCAAGTTCTTCATACGAAAGGTTGTCAAAACTTACTGTAACACATTTTGGTTTTCTTCTATTAATGTAATCAAAATATGCTTCTTTATCTTCACTGGCAAGACTTGTAAAATCCAGCGGCAGATGAATTGTAATATCTTCCATGAGCTTTACATTCCCAGGATTTTCAATATCCCTGGAATTAAAACCGTCAAAGAACACGTCAAAAAAATCAATTCTTGATTTTAATGCCATGTCCATTTCCTGCTCAATAAAAAGATTATTATATCTGCACGACTGAAAACCAAGCTTAATCATTTATTAGTATCCCATTCCCATGTCAGGAGCTGGAGCAGCTGGTGCTTTTGGTTCCGGAATATCAGTAATTGCACATTCAGTTGTAAGCATTGTTGCAGCAATAGAAGCAGCATTCATCAAAGCAGAACATGTAACCTTTGCAGGGTCAATGATTCCGGCTTCGAGCATGTTTACCCATTCACCTGTGTAAGCATTATAACCGATGCCTTTCTTTTCTGTCTTTGCTCTTTCTGCAATTACGCTTCCATCAACGCCGGCATTGTCTGCAATCTGGCGGATAGGTTCTTCAAGAGCACGTTTAACAATCTTGAATCCGACTTTTTCATCTTCTGTAAGATTTTCAGGAATTGTTGCAAGAGCTTTAGAAGCTTCGATAAGTGCAAGTCCGCCACCAGGAACGATTCCTTCTTCGAGAGCAGCGCGTGTTGCAGCGATTGTATCTTCTACGCGGAATTTCTTTTCTTTCATTTCTGTTTCTGTTGTAGCACCAACATTGATTACTGCTACACCGCCAGAAAGTTTTGCAAGACGTTTCTGGAGCTGTTCTTTATCGTAAGAAGATGTTGTCTTTTCAATCTGAGCTTTGATTTCAGAAACGCGTTCAGAAATTGATTTTTTAGCACCTGCGCCGTTTACGATTGTTGTATTGTCTTTGTCGATCTTAACTGATTTTGCACGACCAAGCATAGAAATATCTGCTTCTTCAAGTTTGATTCCTACTTCTTCAGAAACTACCTGACCGCCTGTAAGAATTGCGATATCCTGAAGCATATCCTTTCTTCTGTCACCAAAACCAGGAGCTTTTACTGCACAAACTTTGATTGTTCCGCGGATTGCATTGAGAACAAGTGTAGTAAGAGCTTCGCCGTCAACATCTTCTGCGATGATGATAAGAGCGCGTCCTTCGTTTGCAACTTTTTCAAGGATAGGAAGAAGATCTTTCATAGAAGAGATTTTCTTGTCATGGATGAGAATATATGGTTCTTCGAAATTTGCTTCCATTCTTTCACGGTCATTTACAAAGTAAGAAGAAATATAACCGCGGTCAAATTCCATACCTTCTACGATATCAACAGTTGTGTCCATGTTCTTTGATTCTTCAACTGTAATTACACCGTCTTTTCCAACCTTTTCGATTGCATCAGCAAGGAGTTTACCGATTTCTGGATCGTTGTTGGCAGAAATTGTTGCGATGCTTGTAACATCATCTGTATTTTTTACCGGTTTAGAGTTCTTTTTGATTTCTTCAATTGCAACTTTTACAGCTTTGTCCATACCGCGTTTAAGTTCAATTGGAGTCATTCCTGCAGAAACAGATTTAAGACCTTCACGAACAAGTGCATATGACAATACTGTTGCTGTTGTTGTTCCGTCACCTGCATCATCATTTGTCTTAGATGCAACTTCACGAACGAACTGAGCACCCATGTTTTCAAATGGGTCTGCAAGTTCAATATCTTTTGCTACTGAAACACCGTCTTTAGTAATTGTAGGTGCACCATATTTTTTATCGAGCATAACCATACGGCCACAAGGTCCGAGAGTTACTTTTACTGCCTTTGCAATCTGTTCTGCACCAGAAAGAAGCTTTTTGCGTGCATCTTCATTGAATAAAATCTGTTTTGCCATTTTCTAGAACTTCCTATAAAAAAATGATATAATATACTAATAAGATAGTAAAAAATCGTAAAATCGGCAATAGAATTTGAAAAAATGTAAATCCGGTTTCACAGCCGCCCTTTTGGGGCATAAAAAGGAACTTTAATGGAAGACACAATCATTGTATATACAGACGGCGGATGTTCAGGGAATCCTGGACCTGGAGGATGGGGAACTGTTCTGCTTTTTGACGGAAAAGACCTGCGCTTATCAGGCGGCGAACACGAAACCACAAACAACCGCATGGAATTAAGCGCCGCAATCAACGCCTTAAGCACAATCGCAAACACTCCACAGCTCAAATCCCGCCCTGTCTGCCTTTATTCCGACAGCCAGTACGTAAAAAACGGCATCACAACCTGGATCAAAGGCTGGAAAGCTAAAGGCTGGCGCACTGCAGACAAAAAACCTGTCAAAAACCAGGACCTCTGGATGACACTTGATGCACTCAACCTCAGCCTTAATGTCACCTGGAACTGGGTCAAAGGACACGCAGGCATCGAGTACAACGAAATCTGCGACCAGCTTTGCCAGAGTGAAATAGCAAAGCACAGATAATCTTTAAAAAATTTATATAAAAATCACGGAAAATTACACTTATAAAAGTATTCAATATGTATGAATACTTTAAAAACAAAAATATTATTCCCCGTGATTTTAACGGGGTTGATGGCTGCAGGCGGTTGTTCGCTGGCGGCAGATGGTCCACTTAGCGTTTCACAGAAGGCGTTTTTTGAACTTGAGATTCCTTTATGGCCGCAAGGCATGCCTGCCATAACTTCCTGGGAAATCTGCATCTATCAGGGTAAAGACCCGCAGATTCTTTCTATTGACAATACAACCAGAACTGTAGAAATCAGTTTACGGCCTGACATTCCTGCAGCAATTCTTGCACAGCCGGTTCTCGACCTTAATCAAAACGGCGAACTTAGAATCTCTGGCACAGCAGTAAATCTTGGATTCCCGGTCCAGCCTGATTTCTTTTATCCCGCAGGAGCGGTTTACAGCCCGGATAATTCCAGCCAGAAAACCATTTGCCTTGAATGGTGCAAGACTTCCACGGCCCTTTGTCTCATTCAGCTTTACCAGAACGAAACTGACTTAAACACAATAAAATATCTTAACTGGTCAAAACTGATTCAGACAATAAAGGAAAAAGAAACCGCAGCCTTCAGCGAATTTAAAACCGGCGCCAGGTCCAGAAGCTGTTCCTGTTTTCTTGACACCCAGTCCCTAATCACAAAAATCCTTGATGCAAAAACCATAACCGTTTCTTACATCAAAACAACAACCGCTTCTCCTTCCCGCTGGGACTTTCTTGACGAAAATCAGATCAAAAATATTCTATATAAATACATTCCGCTGAATGAACATGCCGGTAATTTTGAGGAAATCATAATCAATTATCCGCCTACAAAAACGGCCACCGAGTTTTATCTCGATGGCCGTGTAATAAAAGTCATGAACAATAAACTTATACAGTAAACTGAGAAAAGTTATTTTCCATCATTGATACTGCAATAAGGTTATCAGAAACAGTGTGTTCAACCTGACGAACTGATTCCTTAAGGTTATTTGTTGAACTCATTCCTTCGTCAATAAGGTTTGCAAATTCCTTTGTCATTTCTACGATTCTGTCCATTGCATCCTTTACATTCTGAGAGAATTCATTCTGCTTTTGAGCAAGATCATTTGCTTTATCAAGAGCCTGTGTTACGCTTGTTGAAACACGCATGTTTTCTGCGGCACCTCTACGCTGTTCTTCCATTGCTTCAAACAATGTCTGAATAACTTTCTGGTTTTCCATAACACATTCTTCAATCTGGTTGAACGCCTTACCAGCCTGAGTAATGGCATCAACACCATTATTGATTTTTTCTACCATTGACTTAATATGAATCTGAATATCTTTTGCACTCTTACTTGAAGAAGCAGCAAGGGAACGAACTTCGTCTGCAACAACAGCAAATCCTGCTCCGTATTCTCCGGCATGTGCGGCTTCGATTGCGGCATTCATAGAAAGAAGGTTTGTCTGGCTTGCAATCTTCTGGATTACCTTAACGATATTCTGAACTTCTACAGAAGACTTCTGGATTTCTGAAATTGCAACAACTGCCTGGTTAACAAGTCCATTACCATTTGATGATGTACTTGCAAGAACTCCAGAAAGTTCATCTGCCTTCTTTGTCATATTTGCAACTGAGTTGATGTTTTCTGCCATTTCTGTAATAGAAGCAGCATTTTCCTTGAGAGCGTGTCCCTGTTCAACCATGTAGTCACTCAATTCCGCAGAACCTGATTTAAGACCATCGATTGCGCGGCTGACATCTAAAATCAAAGCATTCTGAGTGTTTCCTGCTTCTCCCATACTCATAAACGAAGCTTCCATCTGAGTCAGGGCTGTTACAGAAGATTCTGCTGAACGGGAAAGAACATTTGCAGAAGATGATACGCTGTTTGCCTGTTTACGAAGGTCTGCAAGCATAGAAGAAAGTTTGTCCATCAGCATATTTACAGAACCAGTCATAAAACCGATATCATCACTTACTGTAATATCAATACGTCCGGTAAGATCACCCTGTTCTGAAATTTCCTTGATTTTTCCGGCGCTTTCATTGATTCTTGCTGTAAGTCCTTTAACAACCATATAAATTGGAATTGCTGCAAGAACAAAAGTTATGATACCAACAATAACGCTCCACTTAAGATAGAAATCAATTCCCCATTCCGGTTTACCGTGATTTGCAATCTGAAATGAAACCATCGCAATACTGATTGCAACAGCAAGTACAGAAACGAAAATCATGTAGAACAGATTTGAAGAAAGCGAAGTTTTTTTGCTTGTATCAGTAAGATTACGGATTTTCAAAAGCTGATGTTTTTTTTCAAGAAGATGCTGTGCAAGGTTGATAGTATATAAAGTTGCGACACCACCAAAACTGATTGAGTGAAAAATTGCCATAATGATACGAGGCAGTTCAAACGGAACTGTCCCCTTAGCCATTGCAATTGACATTGTTATAAGGTTACCAAAAATAAAACCTACAACCGTAAAAATAACTGTTGTTGTATTCATAACCTTTTGTGCTTTAATAACAATCTTACGGTCTTCATCACCAGGTTCTTCGCCTGTACGCTGAAGTCTGTTGACAACTGCATCCATAGGGCGAAGAATAAATTTCATCATAATAAGAATTGTAACGCTCAATGCCGTTGTTACAGCCATAGTAATAGGCAAAGAAGAAAGATACATTTCCGGCTGTCCATGCAGAAAACATTTTTGCAGACAGCTCATCATAATTACACCGACATAAGTACTTGGCAAAAACAGTATAAGATAAATCATGAAGGATGACATTTTAACGCACTCCTTTAATTATTAATTTTTATCATGTAACCGGAACTTACCTGAACAGCTTCATCGGTTAATGACATAAAGTAAATGGAATCTTTGAACCACAAAGTTCCTTCTCCAACTTTTGTATCATTTGCATAAACAGAAACTGTTGTATTTCCTGACTGTGTAATTCCTTCTCTGCTTGTACTTTTTACAAAAACAATTATTGTTCCGTCACTGCGTTTAGCCATAACAAAACCGTCAACTTTCTGCAGGTTTGCACAGGTTTCAAGAACAGCTGACTGTCCTGCATAAGCACTTTTGATGCCTGCAAGATCTGATGTCAGTTTTTCTACCTGAGCAGTAAGTTTTGAATTTTCGCCTTTCAGTTCTGAAACACGGCTGGCACCTGCAAGTGCAATTCCACGGCTCATCTCATAAGCTTTGCGGCGTTCTCCTCTGAGAACTTCCGGCATGGAATTAAGGTATGGAAGTTTTGAAGCAATTGAGTTCAGATAAACAAAATCATCGTAACGGGCCTTAAGCACTGAAACGCTGTTAATGTACTGATCATCAGGATAAACCATTGTTCCTGCGATTGATTCAGTACTGATAGCATCTGCATAAGTTACTTCTTCGAGCCCCGCAACAATAGACTTCTCTCTGGAATCTTTGATTACAGGGTCAAGGGCTGCAAGTCGTTTTTCGTAACGGGAAGCAACATCGTTCATTGCGGTTTTGCGTTCTTCAAAACTCTTTTCCTGGCTGTCACTCATTGACTGCTTAAGGGCATTGATCTGATCTTCGTATTCTTTTGCAATGCGGTCTTTTTCAAGTTCATGAAGCTGACGTTCACTGTCCATCTTCTGTTCATAGCTCTGGGCCTTTGCAACATTTTCTGAGTCAAAGCCTTTAAGCTGCTCTTCGTATTGTTTTAATTCAATTTCTGCGGCTTTGATTTTTTCGTCAAATTCGGTGTGTGCTCTGTAAACTGCATTGTTGTAAGTTTTTGTAATTTCGTCCTGTCTTTCTTTAAGCTGCTTTTTTCTAAGCTTTGCTTTTTCAACGATTGCCAGTTCCGAATCACGAAGGCGTCGTGCCTGATCAAGTTTTGTATCAAGTCCTGCCTGAAGTTCAGCTTTATTCTTTGCGGCCTTTTCGTAAAGATCCTGTGTCTTACTCATTGCATCAAAGAGATTTTTTAAGTTGATGTCTTCAAATACAGAAAGGTTTACATCTACAGTTCTGTTTTTTTTCTGAAGCGCACGGCTTGTAAAATATGTAATGCAGAATACACCTGCAACTGTAAGAATAAGAACAACCCAGATTGACCAGATTCTATTCTTCTTTGTCTTTGCATATTCTGTTTCAAGATCGTATGCAATTACTTTATCTTTCTTTTTAAGAGAAACAAGTTCTTCTTCAAGAAAGAGCATTACATCGTCTTTTGTGTCAGTCTGCCTTGTACTTATTTTGTTGTCATTGTCCATATTCCACTCCATTTAGCAGGTGCATTCTTGAGTCCCATTCTTTCAAGGAATACTTCTGTGACATCAAGGTCAGCAGCCTTGAACTGCTTGCGTGCTGTTTTCCAGTCGCCTTTATAATAAGCGGCAAGACCTTTTTCAAATATTTCAAATTTTTCTTCGAAGGTTTCGTGTCCAAAAACTTCTGTATCAAGAGGGAAGTAGATTTTCTTTCCTTCTGTTTTTCCTTTAACCTGAACAGTATCAATTTCGTAGAACTTATAGCGTTTTGAAACTGATTCTGCCTGTTCCTTGATATATTCAGAAACGATTACAGGAAGGTGGTAAATTCTTGTAAGGCCTTCAAGACGGCTTGCTGAGTTTACGTTGTCACCGATTACTGTATTTGCCATGTGTTCATCTGAACCGATATTTCCGTAGAATACCGTTCCGCCGTCAACACCAACACCAATATCAAGAAGACATGCATTGAATACTCTGTCTTCTGCAGGAGTAAGCTTGCGTTTCTTTTCGATAAGTTTACGGCGTTCAAGCATTTTTGTTCGCAGTTCTGCAGTAAGGTTTGTGATTTCCCAGGCAGATTCAATTGACTGAACTGATTTCTTTGCCCCGGAAACTTCTGTTCCAAAGATTGCAAGAATTGCATCTCCGATAATGGAACCGACTACACCTTCACTTTCGTGCACTGCATGAATTACGCTGTTATAATGAACGTTCAAAACGTCAATAATTTCGTTACCAAGTGTTTCTGTTCTGTAAGTAAAGCTCTTGATGTCAGAAAAGAGAATTGTAAGTTCGCGCTGTTTTCCTTCAAGTGCAATAGAGTGATCTGAGTAAGCCTTTGATACAACGTCTTTAGAAACGAATTTCTGGAAAGTTGTAAGCAGGTTATTTACGGAAACAGACAGTGAGTTGAATGACGCTGCAAGGTAAGTAATATCATCATTTGGTGCATCATCAATATTGATTACGCCAAGCTGTGACTTCTGCTGCATGTCATAAAGGCTGTCTGTGATTTTTCGGACATTGGCAAAAATCTTATTCATCATGTAAAGACCGATGAACAGGAATGTAACTGTCAATGCAAGAATCATTGCAACTGTAATTCCGAGAACCCTCATGAGTTCACGCTGGGAATCGGCAAAACTTTCTGCACGGATTAAAAAGCATCCCCATTCAGGATTGAATTTATAAATACCAAAGAAGCCTTCTCCGCCAAGCTTGAATTCAATCTGCCCCTGGTCAATTTCTTCTTCCATGCTTTTATTCATTTCTTCAAGAGCTTTCTTATCCGTGAACAGCGTAAAGTTGACATTCTGATCTGCGCAGTTAAAGAAAATCATCTGCCCGGTTCTGTCAACGGCAAGTGCGATACTGTGTTTCTGCGAGAATCCGCTTTCTGCTGCCGTACGCATAGCTTCGATACATTTATCCTTATCTTTTGAATATGAATAAATCTGATACTGGTTTGCAGCTGTTGTGTACATATCCTTGAGCTGAGTAACCATAAGTTTGTTAGTCAGACTGGAAATCTGTCTTTGCGACAACTGTGTTGAAAGGAAATTTGTCATGAAGTTTGACAAAAGAATCAGAGAGATAAAAATAACAAGTATTTTTACCGAAATCGGGATGATTGCAGTTTTCCCGACGCGCTGCAGAATTTTTTTACGAGCCAAAACTTACTCCCCAATGACTTTATAAAATTACCACAATTTTAAAAATCAGTAATATTGCTTAATTTTAAAAACAATTATATTCTATATTATACCATGACTTCCGTAGAAAAAGTAGAAAAAAAAGAAAAAAATATTCTTAAATCAGGCCTCAAACTGTCGTTTCTGACCCTTTTATCCCGTATTCTCGGTGTTATCCGTGAAGCCACCAAAGCCCGCTTTTTAGGAACTTCTGCCTATGCAGATGCTTTTGGTATCGCATTTATGATTCCGAACCTTCTGCGCCGCCTTTTTGCAGAAAACAGCATTTCCGTTGCATTTGTTCCAACTTTTAAAGGCTATCTGCAAAAATTAACAGGAGCAGAAAACACTCCCGAAGAAGCAGAACGCCGCAAAGAAGCCCAGGAATTCATCAACGCTACGTTTACTCTTATCACATTTTTGACAACCTGTGTTGTACTTTTAGGAATTGTATTCACTCCGCTGATTGTCCGTCTTTTTTATGCCGGCGAAACAGTCAGCATGATCGGGGAAACATCCATCCTTACAAGAATCATGTTCCCTTACCTGCTTGTAATTTCCATTGCAGCATTTTTTCAGGGCGTCCTCAACACACTCAAGATTTTTTCACCATCCGGTTTTACTCCGGTTCTCTTTAACCTTTGTGTAATTGCAGGAACTTACATCCTTTCAAACTTTATGGAAAACCCTGCCCGTGCAATGAGCTGCGGTGTCATGGTGGGCGGATGTATTCAGGCATTGTTCCAGCTTCCGTTTGTACTTAAAACAGGCTGGAAAGTTTCTTTTACTGGAATTAAGAATGCTTTTACAAATCCAGGAACCCGCAGAGTCGTAGCTCTCGTTGTTCCGACAATCATCGGTATGGCGTCTTACCAGCTCAACGATCTTGTTTCAAGTGCTCTTGCAAACTGGGTTGGAGAAGGAATTCTTTCTTCGCTGCAGTATTCACTTCGCCTCCAGGAACTTATCCTGGGAGTTTTTGCCGTTACAATCGGAACAATCATTCTTCCGGATTTAAGCGGTTTTGCTAAAGAAAAAAAATGGGAAGAATACAATGCAATGCTCATTACTGCCCTCAAAGTAATTGCAATGATCTGTATTCCAATAACTTTTTATTCGCTTATTACAGGCCGTCAGATTATCTGTCTTGTCTACAAGAGCAACCGTTTTGACGATACTTCCGTTGCACTTACCATGCAGGCTTTCCAGATGCACATCATCGGACTTTTCTTTATTGCAGTTAACCGTGTTCTCTCGCCTGCATTCTATGCTCAGGAAAAACCAAAACTTCCTACATACGCAGGACTCATTTCTTTTGGCGTGAACATCATTCTTGCGTTTGTCCTTTCTTTTTCGCTTAAAGGCCGTGGAATTGCGCTGGCTCTTACAATTTCAAGTTTTGTAAACATGGCAGCACTTTTCATCTTCTTAAAAGGGCTTAAGACAACCGACACAAAAAAAGTTGCTCTTTCGACAGTTTTCTACAGTCTTAAGATGGTTGTGTTCTCTGCAATCGCAAGTGTTCCATGTTATTTCCTTCATCCGGTGCTTGTTGAAAAATTCGCTCACCTGGGAAGATTCCTTGGCAACGGAATTCCAATCTTAATTACAGCAGCAGTTTTCTTTGTTTCTGGTGTTGCATGCCTTATCATCTCAAAAGATTCTGTTGCAATGATTATAATCAGAAAATTCAAACGAAGATAATTTTAATCTTCAGGAACAGCAAATGAAAAATTACAGTAAAGAAGAACTTAAAAAAATCTATAACGACCGTGTAAACAACCTTCGTTCATACATGTTTGATAAAGGAATTGATACAGTTGTTTTCTGCGATAACGAAGACTGCCGTGACATCAATATCCGTTATTTTACAGGACATCCCTCTGATGCAATTTTTATTGTTTCTTTAACAAACGGCGATGTACTTATTCCATGGGACGAAAACCTTGCAAACCAGTTTGCCTTTGCAGACAGAATCGTTCCCTGGACACGCTATGAACGGGATACAGTCCGCGCCGTAAAAGGTGCAATGTCACTGCTTAAAATCAATGACAAGACTAAAGTTGAAATTCCACCAACAACACCATACCCTCTTTTCCTTGAATATGTTGATGCTCTTGCAGGTTACGAAGTTCGATGCAGAAACAACAGTGTCCACGAATTTGTAACTGCAATGCGTGCCGTTAAAGATGAATACGAAATTGAATGCACAAAAGAAGCCGCTAAAATCGGCGATAAAATAATCGAGCTCATCGAAAAACAGGTTAAGAACGGCAAGATTAAAACAGAAACTGATGTTGCACTTTTAATCGAAGCTGAATGCCGTAAATATGGCTGCGAACGCACAGGATTTGATACTCTTGCTGCTGGACCTGACAGAAGTTACGCAATTCACTGCTTTCCTAATTACACAAACGGACAGTGGCCTGGAAACGGCCTGAACATCCTTGACTTTGGCGTAGTCTATAACGGTTACACAAGCGACACAACCTTAACCATTGCAAAAGGCAGACTCAGCAAAGACCAGCTTAAACTTATTGAGCTTGTAGAAACCGCTGCCGAAAAATGTCTTGAACTTTACAAAAAGGATGTCCCTCTGAGAGCAGCTGCAGCCAAAGCCGATGAAATTTTTGCCAAAGCAAAAAAATCCATGCCGCATGGACTTGGGCATGGAATCGGACTTGAAATTCATGAATATCCTTTTGTCCGCGGTAAGGCAAACATCCAGGATGTATTTGCTCCAGGAATGATCGTAACACTGGAACCAGGATTATATGATCCAAAACTTGGCGGTGTCCGTCTTGAAAACGATGTTCTTGTTACTCAAGACGGCAACGAAGTTATTACTCACTCAAAGATAATTTATCTTTAGTTTCATCTGCAATTCTTGTCAGGCCTGCCGCAAGATCCTTATCTTCAAGGTCTGCAGTCATTCCAGAAAGATTATCAAGAACGCTTTCTACAAGAACCCTTCCTGTTTTTACTGGAGGGGTTTCTTCTGTTACAACATCTCCAAGCTGACCGCTTTCTCTAAGTTCAATTGAACTTTCCAGAAGACCTTTCTGACTTGTAAGACGGCTGATGATATAATCAAGTTTAATTCTTGACTGACTTTGCATGAACTCATGACGCTTTTCATCAGGCAGACTTTCGCTTAATGCCCTCAACCCCTTGAACAGTGCAAGTGCTTTTGAAAGTGTATCATTGTCAGCAGGAATTTCTTTTTTCTCCACAAGTGCTTTTTCAAATTCTGGCAGCATATCATCAAGAGCCTTGAGTTTATCGTCTACCATTTCTTTCATTGCATTTGCGGCAGTTTCTGTTGCTTTTTCCTGAGCTTCTTCCAGAGTTCTCTGAGCTTCTTCAAGAGTTTTACGGGCAGCTTCTTCGGCTTCTTCTTTAAGCTGGCGTGCTTTTTCTTCTGCAGCAAGAGCTTCTTCGCGGATTCTGCGGGCAACTTCTTCGGCTGCCTGCTGAGCTTTAAGGGCTGCTTCTTCAGCACGTTTATTTACAAGCTGTGCAGCCTGGTCTGCCTGATTTAAAAGCTGTGTTTCTGCATCAGATGCAAGCTGAGCAGCATCGGCAGCACGAGAAGCCGCATCCCAGGCTTTTTCTGCAGCATTGACTGCACGATTTGCCTGATCCTGACTTTCAAGAACTGAATCCATAAGACGCTGTGTATCATCAGCTGTAAGTCCCGAACGGTCCTGTCTTGCAGGAGCCTGATTCTGGTAAGGATTGAAATTCTGAGGCGGAACCTGAGATTCAAATCCAGAAGGCGATGCAGGTTCTGCCGGCGGGTTATATGCATCCTGAGGAATCTGAGGCTGAACCGGAGGCTGGTATGCATTCTGAGGAACCTGAGGCTGAACCGGCGGCTGATAATCAGAAACAGGCTGTACTGATGGTGCTCCAGACTGAGCGGCAGGTTCAATATTTAAATCATCATCATTGTTAAACACATCATCAAATGCGTCATTGAATTCATCTTCATAAGAACGGCCGCTGTCTGCAGGTTTTCTTTCAGCTGGTTCATAGCTGTCCAGAGGATCTGTAAGTCCGTCAAAATTAGGATTACTTGTATTTGCTTTTGCCTGTTCTTCGCCCTTTTCCATTTCTTCTTCAAGAGCATCAAGGTCTTCTTCTGGTCCTGCACTGATATCTGCATCAGGATCATCAGGTTCTTCAAACGGATCAGATTCTTCTACGATATCCTGTGCAGCCCAGCTTTCTGATTTCCATAATTCTGTTTCTGTAACTTCTTCTGGTTCTTCAATAATTGCAGCATTCTTTGCAGCTTCTTCTTCTGCCCGTTTCTGTTCTTCTTCCAGAGCTTTCTGACGAGCCTTTTCTTCTGCTTCCTGCTGAGCCTTAAGTCTTGCATTTTCCCTGAGGATTGCTTCCTGCATTTCTGCACGGTCAAGGTTATCTGAAACTGCCTTTAATTTTTTTCCTGCAAGAACATTGTTAGGGTCAATTTCTACAGCTTCCTTTAATTTTACATAAGCATCTGTAAGTTTTCCCTGATCTTCAAGCATCTGAGCAAGACTGGTCAATGCCTTTACATTCTGAGGAACACGGTCTGAATAACGCTGTCCGTAAGAAACAGCCGTTTCAAGGTCACCTTTCTGCTGATAGCGTTTTGCTGCATTTTCAAGATGCTTTGTATATACAGGAGAAATCTGTTCAATACGTTTATAAGAATTTTCTGCACGGTCATCTTCATTTTTAAGAACATAGTACTGTGCAGCAAGATCCAGGGCTTCAAGATCATTTTTAGAAGCCCCCATAATCTTCTTGATTTTTTCTGCTGAGTTAGAAAGGTTGTTTGCAGAAAGTCCGATGAAAGTACTCTGCTTAAGTAAATCCATATTATCAGGATTTGAAGCAAGCGCACGTTCAATAAGTTCAACTGCCTGCTGAGTATCACCGGTTGCTTCAAAACATTCTGCAAGGCCTTTTAAGGCTGCAACATTCTGAGGTTCAAGAGCAAGTGCCTTTTTGTATTCGGTGATTGCATTCTGATAGTCCGACTGGTTGGAAAGAATTCCACCAAGAGTTGAATACATCTTTACGTCGCGGGGATTCATAATAAGAGCCTGGCGGGCAAGTTCAGCGGCTTCTTTAGTTCGTCCGATTGTAACAAGACATTTAGTATAGGAACTCATTACATCGTGCCAGCCTGGTTTTGAACGCAGTGCTGCTTCGTATTCGCTGATTGCACCTTTTATGTCGCCTTCTGACTCGTAGCATTTGGCAAGGTTAAGGTGAAGAACAGGATGGTTACGGTCAACCTTAAGACCTTTAAGGTAAGTTGTGATTGCTTCTTTAAATTCTCCGCGCTTTCTGAAAATTGAACCGATGTGGTTGTAAGCAAGAACGTCGTCTGGATTTTCCTGAATTACGCTTGTAAAACAGTCAAGTGCTTCATCATATTTTCCAAGTGAATAATATGTATTACCAAGACTGTAATTTACTGATGCTGTATTTTTTGTAAGAGGAAGAGCCTTCTGCAAAACATCAATTGACTCATCATACTGACCAAGGCGGCGGTAAATTCCACCGAGGGTATTGAGAGTATTAAAGTCATCCCCTTTAAGGCTTAAAATTTTCTGGAAAACAGGAAGCGCCTTTTTATCATTTGTTTCCTTAAGATAACAGTTTCCCAGTTTTTCCAGAAGCGGAATGCTGTCCGGATTTTCCTTCAAGAGACTTGTATATAAACGGGCCGCAAGGGCAAAGTCATGTGATAATACAGCTGCATTTGCACGATTTAAAATCAATTCATTACCAGACATATTTTATAACTCCCAACATAGCAATCAAATTAAAAAATCATCAATACGCTTTCTTCTTAGGTCTTGCAAAAACCTCGTCAGAAAAGTTTCCTATAATTCTATTATCCAATACCGAATAGGCTGCGACTGCAAAATAATAAATTGCGCCGTTTTTAAGGCCTGTCAAACGATATGAACTAACGTTCCCAACCTTAACTGGACTAGGTCCTTCAACCGCTACAACACCAAGATATTCTCCTGGTCGTGTACCGTAATAAACGTAATACCCGCCGGTAGTGTCATCAATAGAATAACTCCAGCTCAAGTCAACATATCCGTCACCCGCAACTGCCTTTACCTTAGCCGGCGGGATTGGAAGCGGCGGTTCATTATATGTAACATCAATTTTTGTGATGGACGGAGACTGTCTTCCGCCACCGTCAGGGAAAAGTTCCGCCGCAATCTGAAAGTAACGGCCTGTGCTTCCTGAAATTTTACGACCAGGAGTTACTTCGACCCATGCAGGGAAAGTATCATTCCAGCCATAAAAATTATCGCCAGTACGGATGTAATAACGGATTTCTGTCTGAGCCGGAACATTTGCAATCACATCAATTTTTTCGATAACAGCGCCAGGCACTGTCAGAATCGGCTGTGTTTCAAAACGGCCGCCAGTCACCATGTATCTGTCATAGCGGGAAGAACCGATTGTTTCAAGGCTTTCAGTTTTTTTGATTGAATTACTGTAACCCGAAGCAATTCCTTTAAGAATGCGAAGGTCATCAATAAATCCGGTGTATTTGCCACAGATTGTAATTTCGTTTGGCTGACCAAGAACAGGTTCAAAAATAGTTGAGCGTTCATGACCAGAAACAGTTATGTACTTAAGGCATTCAGTTTTACCGTCAATCTTATATTCAAGAAGTCCTGTTTCTTCATTAAACATAAGAACATGGTGAGCCCATTTATCAGGGATAACTGCGGAATAACTTGTAAGATGAATTTCTCCGTGATCTTTAGTCCAGCCGTCAAAAACATTTGCAAAACTCCATTCCATACGGCTGTTGTTAAAACCTGCAGTAATCTGCTGGTAAATGACTTCATCTTCCAGAAGGCGTGAAGAATTCCATGTAAATACAAATTCGCCGTTTTCTGCAACAGACGGTTTAAGCCAGAATTCAATTACGAAAGAACCTGGATTTCCTTCTGTTCCAAAAATTGATCCTTCACTTCCCTTAAGGACAAGGCCAGATTTTCTTCCGCGGCACAACGCTGCTTTATGTCCCATTGCGCTGTCTGCAACAAGAACAAGATTATTTTCTACAACTTTATATTTTCCTGCAGTATCGTAAATTGAACCGCCTTCAAAGTTAAAAAGCATATCAGCTTCGCCAGTAACTTTACGGGCGTTTGTTGCAAGTTCAAGGCTTGTCCAGCCGAATCTTCCGGTTCCATAAGTGATGCTGTCCTGCTTTAAAAGTTTCGGCCAGCCTTCTTTTCCGCCAAGAGTAAGAACTTTTTCGATAGCAAAGAGATTTGCGCTGTTCAATAATACTAGACAAAGAGCAAGTAAAAAGTGTATTTTAAATTCAGGAAAATTAATTTTATTTTTCATTTTCTTCTATTATGAGTATAAATAATCCGGCATGGCAACAGTTACACGATACCGCATTAAAAGCTCCTTCCTCCAGCGGAGTATATATGTGGCGCAACCCTCAGGGGACCGTCATTTATGTAGGCAAGGCGAAGAATCTTAAAAACCGCCTGTCCTCTTATTTCTCCGGGCGAAAAGACGTTAAAACACAAATGCTTATCGCTCATGCCCAGACAATTGAATACATCACAACTGCAAACGAATATGAGGCATTCCTTTTAGAAAACAACCTCATCAAAAAATACA
This sequence comes from Treponema sp., assembly GCA_024402475.1. Taxonomy (GTDB): domain Bacteria; phylum Spirochaetota; class Spirochaetia; order Treponematales; family Treponemataceae; genus Treponema_D. The sequence continues at coordinate 26,877 of JAKSTQ010000003.1, read as the reverse complement.
CACCACGCTACAACATCTGTCTCAAAGACGGAAAATCATATCCGGTTATCCGTGTTACCAGCGAAAAATTTCCGCGGCTTTTTAAAACCAGAACTGTCGTAAATGACGGCTCAGTTTATTACGGTCCCTTTCCAGATGTTCCTGCGCTGGATGCATTCATTGAATCTGTTTACAGAACATATCCAGTGCGCCACTGCAAGACATTCAAGGAACGGGAATTCCCATGCATGTACTATCACATTGGCAGATGCAAGGCTCCCTGCTGCAAAAAAATCAGCCAAGAGTCCTACATTGAATTTTTCGGCGAAATTCATGAGCTACTTGAGGGAAAAGGTGAACAGACAGTTCTTAAACTTGAATCCCAGATGAAAGAAGCCGCAAAGGCATTGAATTTCGAAAAAGCTGCCAGAATCCGCGACGGTATGAAAGCCTTAATGCTCATGCAAAGCCAGAACATCGTCGAAGACTTCAGTACAGAAGACCGTGACTACATTGCCCATTACCGCGAAGGTGAACTTGTAAGCTTTACTGTCCTTAAAATGCGCGAAGGAAAGCTGCAGGGACGAGACAATTACCGTGTTACAAGTTTTGCAGAAGAAGATGAACTCACACCTGAATTCATCAGTGCCTACTACACAGACAAAAGTGAACTGCCGCCTTCTATTTATGTAACGACCCAGTCAGGACTTGAAATCGTAAGCCGCTGGATTCACGAAGAATTAAAGGGCGACACAAACATTATCCTTGTTACAGACCAGATAGAAAATGCACCAAGGCACAAAGCCGCAATCGACATGGCAATTCAGAATGCTCACGAAGACATCATCCGCCGTTTAAGGGACCGTGGTGACACTCCCGCAATGGAAGAACTTAAAGAAATTCTCGGACTTCCCCGCCTGCCTGTCAGAATCGAAGGCTTTGATATTGCGCATATCGGCGGTAAACTTCCGGTTGCTTCCCTCATCAGTTTTTACAACGGTAATCCGGACAAAAAGAATTACAGATATTTCCGCCTTAAAACAACAGACGGCCTGATTGACGACTTTGGTTCCATGCGAGAAGCCGTTACCCGCCGTTATTCCCGTCTTATAAATGAAGAAAAAGAACTGCCTGACCTGCTGTTAATCGATGGTGGTATCGGTCAGGTAAATGCAGTTGACGGAGTATTAAAGGCACTTGGAATTACAATACCGATTGCTGGACTTGCAAAACGCGATGAAGAAATCTGGCGGCCTTATGCTTCAAGACCAATATGCCTTCCAAAGCGCAGTGACGGTTTACGGCTTTTACAGCGCGTTCGTGACGAAACTCACCGCTTTGCAACAACACAGAACCAGAAGCTTCGTACAAAATTCAACACAAAGAATTTTTACGAAGACCTTCCGCACATCGGCAAAAAACGCGCAGCAGTTATCCTCAAGGAATTTACTACACTGGAAAATTTCTGCAATGCCGAACCTGAAAAAATTGCAGCAGTAGCGCAGATTTCTCTGGAACAGGTTTCACAGATTATGGTAGAAGCCCGGGCAATGCTTGCAGCCCTCCAGGCAAAACAGGACGAAACCCGACTTTCTCTTGGAGCAAGTGCAACTACAGCACAAAAAGCGGCAGACATTCAGATGACACACGATCTTGCTTCCCAGGCTTTAAGTGCACTGGAGGATGATGAATGAAATCTACAGGACACGCAGACCTTCCCCTTCATACAGGAATCGTACCAAAATGGCTTGCAGACCGCATGATGACAATGGGAACTTTAATCGTAGAATCCCTCATCCAGAATTACGGCCGGCAGGAAGTTCTTGTTCGCCTTTCTGATCCGCTGTGGTTTCAGTCACTTGGTGCCGTAATGGGAATGGACTGGCATTCTTCTGGAATTACAACCAGCGTAATGTATGCCTTAAAAAGAGGAATCAATGCACATGCCAGAGAATTCGGGCTTTGTGTCTGCGGGGGCCGTGGAAAATATTCCCGTCGCACGCCCGATGAGCTGCGCTTTCTTGCAGACGCAACCGGTCTTGACGGCAATAAACTTATTGACTCAAGCAAACTGGTTGCAAAAGTTGACAGCGCAGCAGTTCAGGACGGATTCAACCTTTATCAGCACAATTTTATTTTATCCTGCGACGGTGACTGGACTGTTGTTCAGCAGGGCATGAACACAAAATTAAAGACAGCACGACGATATCACTGGTCTTCAAACAACCTGCGCTCTTTTGTAGAAGAACCCCATTCCGGTGTTACAGGCGACAATCAGGGACTGATATTAAACCTTACAGCAAAAGAAGCCGCACAGGCACGGGAACACATCGTTGACTTTGCAAACCTGAATCCTGATAAAGCAATAGAAGAAATTAAAGGCGTTATAAAACATTCAGATTCTGCACTTCCGGCTCAAAGCCGTTCAACCATCATGCCGGCCCATCACCAAGTCCGTCAGGAAGATGTTGACTTAAAACGACTGGGCGCTGTTCTTGCAACCGCCTACGAATCAAATCCAAAAGATTTCAGTTCTTTGCTTTTAACGCCAGGACTTGGACCGCGAACACTCCAGTCCCTTACACTTGTTTCAGAAGTAATCTACGGAACTCCTAGCCGCTTTACAGATCCAGCCCGTTACAGTTTTGCACACGGCGGCAAAGACGGACATCCATTCCCGGTTCCATTAAAAATTTATGATGAATCAATAAGAGTTCTGCGTGACTCAATCGAAAAATCACGAATGGGATACAAAGATAAATCTCAGGCAATCGAGCGCCTTCACACAACCGCCCTTCAAATGGAGAAATTCTGTGCTCCACAGGCAGATTTTGAAGCAACCCTAAAACGGGAATGGGAGCACTCAGATGAATGGGGCGGAATGGTCGTAGGTCAGGAACAAAAGAAAATTAAAGAATAAAAATCACTTTCTAATTCAACTGACTCAAAACACTGCTTAATTCATCAAGAGCAGTCTGAGTTGTTGCCCAGCTTGAAGCAAACCTTACGACAGTATGTGTATCGTCTGCTTTTTCCCAGAAACAGCACGCAACCTTTTCCTGAATTTTTTTCAGCTTTTCATCTTCAAGGCAAACAAACTGCTGGTTAGTCGGCGAATCAATATACATAGGGATTCCTGCTTTTGCAAAAAGTTCCTTTATCTTTTTTGCCATTTCAATTGCGTGACGGCTGATTTTAAAATACAGTTCATCAGTAAAAAGAACATCAAACTGCAGTGCATTCAATCTGCCTTTTGCAAGAAGAGCGCCATGTTTTTTTACAAGATTTTCAAAATGTGCAGGCATATTATTTTTTGTATAAACTACAGCTTCTCCACAAAGTGCACCGACTTTTGTTCCGCCGATATAAAACACGTCACAGATTTCTGCCATATCCGAAAGAGTCATGTCGCATTCATCACATTCAAGGGCATAACCAAGACGGGCACCATCAGCAAACAGCGGAAGATTATATTTATGGGCAACATCTGCAATCTGTTTAAGTTCAGATTTTGTGTAAACAGTTCCATATTCAGTGGGCTGGGAAACATAGACCATTCCCGGGAAAACCATATGTTCATTATTGCCGTCATCAAAAAATTTCTTGCAGAAAGAATCAAGATCACAGGCTTTCATTTTTCCGTCATAACCTGGAACAGTAAGAACCTTATGACCGGTATATTCAATTGCACCGGCTTCGTGACATGCAACATGACCGGTTTCTGCAGCAACAACTCCTTCGTAAGGTTTAAGCATTGTATCAATAACGATCTGATTAGTCTGGGTTCCGCCGGTTATAAACTGAATCTGGGCATCAGGACAATTACATGCTTTACGAATTTTATCTTTTGCGCTGTCGGAAAATTTATCATGTCCATAACCAGACACCTGTTCCATATTTGTCTGAACAAGGCGTTCAAGAATAAGCGGATGACAGCCTTCAATATAATCACTTTCAAAACTAAACATATTTCCTTCCTTATGACTCAAGACCATCTTTATAAACAGAATTTCATGCAGGTATGCGAGCAGCCAGAGAATCCCTTACATAATAGCCCATTTCGTGCTAAAATGAAATATCCGACAGTCAATTAAACTGCATAATGTGATTAACAGAATACTTTTAAATAAAATTTTTTTTTCGTGGGAGGAATTAAACTTTTATGAGCAAAGAATGGTTTGAAAACGAATCCTTTTGGAAAAACTACGGACCAATTATGTTCGACGCTGCACACTGGGCCGAAGCTCCTGGAATTGCAGAAGCCATAATCAAAATCGCAGGCCTTGCAAAAGGTTCTTCACTTTTAGACGCAGGTTGCGGACCTGGACGCGTGGCAGTTGAATTTGCTTCCCGTGGAATTGATGTAACAGGCGTTGACCTCATTGAATGCGAACTTGACGCCGCAAAAGAAACAGCAGACGCAGAAGGCGTTAAACTCAATCTTGTAAAAGCAGACCTCCGCGAATTCACAACAAACAAAAAATTCGACATTGCAGTAAATCTGTACAATTCATTCGGTTACTGTGACTCAATCGAAGATGACATGAAAATCATCCGCCATATTGCAGACGCAGTCAAAGACGGAGGCTGGTTCGTAATGGAATGCATCAGCCGCGAAACTGCAGTCAAATACTTTACAGAAGGTGAATGGTTTGAACGCGCCGGCATGACAGTCCTTACAGAATTTTCTGTAGAAGGTGCATGGGAAGGATTACGCTCAAAATGGATTCTTCTTGGAAAAGACGGCGGCCGCATTGAACATGTTTTTGTCCAGCGACTTTATTCTGCAATCGAACTCAAACGCATGTTCCTTGCATCAGGTTTTTCTTCTGCAGAAATCTACGGCGGATTTAATTTTGAACCATACAACCAGCACGCTTCTACAATGGTAATCGTAGCAAGAAAGTAATATGCCACCAGTAAAGAAAACAAATGCAATGCGCATTCTCGACAGTCTGAACATTCCTTACGAAACCGCAAGTTACGATGACGACGGAGAACACAAACTTGAACGGGGTGCTGCAAACCGTACAGCAGAAAAACTTGGAATCGATCCTGGAAGTGTTTTTAAGACAATCGTAATGCGCAGTGACACAAAAGAAATTCTCGTTTTCTGTCAGAGTGCCACAAGTCAGATAAACCTCAAAAAAGCAAGAGCCGCAGCAGGAGCAAAAGAAATCACTCCTGTAAAAGAAAACGAGCTCTTAGCCCTAACCGGTTATATTCGCGGCGGCTGTTCTCCTTTAGGAATGAAGAAAAAATTCCGCACCTTTATTGATGAGCAGATTATTCTTTACGAAAAAGTTCACATAAGTGCAGGAGTCCGCGGCGAACAGATAATCATCGCCGGAAGCGACCTGATTAAAGCGGCAGATGCAGAAGTATGTGATCTCGCCCTTGAAGAGTCCCGCTGACAGACGGATCAATTTCAGGCACGCTGAAAAGTTTATCAAGCACCATGCAGGCAGCCCCGTAACTTACAACTGCATCAGAAATTGTTGCACTTGTAACAGTTGCGGTCTTGTGCCATTCATAAGGCCACATGTAATCAACTTCTTCCTGAATGTATTTTACGATTTCCTGTGTATAAACCTTATCAATTCCACCCACATAAACAACATCAAGTGCAAGAGTGTTTACGATGAATGCAATATTTTTTGCAAGTTCTTTAAAGACTGGAACAACGGCATCTTTATCATCAAGGCTGACAATAGATTTTGTTTCTGATTTAAACTGAGTCTGATTGGCTCCGTCACAGAACATACTGCGGAATTCACCGGCAATGGAATTTGATCCGTTATAAATGCGGCCGTTCATTACAAGTCCAACACCAACGCTGATATTTTTAATCGCATCAGGAGAAGGATTCTGCTTACGGAACTCAACCATAACATACATCGAGTTTTTGCATTCGCCGATTTTTTCGCTTACCATTCGTTCTGTGTAACAGCAGCTTCTTGCATCGTTTTCAATAAGAACAGGAACCTTTGCAACACTCTGAGCAAATTCAACAAATTCCATTCTCTGTGTAACACAAAGCGGCATAGACTGAATGATAGCTCCGCCGGGAACATCAATCATTCCAGGTAAGCCAACACCAATGGCAGCAAGAGGAATTGCACGCTTTTTAGCTTCTGCATGAAGCATTTTGCAGGCAATCTTAAAATAACCTTCTAAACCGATTTTTTCAAATTCAACATTATCAATTTTCTGGGTATGTTCAAAAAGAATATTGGCCTTAAGTGAAACAAGGCACAGATACATATTTTCCGGATTGATTTCAATTCCACCAACGCAGGCGCGACTTCCGTTTATTTCCAGGAATACCGGTTTACGGCCGCCCATTGGTCCTGATTCCCCTGATTCAGTTTCTACAACAAGTCCTTTAGAAGTAAGTTCAGATGTAATCTTTGTGACTGTTGACTTATCCATAGAAAGTGTCGACGCAATATCTACACGGCTGATCTTTTTTTCCTGCCAGATCAGTCTCAAAATGCGCATACTGTTCATTTCAGATAGGGAATTCAATACTCTCATACAGATATTATACTACAGATAGTTGATATATTCAATTATACCCCTTTCTCCGCACTAAAGGGAATTTTTATTGCTATCACATACTTTTTATTCTATACTATATATATGTTTGAAATTGAACTTAAAGCTCGGGTTATAAACCGGGAACTTACGATCAGTAACCTTAACAGTTTTGGCTGTTACAAGGGTTCAACCGTAAAAGATGATACTTACTACTATTTTGACCTTCCTTCGAAAGAACAGTCAGACAGTAAGCCTCACATCAGCTGCCGTCTGCGACACGAAGTTCATACAAACCCTGATTCTTCAAAAACACAAAACGGATTTTTTACTTATAAATCAAAAGAAAAGCGGCTTGACGGAGAAAACCGCGGAATTGAAGTCAATGTGGAACGGGAAACTGCAGTCTCTGACCCGGCTCCAATTCACGACCTTCTGCTTGCAACCGGTTATTACATCGGTCTTACCAAACACAAGGATGTTGAAGAATGGACTTACAATCCAATAGAAGGAAGTGATGTTCAGGCTCACATTGAACTTTGCACGGTTCCTCCCCTCGGCGACTTTCTTGAAATCGAAATCGTAGCAGAAACAAAAGACAATCTGGAACATTACAAAATCCTTCTGAAAGAAATTCTTTCCATGGCAGGAATTGACCAGTCCCAGATTGAAGACCGCTACTACAGCGAATTACTTGCCCTCGCAAAGGCAGACAATAAATAAAAAAGGAGAATAAAATGTTCAACAGACAAGAACTCAAGCTGGCTGCCAGAAAACAGCTGGCTTCCCGAATGTTACTTCCAGTTCTTATTACACTTTTTACGATAGCAGTTTCATCTACCGTATCAGGTTCTACAAGAATGCTTGGCAAAAACCTGCCGGCACTCAATTTTCTGGTTTCATTTCTTTCCATTGTAATTAACGGAACACTGGCATTTGCCGCATACGCTTTCTACAACGAAATGAGACTCAGCGATGAACCAAAAGTTTTCGGCGATTACATCAACGGATTCAATCTTGCACCTAAAGCCGTATGCGCAGTTTTATGGCGTGCACTGTTCATTTATCTGTGGGCAATCCTGTGTTTGCTTCCATCAAATGTTGTGCTGGTTTCCATGCTGGTAACAAACATCGAAAGTAAAACACAAGCCATTGCAAACATTTCACCAGACGATACAAAGGCAGCAGCAGCTTTCATCATTAATCTTTTTACAGAAGATCCGCTTAAAGGTATGCTCTACGTAATTCTTTTAATCACAGGAATTTGTGCTCTGACCGTAAAAGTATATCAGTATTCGCTGCACGCAAAAATCATCGTAAACCATCCTCAGATCAGTGTGACACATGCCCTGAACCTTTCAAAGACCCTTACAAAAGGCAACAAATGGAATCTTTTTGTAATGGACTTAAGTTTTATCGGCTGGTACATGCTTTGTATCGTAACACTTGGCGTAGGACTTTTGTGGATTACACCATATCACAGAATGACCTGGCTCAATGCTTATGCCGCAATCGAAGCACAGGCTTTAGAAAATAAAATCATCAGGGAGGAAGACCTTGTCTGACACAGCAGAAAAAAACAAGAAAAATTCAAAAGCAGGAATCGTAGTATTCATTCTTATTCTTATTGCAGTTATTGCTCTTGTAGGAATTTCTTCATACAGCCAGCTTACTGCATCAGAAACAATTGAAAGTTCATCAACTCCATCATGGGCAAAAAAAATTATACCGTCTTTTGGAAAAGCAAAAACTGTAAAACCTGCTCCATCAGGTGACTACATTGCAAAGCTTTACATCACAGGTGTAATTCAACAAGAAAACAAAACTTACAACCAGAAATGGCTTTTGGACACAATCAAGGAACTCAAAGATGATCCTTCAAACAAGGGAATCATTCTTTACATCGATTCTCCCGGAGGAACAGTTTACGAATCTGATGAAGTTTATCTTGCACTCAATGACTATCAGATCAGCCGCAAACCAGTCTGGGCTTACATGGCAGGAATGGCTTGTTCAGGCGCCTATTACATTTCATGTTCTGCACAGACAATCGTTGCAAACCGCAATACACTAACAGGTTCCATCGGTGTAATCGCAGGACAGGCAATTGATATGACAGAACTTCTTGCAAACATTGGAATCAAATCAAAAACCTTTACTGCAGGCCGCAACAAAAACATGGGCGCTTTTGACAACCCGCTTACAGAAGAACAGGAAGCAATTATGCAGAGCATCGCCGATGAATGCTATGCACAGTTTACAAAAATCGTTTCAATCAACCGCAAGCTCGATCTGGAAAAAGTTCAGGAAATTGCAGACGGAAGAGTTTATACTGCAAACCAGGCCCTCGAAAACAAACTTATCGACAACGTAGATACATTCGACAAAGCGTTCTCTCAGTTCAAACTTAAAAACAAGCTTTCTGAATGTGAACTTGTTGATTTTGAATACACTTACGAACCTAGTTTCTGGGAAATGCTTTACGGAAAAGCAGGCGTATTTACAACAATTTCAAAAAGCCGCGAAGAAGTACTTCTTGAAAAAATTACTCCTTCATTAAACTATCCGGCATACATTTACCAGCGCTAATCCATTCATAAGCAAAAAAAAGCTGCCTTAATCTTAAAGTGATCCAAAATACCGGACACTTTAACAAGGCAGCTTTTTTTTATCTTTTTACCAGTTAAGGTAAGACTGTTAATACTGTTTATAAGACCTAATTAATCATATATTCAACAACCCAGCTATCCAGCTGTTCCATGTTAACAGGTTTTTCAACAAAGTAATCAGCACCCAGATCCTTAACTTTCTGTTCCAGACCTTCTTCCTTAATTGCAGTAACAATAGCAATTTTTGGATTACCAAACGAAGTATCTTCCTTAAGACGCTTGCACAGTGCAAAACCGTCTACACCAGGCAAATCAAGGTCAAGAACAACAAAAGAAGGTTTTTCTTTTGCAGTAATTGCTCCGGCTTCAAAACCGTCAAAGGCCTGCAGAACATTCAATTCTTCATGATTCTTAGAAATATATTTTGCGATTACAGTATTCAAAGTTTTATCATCATCAACGATTAAAACTGTATTATTCTTGAATTGTCCTGCAGCTTTTTTAAGGTCTTCTGGAATTTCCATTCCGCGGCCAGCCATAAATGCTATCAAATCTTCAGGATATACGCGGAACTGTCCTCCAGGAGTGGTAAATGCCTTTAAGTGACCTGCTTTAATCCAGTTGATTGCTGTCTGATTAACTACGCCGCAAATATTTGCAACTTCCAGTGCTGAATAAATCTGTGATTTTTTAGTCTTCTTTGCCATTTAATTCTGCCCTTACATTTTGAATAAGCTTGTACGGAAACCCACATCTTAAAAGATATGCATTAGCCTTCTCTTCGCTTTTTTTTAATTTTATACATTTTTGGATTGCACGTTTACAGATTTCTTCTTCAGAATTTTCTTCGAAAAATTCATCCAAAGCATTTTTAGCAGTTTCTTTTGAGATTCCCCGCCCCAAAAGTTCCTGTTCCAGTCGGATTCGTCCTTCTGCGTGATTAATTTTGCGCATATTCAAAAAGCTTCTGGCAAAACGTGCATCGCTCAAAAACTCTTTTTTCTCCAAATAATCCAACGCCAAATTAATATACACCTTATCAAAGCCTTTTGCAAGCAGTTTATTCATTAACCCAGCCCTGAACTGCTCACATCTGCCCAAATAATCAAGCGCTTTTCTTTCAGCCGCAAATGCAAGCCCCGCATTGATAAGATCTTCACTTTCTTCCTGGTTAAAACAAGCCCCTTCTTTCAGTGACTCCTGTTTAACCTGAGATAAATATACTGTGCGTACAAAAAAAGAAGGTTCCGCCACGGGGCATACTTCGTAAACCCCTGACGAAACCTCTCTGACCGATAAAATATCCAATGACTAGCGTTTAGAGAACTGGAATCTTCTACGAGCACCTTTCTGGCCGTACTTCTTACGTTCAACCATACGTGAGTCACGTGTAAGGTATCCGTTAGCCTTGAGTGCTGCATGTGTATCCTGGTCAACCTGAAGAAGTGCACGAGAAATACCATGGAGACAAGCTGCTGCCTGTCCGTTAAGTCCGCCACCTGTTACGTTGATAAGGACATCGAATTTATTTGTATTTGATGTAACGAGCAAAGGCTGGTTTACAACCTGAACCTGTTCTGCTGTTGCAAAGTAATCTTTAACGTCTTTTCCGTTAACTGTGATTTTTCCGTTACCTTCGCGCAAGAAAACGCGAGCTGTAGCAGTCTTTCTTCTTCCTGTTCCGATAGCAATATTCTTAACCATAATTTACTTCCTTATACTTCCAATGCTTTAGGATTCTGAGCTGCGTGTGGATGTTCAGCACCAGCGTAGATTTTACAGTTACCCATGATTTTGCGTCCGAGACGTCCGTGTGGGAGCATACCCTGGATTGCAAGTTTAAGAGGTTCACCAGGATGGCGTTCGTTAAGAGCGTTGTATGTGAAAGTTTTAAGTCCACCTACGTAACCTGTGTAGTGACGGTAAAGTTTTTCGTCAGCTTTTGCACCTGTAACTGCAACTTTGTCAGCGTTGATAATTACTACGTAATCACCGCATTCCTGGTTTACAGCATATGAAGCTTTGTTCTTTCCACGAAGAACTGAAGCAGCTTTTGCAGCAACACGACCCATTGGTTTTCCAGCTGCGTCAATAACATACCAAGTGCGGTTCTGTGCACTTTCGTTTACAAAAATAGTTTTCATTGTATATACCTTACAAATAAAGTTGTATGTCTGGCATTCGGGATTTGCATCTTCCCTCATCCAGTCCGTTGGTGATGAGCATTCACCAAACTAATATACGGGGAACACTAATATACCTTTTAAAACAAGTTTGGTCAATACCTTATGGCATTGACCAGCAAATTCAAGAAAATTTATTCAATTTTCAGGTGAGAAAAATTATTTTTCCTGAGCTTTAGCAGCTTCCTGTTCTTCCTTTTTAGCTTCTTTCTTGTCTTTGATATCAGCTGCACCGATCAACAATGCAATAAGACCAACAAATGCAGCAAAAACAGGAGCAAATCCCTTAAGGAATTCAATTACCTGTGGACCCCAGTTAAGAGGACATGAAGGAAGTACAGAAAATACGGTAAAACCGATAAGAATAATTCCAAGAATAATCGCAGTCATTTCAATTCTCCAAAATGAAGTTTTAATAATGATAATCGTTATATGTATAAATGTCAAATGCCTTGCAGCCCTTTTATCAGTTTTACAAAGCCCTTATTGAATTATTCAGCATTTTGTTCTATTCTATTGGCTATTACCGAATTTTACAAAATTCACTTCAGAAAAAATATGAACAAATCAACATTTTTTAAAATTATCAAAATTACAGCTCCGGTTTTTTTCGGATATATCGCAATTGGAATTCCTTTCGGGCTTATGGTAGTTAAAGCCGGTTATCCGTGGTGGCTTTCTCCGATTATGAGCGCCCTTATGTATGCAGGTGCAGGGCAGTACATTGCAATCGGGCTTTTTGCAACAGGAGCTCCACTGGCAGCAATCGCAATCACAGAACTTATGGTCAACATTCGCCATATCGTTTACGGACTTTCACTGATTACAAAGTTCAAAGATGTAGGAAAGATTAAGCCTTACCTGGTTTTTGCTCTTACTGACGAAACCTATGCGCTTATGACAACCGTTCCAGTTCCGCCGGAAACAAAACCTTCAACTTTCTACGGAACAATTGCAGTCCTGAACCAGCTTTACTGGGTTACAGGAGGAATTATCGGGGCACTGGCAGGAACACTCATTCCATTTGATTTTGCAGGCGTTGATTTTGCCCTTACCTCACTTTTTGCAGTTCTTTTAATTGAACAGATTAAGTCAAGCAAAGATTTTGTTCCGCCGGTAATCGGTGCAGTATGCGCAATAATCTGTGTAATTCTTTACAAAATGGGAATTCTTCCTTCAAACAATATTCTTATCGTAACTTTGATTGCAGCTATTGTTGCCATCATGCTGTTCAAAAATCCTTCACGGACACAAAACGAAGGCGCAGCAGTTTCTAAGGAGGAATCAAAATGAATCAGATAATTTCACTTAATGCAGCATTAATTGCAACCGTTGTAAGTGCCGCAATCATTTTTGCAACCCGTGCATTCCCGTTTGTGCTTTTTTCAAAAAAGGAACCGCCGGCAATCCTCAAATTCATTGAACGATATATTCCGCCGATGGTTATGGCAGTACTTTTGATTTATTGTTTTAAAGACGTGGGATTTGGAGCAAAACCTTTTGGGATTCCGGAACTTGTAGGACTTGGAGTAACAGTCGGACTTCATTTGTGGCGCAACAACAGTATGATCAGTATTTTTGGCGGAACTGCCGTTTACATGGTACTAATGCGCTTTTTGCCGGGTATTCTGGGCTGATTTTTTACAGAACATCTTTTTTTTGACAAAATCTACAATATAATATATCATTATATAAGCGGTGGGACGCGAATTGCATTATTGAGTTTAGCAACGCGAAAAATTTTGCAGGAACCATATGACCCCAAATTTTTCATTTGAATCCATCGTCGATGTAATAAAAATCCCTCTCTTAATTGCTTCTCCTATTTTTTCCAACGGAAGAGATGACGGAGTAATTACAGACTTTACAATTCACTACGTAAATTCCGAATTCAAAAAAGAAGTATATGATATCGGAGAATCAGACAGATTTTCTGCAATCGCAAAGAACCTTACCCAGGGATATGACTGGATAACAGCCGGTGCAAAAGTTATCAGAACCAGACAGATGGTGACTGATACTTTCTATTCTAAACTCAGCAATACCTGGTTCTCAATTGAAATTCAATATCAGAAACCTGGAATCGTAGTTGCAACCCTCACCGACATTACAGCAAAAATCAAATATTCAGAACAGCTGAAACTTTCTGTAGTAACGGATGCACTTACAGATCTTCCAAACCGAATGCAGTTCTACAAAACAATCCGCGAAGTCATTGATGACGCAGACAGACATGGAACACGATTCGCAGCCATTCTTTTTGACCTTGATAACATGAAGTCCATCAATGACTCAAAGGGTCAGCAGGAAGGCGACAGGGTTCTTGTAAAGACAGCACGAATCTTAAAAAATTTTGAACGCAAAGACATTAAGGTTTTCCGTTTTGGGGATGATGAATTTCTGATTCTTGCAACAAATCTTGATTATGTAGATTCCGTTTACACAATCTGTGATGTAATCCAGGAATCTTTCTTAAGCGAAAACATCGGCATTTCCGGAGGAATCGCACTCTATCCTGACAGCACAAGAGAACAGGACGACCTGATCAAGTTTGCAGACCTTGCAATGCACGATGCAAAAATGAACGGTAAAAATCATGTTTCACTTTTTACAGCCGAAATGCAGCGTGACTTTTTACGCAAACTTCAGTTCAGAACAAAAATGCCGATTGCATTCCACAATAATGAATTCTCGCTTAACTTCCAGCCGCAGTTCGATATCAAGACAACAAAACTCCGCGGCTTTGAAGCACTTCTTCGCTGGCACAGTGAAACCTTTGGTAATATCAGTCCAGAAGAATTTGTTCCGATTGCAGAAGATTCAGGCTTTATCCACGAACTTGGAACATGGGTTTTACGAAAAGCCTTTGAATGTCAGAAACGCTGGGAAGACACATACCCTGAATACAAGGGAATTATGTCCATCAATGTTTCACCAGTTCAGCTCATGTCAGACGGATTTATTGAACGCCTTTCAGATCTTTTAATCGAAACAAATGTTGATACAAATCACATCGAAATTGAAGTTACAGAAGGCGTCTTTATCAACGATAAAGATAAAGCACTTGATATCCTTAACCGAATCAAGGCAATGGGACTTGGAATTTCTCTTGACGACTTTGGAACAGGCTATTCATCATTAAGTTACCTGCAGCTTTTACCTTTAACAACACTCAAAATTGATAAATCTTTCATTCAGTCAATCACAGACAATAATGGCGTATCAGAAAACATCACCAATGCAATTATTTCTATGGTAACCAATATGGGGCTTGATACAATTGCAGAAGGCGTTGAAAAAATTGATCAGCTTGAAATACTCAAAAAACTTGAATGCAAGAATGTTCAGGGATTCCTCCGTGGAAAACCAATGCCACAGGATTTGATTGAATCATATCTTGGCGGGAACGAATCTGCATTAAGTAAAATTGAAAGTTAACGCAGGATGAGAATTTAAGAACCATTTCTGTTTTGAACGATAAATACAGGTAAAAAATGATTCCGTAACAATCGCTGTATTTATCTGTTTAAACAGATAGCAGGAAATATAACAGAATATGAACATTAAAAAATTATTTACGATATTAACATTCACATTTATCTCACTCCATCTTTCAGTCTATTCCCAGACAAGAGTATCCACAGATAACGGATCATTGCCTGACTCTGCTTTTAATCCTCAGGCTGTAAACGAATATAAAATTACAACAGTCACAACTCCACGAAAACTTGAATTCAAATTCAAAGACGGAGATAACTACAGACTGCTTTCTACAGTCTGGGAAGACATTTACATCAACGGGAAATATGTCCGTCAGGCAGAAATCCTCAACCGCGTAACAATGCAGATTTCAGATGTAAAGGCAAATGATGCACTTCACAACGGAACATTCATGACATCAGAAAAAAGTTCTTCAGGCGGTTTTATTTATCCTGAAAATTACTCAAGCGTTTTCCGCAGAGACACAACAGGACATTACGATATCACAGATGAGTATTTCATGCCGGTTGTCCGCGATGTACCGATTCTTCCAGAAAAAGCACTTGTATCAGGCGACTTGTGGAAAGCACAGGGCCACGAAGCACACGACTTTCGAAAAAGCTTTAACTACTCAAAACCATATAAAATTCCATTTACGGCAACTTACGAATATCTTGGAACAACAGAAATTGAAAACAAAACAATTGATGTACTCAAATGTGATTACACAATTCATTTTCAGCTTTCAAGTGAATTTGATGTAACAAGATCAGGAGAAGTTCCCGTATCAATCACAGGTTATTCGGCTCAGACACTTTTCTGGGATAATGAACGCGGCCAGATAGACCATTCCACAGAAACTTTTGAAATTGACATCATGACCTCATACGGAAGAATTCTTACCTACACAGGAATTTCAAAAGCCCAGGTAAATGAATTCAAACGCGCAGGAACTGACGAAAACGTTAAGGCACTTGAAAAAACAATCGAAGATCTGGGACTGCAGAATGTAAATGTTACAAAAACTGACAAAGGTCTTACATTAAGTATCGAAAACATTCAGTTCCAGCCGGACTCAGACATTCTTCTTTATAACGAAAAAATCAAACTTGAAAAACTCGCAAAAATTCTTCAGGATTACCCGAACAATGACCTTTTGATTACAGGACACACTGCACTTCGCGGAACAGAAGAATCACGCCAGGAACTTTCTCAGGCACGAGCCCAGGCAGTTGCAGACTACCTCATAAAACTTAAAGTCAAAGATAAATACCACATCTACACAAAAGGTAAAGGCGCTCAGGAGCCGGTTGCTACAAACAGTACCGAAGAAGGCCGAAAGAAAAACCGCCGTGTAGAAATTACAATTCTCGATAAATAATTTACTGCAAGGGATTCAAAATTACGCTTACAGGCAGATGGTCAGAATAACCTTCCTGACTGAAAACTCTGTAACTTAACGGCGTTCCATTTGTGCTGGCCCAGGGACCATTATCCTCAACAACAAATTCTTCAAGCCATGATCTATCTTTTAAAAAGATATGATCGATTCTTTCCCATTTGTGCTTAAAGTAATAGGAACCTTTCCCCTGCGCAAAATCACTCCATGGATTATAGACATAAAGTTTTTGCAAGACTTCATGATTATCGCTGTAATCAAAAAATTGTGGAAATGTGAATTCATTCAGACCGTCTTCAAGGATTTTAAATTCACTGAATTCCTTATTAAAATCTCCGCATGCAACCCAGAACCGGTTTTCGTCCTGCACATTCAGCTGACAGATATTACGGGCAAGAATTGACTCCTGCCAGCATCGCCATTTATGACTTTCTTCTTCGCCGCTGGATTTTGATTTCCAGTGATTTATAAAAACTGTAAATTTTGTTTCGCCTTTGACAAGTTCAAGTTCCATGACTGCCCGTAAAGAAGGCTGTGAGACCTCTTCTGAACGAATATCAAGATCATGGACTTTTAAATTATTTATCTGATAACGGCTTATAACCGCACAGCCAAATGCTGATTTTTCTTTGGCATAAAACGCCCCGTAATTATACGATTTTGACCGCTTAAAAGAATTTCGGGCAAGCTCATTTGATATATCGTAAAGAATGCCTTCGTTTTCAATTTCTTCCATTACAAGAACATCAGCATCAAGTTTTTCTATAGAAGAGCAGAGATTCAAAAGACGCTTTTTATATGCATCCAGATTCCATTTGGATTTTGCACCTTTAAACTGGCTGTACTCGGTTCCACACGTTACTCCGTCAAAAAAAGTCTGCAAATTCCATGAAGTAATCTTTATCCGGTTTTGTGCACAACCAGTCAGACAGATAGCAAAAATTGAAAGATATAGCAAACCTTTAAAAGATGATTTTTTTCTACCAGCCATAATTCCTCCATTAACATAGAAAATATCCTTCATTAAAAAGCGAAGACTAAAAGTTTACGTTATTCAAAAAGGATGCTACGATAAAAAAAGAACCAGTATTGCTACCGGTTCTTTTCCCATTCTACATAATTAGAATACTATTAGTTGATAAAAATTCTCATATTTCCATTAAGAATTATACATTAAATTTAAAGAACAGAACGTCACCATCCTGAACGACATATTCCTTGCCTTCAACACGATACTTTCCAGCTTCCTTGATTTTAACTTCAGAGCCGTACTGTTTAAGGTCATCGATTGTATACGCTTCTGCTTTAATAAATCCGCGTTCAAAGTCAGTATGAATAACACCAGCAGCCTGAGGAGCTTTATCTCCAGAGTGAATAGTCCATGCACGGCATTCATCACTTCCGCCAGTAAAGAAAGTTCTTAATCCCATGAGTTTGTATGTTTCGCGGGCAAGAACATTAAGACCACTTTCTTTAAGACCAACAGAATCCATAAATTCCTTACGGTCAGCTTCGTCTTTAATATCACTGAGATCAGATTCAAATTTTCCGCAGATTACAACAACCTGACTGTTTTCTTCTGCAGCGATTTTCTTAACGTCTTCTACATATTTGTTTGTACCAGATGCAATTGTATCTTCATCAATGTTACAAACATAAAGTGTAGGTTTCATAGTCAAGAGGAACATATCTTTTACGGCAAGTTTTTCATCATCAGTAAGATCAGCAAGACGAGCACACTTTCCGTCTTCAAGAAGCGGCTTAATTTTTTCTACAGCACTTTTCCATGGAGCAAGACGTTTTTCTTCATCCTTACCCATTGCACGAATCTGTTTTACAACTTTTTCCTGGCGCTTATTGATTGTATCCATATCAGCAAGTGCAAGTTCCATGTTGATTGTAATAATGTCACTAACAGGATCAACTGCTGCTTCTACTTTTGCATCATCACGAACATGCATAATATCAGGATTATCAAAACAACGTACAACATGAGCAATTACGCTTGTTTCACGGATGTTTGCAAGGAACTGGTTTCCAAGACCTTCACCCTGGGAAGCACCTTTAATAAGACCTGCAATATCAACAAATTTTACAGTTGTAGGAGTCTTCTTTTTTGGTTCAAATACACTTGCCAGAAAATCAAGACGGTCATCAGGAAGGTCTACAATACCAACGTTTGGATCAATAGTACAAAATGGAAAGTTTTCTGCCTGAGCAGGAGCTGCTGTAAGAGCAGAAAAGATTGTTGATTTACCAACGTTAGGCAATCCTACGATACCACATTCTAAAGCCATTTTTTTCTCCACACCAGTTAAACTGGCAATTATTTTTAATGAATAAATTCTATCTGATTTTAAAGAACACACCAATAAGTGCAACAGTTACCAGAAGCTGAACAATAAGGAACTTAATAAGAACCTGAGTTGCAGACCATCCGCGCTGTTTACGCATATGATCATGTAATGGGAATCTTACATTCTTAAAGATACTAATTTTAAAGAATCTCAAAAGAGCAACCTTAACAAGGCCAAGACCACCATTAATAAAGATTACAGAAGAAGTTGCAAGAATTACAAACGGATTGCCAGTAACAAGAACACATGCACCGATAAAGAATCCAAGCGCGCGGCTTCCTGCATCACCCATCATAACTTTACTTGGGAATGCATTATGCCACAAATATCCCATAAGCACACCAGCCATAGCAAATGCAATGGCACCCCAGCCTGCACCACTTTCAAGATGCGGAACAAGAAGATATGAAGCAACATCAGTATGTCCAAGAATAAAGTAGAAGATACAACCCAAAGAAATTAAAGCAACAAGAACCAGTGTACTTGAAAGGCCATCAACACCATCAGTACAGTTTGTTGTATTAATAGAAGCCCAGAGCAAAATTGTTCCAACGATAATATACAACCACAAAGGAACTGCAACAGGATCTGTCACAAATGGAAGCCAGTAATATACTTTGCCATCAGGACTGTCTTTAGCAATAAAATAATAGAACAGAACACTGGCAGCGACACAAATTACAAGATCAAGAAAACCTTTAAGATATTCGCCCCAGCTGTTTACACTGCGGTCATCAAGATAACCAGTAAGCATTGAAAGCCATGTAAGGGCAACAATTCCACCCTGCAGCCAGTTCATTGGTACACACAAAAGGCAGATCAAAACAAAGAACGAAATGAAAACTACACCCGCACCGGTTGGTTTTCCTTTTGCATCAGCTGCATGTTCAGTAAACTCACGACCACGATCATGTGGCAGGTGATCATAAAATCTTGGAAGAAGTCTCTGTGTAAGCACAAAACCAAGGTAAAGTGCAATTACAATGAGCACTGTATATGATTGAAGAAGTCTTGCCGGCCCAAAAACTGATTCAAGGGCAGAACCAAGATAGTAAAGCATGAAATGCCTCCATTTTTCTAATTAGTCTTCTATTATATCAGAAAAAATGGAGACTCTTCAAGACATCTGTGGTTGTGCTTAAAACAGATGATACATTGAATCCTGGTACAACCGCAAGCGTATTCACTCAAGATGAGAATTACAGAACTCCGGAAGCTGTTTATTCAGAATGTGAAAACCTTGCAGCTTAAACCAGCATTTTTTGTGTCTACTTTATTGACTTAGGTTCATTTGGGATTTGTTGTAAGATACTGGACATTTTTATAATCAATATTCAAAGTTGTAGCACTGCCATGAAAAATTAAAGTAACATCAGTTGGATTATCCATATTATTCCATGCGTCAATAAATTCTTGTTCAGTTGTTATTGGTATCATTACAGTCTTTTCTGAAACCGATATCGGTTTATAATAAACTCCGCCACCTGATACACGAATTTCTTCCTGTTTTGTTTCCATGTCTACTGGCATTCTTGAAGCTTCTGCTTCTGCTTGTTTTTCAAAACTTGTTGGATCATAAAACACATAGTTAGTTCTTCCATCCGGATCCGTATACTTGATTGGATTATTCCCCGCATAGGCATACAAATTGCCATTGATAGGATTGAATATACCTCCCATCCCTGGCAAATTTTGGTTATATTTCTTATTTGAATCAAACCCAAATATAATTCAGCGATTATAATAATTTTCTTGTTAATTATGAGAAAAATCCCGATTAAGTCTATTCTGTATTATATTTAGTACCATGGGTTAGTCCTTTACCGTGAATATTTTTCCTCAAGAATTTTAGCGATTTTTTCGGTTTCTCTTCGATTTCTCCCAGTCGATTGAATAACAAGTCCTAGCCCCTTATCTGTCCATGGAAGAGTTATTTCGATTCTTCCATCTGGGTAAACATCTCGAATAAAATCCCGGTTATAAGAACTAAATGGTAAAGAATTGATACACGAAACGATGTATTCTGAAGTCCGTAGTTTTTTCCAAAAAGTTTCCAATTCATCTTTTCCGTGGTCATCACGGAATTTACGATTTTTAGAAGAAGGTTCTAAATCTGTTGTGATTAGTTCTATTTCGCCTCTTGTTTCTAACCATTCTCTATTTTCTTTTATATGTTCTTGTTTTGAAATATGATGTATTTCTACAGATTCAGAATTACATTCAGCCTGAATTTTACTTATATTCCACTTTTCATCCGTTAAAAAAACTTAATGCAAAAGTATTGTAATAGGAAGCTAAAGAAAAACCATAAGCACTTACATTATTATATAAAACCTCTTTCGATAAAAAATTAGATGATTTTTCTTCAGATTCATCTAATTCATTAGTTTCAAATGGCGTATGGAAAAACTGGAAAAATATATTTTTAATGGTTGGATTATTTAATGCGGAAATAGAATTCATAAGAACAGTGTGTTCAGAATTAGATAATCTGCAAACCGAAAATCCAACGTTTTTTAGGGCATTCTTGGTTTGTATTAATTCTTTCCAATTTTCATAATTTAAGATTTTATCTTTTAAGCATAATTCATTGAAAAAAACTTCATTTAACTCCATAAATAAGTACCCCCTAAAACAGCTGAGAAAGAACATTTCCCCATTCATCAAGGAGACCTTCTGGATATTTGTCAAGTTCACCATGTGCATTGATATGAACTGTTGTAACAATTGTCTCTAACATTGAGTCAACATTTTTCTCAAAGAAAAAAATCTTCGCTTTTTCATTATCAAGAATCTTATTATGTACACTTAGACGAACACCATTAATAACATGATCACTATGAGTTTCACAAAATATTTGAACACCATTTTGTGCAGCAATTGCCAATAGTTTTCCTAATTCAGACTGACCTCTTGGATGTAAATGGGATT
Source organism: Treponema sp. (assembly GCA_024402475.1). Classification (GTDB taxonomy): domain Bacteria; phylum Spirochaetota; class Spirochaetia; order Treponematales; family Treponemataceae; genus Treponema_D. Next base: position 5,402 of record JAKSTQ010000003.1, on the reverse strand, counting down.
CTGGATTTTCAATTATCACCAAGTCTCCTGGCTTAGAAATCAAAATAGTTAAAATTAAAGGCATTACATAAGAAAGACCAAATCCTACATTAATTGGTGAATATTGATTTGTAAGACCTTCTTTTGATTCAAACTTAAATCCCATTTTAATTTGATTACCAGGTATTTCTTCGGCAATTACACGTACACCTGGTGAAATAACACTCATCCAAGCATCAAGTTCTGTTGCTAATGAATCTGCTCGTGATTTCTCATGATGAAAAGCAGGAATTGATAATTTATCCTTAGAATGTAAACATAAATATGTTGGTGCATATTCTCCCATATTGCCAAGAAGATTAATTTCTTGTAACGAAAGATCGGCTTTCTTATAAGTTAATGACGGAGAAATATGGTCAGCCTGCAGATAATGGAAGCCTTCTGTAAATAGAGGTTCCTCAAACAAATGGTCTAATTCTAAATCAATACCGTTAAAATATTCCAACCCATTCTGATATTCATACTTTAAGACATTCTTATAATTATCAAAATTTAGCTCATATTCAATTTTTTCATCTTCAGCGGAATCCTGATAGAAAACATCTTTTGCAGTTCCTAGTTCATTTACTAAGGAATCATTTAATCGAAGTTTGTTCAAATTATTATGGCGGTAATAACTCTGGCGCAATAACAATAATGATTGCATAACAGATGATTTACCCATACTGTTCAACCCAAGCATGAGATTCAAATTTGTTGGTGTAATATCAACATTTCTAAGGGACTTAAAATTTTTAATATGATAATAATTTAACATGATTCCTCCAAAAACTTAGTGATAAATGAATCTAAAGATTCATATCTGCCTCTAACATGTTCAACGGTACCAGTGGCACTGTTAACACAAGTATAAAATTCACCTTCAAAAAGTGAAATAAATGCTTTTTCAAAATTTTCTTTATTCATAATTAATTTATTTTGCTTTTCTGCAGAAAGTCTTGCAAAACTTGCAGAAATACATTCGAACATAGACTTATTGATTTTTCCGTATCGGTATGCTAAAGTTCCATCCTTATTTTTTTGCATCTTCCTGAAAGCCAATTTTCCGAATAACTCAATGCAAAGTTTCATTGAGTTGTCAAAAGCATTAATTACTTTGTCAGAATCTGCCTTAGTCCAAATCTTTTCATTACTTTTTGCTTTTATTGAGGAAAGTACATTATCTAAAAATAAATCCATATTTCCTTGATAATCAAAATAATCTTGCAAATAAAATGCTAAAAACCTTGTAACTAAGTCTCTATCTTCCATGCGATTAGTATGAATTGTATTCCTAGTAGCAGTTTTAAAATTTTCACATTCTGCTAATGCTTTTACAAGATTAGATGCAGCACCTCTAAAACAGGCATTTCTAATTTCTCCTGGTTCAAGCGGAATTCCACCTGTATTAATACGGCGGAAAATATTCATCATAACATCATCAGGAGTTCCTTCACGAATCAGATAAGCAAAGAAATTACTTTCATTCAGTTTACGCTGATATGTACGGGGTAATTCATCAAATTTTTTTCCGTTAAGCTCAGTGAGATACTCTAGCTCACTCAATACAAGTTTTTTGTCATATATGAATTCACGCAGTGAAGTAAGTCTTTGAAGTCCATCCACAACTTCCCATTTTTCATCATTTCTTACATCAAAATAAAAAAATGGAAGAGGAATACTGATTAAAATAGATTCTATCAATCGACTTTTCTGTGCCTCTGACCATAAGCCACCTTTACGTTGATAATCTGGTTGAAGTTCAATTTCATCATATTTGAATCTATCAACCAAATTGCTCATAGAAAGATTATCATAAGTAATATCGACAAATTTTGTGTTATATGGTTTTACAATTACAGGCCCCATTCCAGGAGAATATAATTCTTCTTCTTCAACTTCTAGTTCGTTTTTTTCTGCAATTGAAATTTGATCTTCTGCGTCTGGAGTTATTTCAGGTGCGATTTCTGTTTCCTTAGTTATTATTTTTTCATTATTCATATCAACCCCCATTATATCAAAAAAAATAATATTTTTCTGTTTATATAGATATGTTTTTTCGCTATCTTATAAGTCAATCCTGTTGTTGAGTTATCTCCTTCTTTAAAAGAAGTGATATTTTACTAGCCAGTTCCTTTACTACTGAAAAAACTTTTGCAACCTAAGCAAGTTCTAAGTGCTTTCCTCCCATCAATTTCAATTTGTGGGAGAAGCAATCTAGTGTTTTCTTTTAAATTGAAAACACTAGATTCTAAATAGTTATAAATTAATAAAAAACTATTATTAGTAGTTTTTATAAATTCCTGTTAAACAAATCAATCAAAGCTGCGTAATTACCATCAATAGGACCTTCATAATTAGCATAATAATAAGTTTTATTATTAATTTTCTTAATTACATATATAGTAATTCCATCAAAAATCGGAAGATTAGATTCATTAAATATCATCAATTCTTTTGGTTTACTCTTAAGAATTTTTAAGGCTTTTGAATCATGAATCTTTTCTTGCCTTTCTTGATTTTCTGTCCAATTATAACAATAAACCTCATTCTTGCAATCATATAGAGCCGCTACTTCACATAACCCATTATCAATGGAACTCTTAATTAATACAGAACAATATTTCGATTCCTTTATTAATTGATTCAGTTTTTGCTCAACAGATTTAAAAAAATCTTCTGAAACATAGAATGGATCACAATGATTTGTTTTTGGAAAACTAAGTTGTTTATAATAAAAATCTTGAATTTTTTTAAAAGAAAACTGTATATTGTTTTCAATATTACAACTTGTTATAATCATTATAATCGTTGATATCATAAAAATACTATTTTTCTTCATAATTTTTTATTTATCCTCCAATGAATCTTTAGGTTTATAAAAATAATTACTTCTTGGAATTAAATTATGTTCTTTCCTAATTAAATTTTCCCACTTAAGCGAATTCTTTTCACTATTAGGTGTAGTTCCTGGGATTTCAACATACTCCTCGTGTGTTTGAGTTCCATTATTAATTGCTTCACTATGTCCCATTTCGTGTGCTAAACCGACAAATGGTGGCCTATATTTTGAGCCCTCATCATCATACACTCCATTCCAATTATCAGGGTTGAAATTTATTAATGAATTCTTTGGGCCATCTGAAACATTTCCATAGTATTTACCGTCTTTAAGACTTAAATCTGAAGTATATTCTACACAAGAATTTCCTTTTTTAGAAATACTATTTCCAATTGAAATAGTATTAATTTGAGAACTTTCTATTAAAGAAGATAATAATTCAGCACCTTTTGGATTAACACTTTTTGAATATGATGATAAAGTTACTTCACCTGTATCAAAATTTATTATTGCACCAGAACATAATTTTGAAAGCTCTTTTTGAACAGCTGCCATATAGGCTTTTGTTCCACTTACATATAATTTCTTTCCATCCGGATCCACAAACCTTACCGGATTATTTCCTGCATAATGATATAAATGAAAATTGATGTGTGTATCAACTTAAATTTCGTCTCACTTATGCAGAATTCACCTGCAGTTCTTCATCCTTCCCTAAAAATTTTATATCAAAACGATGCAGCTATCAACTAAAACTGCATCGTTTAATATCATTTTATGCCTTAGCCATACAAATCACAATTTGTCACGATATTTTATAAAAGTATAGTAAATAATACTACAACTAATTTTCTTCAGAATAAAGTATTTCTCTTGTTGTTATTTCTTCTATATCTCCTGTTTTAGTACACATTAACCAATTTCCAAAAACATCATAATTAGAATAAATACTTATACTAGAATAATTTTTAGCTAATTTTTTGTTTTTAGTAGTAGTCTGTATTTTAGAAAGCTTATTATCTAAATATTCAAGTTTTTGATTTCGTTCAAATGTTATTTCATCATACACTTTATCAACGACGTCTATTTCATGAACTCTTTTTAATTCATCATATGCAATACTTGTTTGTTCAATTCTGTTGTCTGACATTCTTTTTTCAAATAAGCAAATATTGTTTTCATTTCCAACTACTGCCAAGATAGAATAATCGAGTTCGTTCAGATAATTATTGCTATTTTGAGAAGGAATATATATTTCCAGCTTGTATCCATTTTCAATTTTTACTTCCTTCCATATTAGATCCCATTCTTTTGAATTTTCATATTTTGAAAATCTATAGAGATTCTTATCTTGATCTTCAAAATAGAAATGCCTTATTTTGTTATATATAGTATTACCTTCATAATTAAATTCTTCCACTATTCTATTAAACTTGTCATAAACATATTTTTTACGAGGAAACTCAAAAGATGCGCTATCAGTTACATTGGTTTCTGATAGGATTCCTTTATCCAAGTACAATTCTTCTTCAATATCATTTAATTCATGTTTAATTTTAATTACCACAATATTTTCGAAATTAGCCAAATATCCACGGAATGGATTTTGAATTACAGTATTGCCTACTACATTTTCAAAATCAGATAATTGATTAAACCACTCAAGATAAAGATTCCTATTTGAGTTTGTTAAAGAAATGCCAGGAATTTCAGGAATCTTAACTTCTTCATTTTCAGATGCAATATTTACCAACTCTTGATCAACATTACTATCCAATGCTACTTCAATTTTTTCACCTTTCTCTTTTGAACAAGAAAACAAGAAAACAAACATTGAGAATATTAAAACTAAAATTTTATACATTTATTCTGCCTCATTGTTAAAATTAACTTTGAAAATATAAAGTATTGTCGGATTATTATAATTTACACTTCTATATTTCACTCTTGATGTTTCTTTTTCGCAATACCAATTTCTTAGAACTGTGTATGGATTACTCTTAGAAAAATCTTTATTTAAATTAATTGTATGTTTATTATCAATACGAAGCCCATAGATATAGTAATTTTTCTTATCCGAATCATATTTATTCAATGTATTACATATATATGTCATATTTGATGAATATATGGTATCTTCAACATCTAGTGATACATTTGTTATTCCTTTTTCTTTTAGGATACCATTCACAGCTTTTACACCAGCCTCTGGTGAAAGTAATGTTACATCATAATAAGAATCACTTGTATCAACTTCAAAAAGATTGTTCTTAATTGCATAGTCATTTATCATTTCAGGGGTTATTTCTTCCCCAGAAATAGTACTTGCTAATCGTGCATAGAATGTTACGACACACCCATAGCCTCCTATTGTTAAGGCTTTGGGTTGATCTTCACCACCTCTATTAGGTTGTATGCCAAGTATTGCAGATCTTTTGTTCATAAACGTAGAACAAATTGCATTAATAGTTATTCTTCCATCCGGGTCCACATACTTCACTGGATTATTTCCTGCATAATGATATAAATGAAAATTGATGTG
>JAKSTQ010000029.1 GCA_024402475.1 Treponema sp. | reverse complement strand
TTTTCCCGTTAAGACGCAAAAAACGCTGCGAGCCTCGCGTTTTTTTAGCGTCTTTCCGATCAAGGGTTTCTCCCTTGAGACTGGCCACGAACTACGTTCGTGACCATCTACCTAAATCTCTTCTTAACATAAAAAAAAAGACTTTCAACTGTGTTGAAAGTCTTTTCCCTTTTAGCCCCGACGGGAGTCGAACCCGTCTTTCGACCTTGAGAGGGTCACGAACTAAACCGATATTCGACGGGGCCAGATGATGTTACAAAAAAGCTGTAACAGCATAAAAAAAGCTGAACTATTAAGTTCAGCTTTAGTTCCCCAAGGAGGATTCGAACCCCCACAGTCAGAACCAGAATCTGAAGTGCTACCATTACACAATCGGGGAATGCAATGTTCCTTTATAATATTGATTCCTTCCTAAAATGTCAATAGGGACGAATCATTTTTTTCAAAAGTTATTTTCCTTTATCAGGATTACCTTCTGCGCTGTATTTACCAAGCTGAACCCCGGCAACCTTTGGATTTGTAATTACCGAAGGTCCTGCAATACAGCCTCCTTCACAGGCCATAACTTCAATAAGGTTTGGAGTATCTTCCTTGTAAGGAATTTCCCCGGAATTAATTTTTCCATACATCATAAGGGTTTTCATGCCTTCTTTACCAAGTCCGTTAATTACAGTTGGACGAAGGATCGAATCATCCTTAAGGCGCAGACGAACAGCTTCTGCGACTCCGCCGGATTTAGCAAAATTGCGGGCACTGACAGTCGGAGGATTTTCAATTACAGCACATTCAGCTTTTGTAACGTCAAGCTGCTTAGCTTCAAAGAACGCCGCAATTTCTTCAACACTCAAAACATAATCAACATCCGGATCTTCAAAACCTTCACGGCGTTTGGCAAGACAAGGACCTATAAATACAGTAACGCAGTCAGGATCATCTTTCTTCGCCATAGCTGCAGTGTAATGCATCGGACTTCTTGTTTCAGAAACACATTCAGCTAATTCAGGAACATGAATTTTAACTGCACGCACATAAGCTGAACAGCAGCTGGTTGTCATCATTTTGTCACCACGAGCCATTCGCTCTTCAAATTCTTTTGCTTCTTTTTCTGCAGTCAAATCCGCACCCAGAGCAACTTCCATAACTTTTGAAAAACCGCATTCCTTTAATACAGTTTCAAGCTGACCAGGAGCAGCACGGAACTGAGAAGCAATTGCAGGCGCATACATCGCAACCACTTTTTTCTTATGCATGATATGAGCAATTACATCAACAAGCTGGCTTTTATCCATCATGGCACCAAAAGGGCATTCACGCATACAGTTGCCGCAATAAATACACTTGTGATAATCGATACTTTCTCGTCCTGTTTCATCTTTTGTAATTGCGCCGACTGGACAGGCTTCTTCACAAGGAACAGGAATTTTTACAATTGCATGATATGGACAGTTCTGCATACAAAGTCCGCAGTTCACACACAAAGATTCATCAATATGTGCATGACGTTCAACATGAATTGCTTTCTTAGGACAGTTCATCATACATGGGCGTGCAAAACATCCCTGACACGCATTGGTAACCATGTAGTGACTTTTTACACAGGCATTACATGCATCATGAAGAACTGTAAGCATAGGCCAGGTTGGAGCCTTGCGTTTAAGGGCTTCAGTGGCATAATCCGACAGAAGTTTATCTTCATCATAAGATTCAACAGAAATTCCCATACGGGCCATAACACGCATCTTCAGAATCTGACGGTCATGATAAGTACAGCAATAAAAAGGAGCCTTATCCTTTGGAGCCATTTCACGAGGAATAAACTGAACGCGCTCTGCAAGCTTACCTTCAAGCTGAAGTTTTGCAATGCGAACAAGAATTTCACGTTTTACATGAGATGTATTGTTATTAATATTAAGCATTTTATTGAACCTTAAATGTCACTTCGACTAAAGCCAGGCAGAAAAACCTGACTTCAGTTTCTATTCTAACAGAAAATCAATTTATTTTACACAGTTTACAAAAATATTTTATTCTATTTTTTACTCATTTAATTCAAAAGTACGTTATATGCGTATAAATTTTACCCGGTTTAATTTTTTACGGTTTAGAATCGTTTAATTTTTAACCGGAGGAATTTCACTCTCAACCCTGATTCATACTCAACCAGTTTAAGAAAAAGCCGGAAATCAGCATAAAAACTGAAAATTTTTCAATTTTTCAATAAATTTTCAATTTTTTTTAAATATTTTTCGATTTTAATAAAACTTGGCACGAATATTGCAATATATAAGGTGTAAGATAAAAAATCTTACCTGATAAACTTAATTAAATGCCGCATTTGCGGCGGGAGAATAAAATGAACGAAATCACAACTTTTGACACACTTTTCAACACAGTATTTGGAAACGCCTTTGACTCAGCACGCACAAACTGGGTACCAGATGTAGATGTAACACAGACAAAAGAATCTTACAACATCGAAATGGATCTTCCTGGAATGACTCAGGACTGCATCAATGTTGAATTAAATCAGAACGTTCTTACAATCGCTTCTAAAAATGAAGAAACAAAACAGACACAGGAACCTTCTGAAAAAACAGAGTCAGAAGAAGAAAAAGAAATTACAAAATGGCTTCTTAAAGAACGCTGTTCAAGAAGCTTCAAACGCAGCTTTACACTTCCAAAAGACATCGATGGTCAGAATGTAACAGCCTCGTTCAAAAACGGTGTACTTTCAGTAAAAGTAATGCGCAAGGCTCCGGAAGAACCAAAACGCATTCAGATTAACGTAGCATAAATAACCACATTCCATACTTCAGAACTGGTCCATAACGGTTCTGAAGGTCCTCCTACTCCCTTGGGGCGGGCTGCTTTTCTCCTTTTTGGCAGTCCGCCCTTTTCATTTTACAATAGCACGAGGCTTTATGGTATAAGAATAGCCTTTGTTCAAAAGTTCCTGTTCAACCTTAGCCAGATCTTCTGCAGCAATATCTTTTACAACAACTTTATAAACTTCACCTGCAGTCTGAATTGCAATTCCTTTAATACCTGACTTCAAAACTTTCTGAGCATACTGTTTTGCATTATCTTTTACTTCAAATGCTCCAAGCTGTATATCCCAACGGCTTCCAGGTTCACGTTTTACTGTAACGGGTTTTACAGTAGTAGGACCTGGATTTGTCCACTTAAGCCCCATCTTTGCCATCGCTTTTTGAGCAGTCTGACGACTTGCCTTTGTGTCAGGTCCCCATTTTACGACCTCAAGTTTAACTTTTGCAGTCCCGCTTTTAATCATATCAAGTTTAACTGCAGCAGCCCGGCTCAAATCAATTTCACGACCTTTAATAAACGGTCCACGGTCATTTACCCGCACCTGAACTGATTTTCCGTTACGCAGATTTGTTACCTTAAGCACTGTATTAAAAGGAAGTTCCTTGTGTGCGCAGGTTAAATCATTCATATTAAACCGTTCACCGTTACTGGTCTTTTTACCATGAAAAGCATTGGCATAATACGAAGCCTCAACATTATTCTTATAAACTACTGCAAATGCTCCCTGCCCCAGAATCAGGACAGCAGCAAACAATAAAAAAAACCTTCCGATATTTCGTTTCATATTACGATTATCGGAAGGTTTCAATTCACTCTAAATAAAGCTTAGAGAACTTATTTTTTCAAAAGTTCAGCAAGTTTTTCTGAAGTAAATCCAAGGTATTCTGCAACTTTGTTTGCAGGACCAGATTCACCAAAACGGTCAATACAGAATACATCTTCTTTAGAAGTTGCAAACTGAAGCCATTCCATGCTGATACCAGCTTCTGTACAAACAACGCGTTTTGCACCGCCGATGATTTTGTCCTGGAATGCCTTGTCCTGTGCTTCAAATGCCTTAAGGTCAGGAACAGAAACAACGCGGATTTTCTTGTCAGCAACAAGTTCAGCTGCTTTAAGAGCCATGTTAACTTCTGAACCAGAAGCAAGTACTGTGATATCTGGAGTTGCATCACCTGTCTTAACGATGTATGCACCCTTCTTCATTGTATTTTTCCAGTCAGCATCATCTTTTGGATAAACAGCAAGTGCCTGGCGTGTGAATGCCATACATACCGGATGATCTTTAGAAGCATAAGCAATTTTCCATGCTTCCATTGATTCTTCTGGGTCACCTGGGCGCAATACCTGAACACCAGGAATTGTACGAAGTGCTGTCATTGTTTCGATTGGCTGATGTGTAGGACCATCTTCACCAACATAAATTGAGTCGTGTGTAAATACATAGATTACAGGCTGTTTCATCAAAGAAACTACACGAAGTGATGGTCTAAGGTAATCAGAGAATACAAGGAATGTTGCACAGAATGGACGCAAACCGCCATGGAGGCTGATACCGGCACATACTGTTGACATTGCAAATTCACGGATACCGTATTCAATTGTGCGGCCCTTGCGGTTTGCAGGACTGAAAGTACCTTCATCAGACTTGAATGCAGTCTTATTAGGTCCCATAAGGTCAGCAGAACCACCAACGAGGTTTCCGTAGCGGGCTGCAATTACATTAAGTGCTTTACCAGAAGCATCACGAGTAGCACATGAGTCACCAACTTTGTATTCAAAGTCATCTACATCTGCTGTTGCTGCATCACTGTGGAAAGCATCCCACTGTTTCTTAAGATCAGGATTTTCACAAGCCCATGCATCAAATTCAGCCTGCCAGTCAGCCTGCTGTTTTGCCCACTGAGCTTTTTTACCTTCAAAATATTCATATGCTTCAGGAACAACATAGAAGTCTTTGTCTTCAGGAAGACCAAGAACTTTTTTAGCTTCTTTACAACCTTCAACTCCAAGTGGAGCACCGTGTACGTCAGCTGTTCCCTGTTTTGGAGCACCTTTACCGATTACAGATTTAAGCATAATCAATGTAGGCTGATCTTTGTTTGCTTTAGCTTCTTCTGTGAGCTTAACAATCTGGTTAACATTGTACATGTCACCTTTAAGAACCTGCCATCCGTATGCTTCATAGCGTTTAGCAATATCATCTGTAAATGTGATATCTGTGCTACCATCGATACTGATTCTGTTTTCATCATAGAAAACGATCAGTTTACCGAGTTTAAGATTTCCGGCAAGTGAACAAGCTTCGGAAGCAACACCTTCCTGAAGACATCCTTCACCAACCAGTGAGTATGTGTAGTGATCTACGATTGTACGTTTTTCTGTATTAAAACGGGCAGCAAGCATGCTTTCTGCCATTGCCATACCAACAGCCATAGAAACACCCTGTCCAAGCGGACCACCAGTTGCTTCAACGCCATCAGTTACACCATATTCTGGATGTCCGGCACAGATTGATCCAACCTGGCGGAAATTTTTAATATCATCCATTGATACTTTGTATCCAGCCAAATGAAGGATAGAATACAAAAGCATTGATCCATGTCCAGCAGAGAGAACAAAGCGGTCACGATCTGACCATTTTGAATCTGCAGGATTGTGTTTAAGGATTTCTCCATAGAGTACACTAGCCAGTTCTGCACATCCGAGTGGAAGACCAGGGTGACCTGAGTTTGCCTTCTGGATTGCGTCCATAGAAAGACTGCGAACACTTAATGCGGCAGCTGCAATTCCTTTTTCGTTCATAAAAAACCTCACTTGATTTCTTGAGCAGCTTTAATCAACTCATCAGCATCAGCATGATTCTCGAGCAACTGTCTGAACTCACTGTTCTTAAAAAGTCCGGCCAATGATGAAAGCACTTTCAGATGGGTTTGTGAGTTGGCTGTAAGGAGAACAAACATCACAGAAACAAATCTGGAGTCAGGTGCACTCATATCAATTGGTTTTTTAAGATAGCAGACAGTTATTTGCTGCTCACTATTATCCTTAAGAATGGTGCCTCTACAGTGTGGAAGTGCAATTCCATATCCAACCGCCGTGCTCATCACACGTTCACGATCGCATAGTGCTGTATATACACCTTCTTTAGTTACAGATTCAGGGATATGTATCTGGTCAACAATATTTTTATAAATTTCTGAAGTTGTTGTTCCATCTACATCGTGCAAAACACCGCCTCTGGCGATTAAATCCCACAATTCATCGTTTGTACTACTTTCCATAATATTTTTTCCCCTCCCGTTAAATAACGGTGAAATCTTCTTTTTTATTTGTTTCAATCGCGTTTTTCAAATTAGGTTCAATCTCTTCAAAATGAAAGCACATACCTTCCAGAGATGCCATCATCGTTCCTGATTCAGCCTTGACATATGCTGTTTCAAAAGCGATGCTTTCAAGCATTTTGGTTGTATGAGTATACAATTGAATCAGAATAACCAGTTCCTGCTGAGGGTATGTTTCAAAACCGGCACAATTACGATCAATGTTGTATACAATTTCATTAACCTTTGAATACAACTCGAGCGCCTTATGACGAATTTCTGCTACAGGCTGATCAGCAAACAAATTATATTCCTTTTTAAGTATACCACTTCGATTTATGATGTGCAATATTAACTCCTGCCGGTCTTCCGGAGGAATATAAAAGGTCTGCGGAAAGGCAATTTCAATCAGTTCTTCAAAATCCTGACGTTTTTCAAAAATAAAGTCCTTGATAAATTCATCAAGAATGAACTCAGGCAGGTTGAATTTTAAATTTGCAGGCTTACAGAAGATTTCATTCTCCCCGGATTCCTGATTCCATGGTCCAAAAGCCGGAACATCCTTTCCTTTAAACCACAATCTTGTTTCAACACCATAAAACTCAAAATCAACGACTTTCGATTTTGAAAGATATTCAATGACAGAAGAACAGTTTCTGCCCATCAATTCTTTTTTATTATTCAAAAAAACAAAAGCCAGCTGCTGATCAATGGTAGCACATGGACCCATTTCGTTAAAAATATTAATCAGCGCCTTTTCAAAATCATGATTCCACTTTGTTCTGCCCAGATCCCCGCTGTTTACCTGAAGTTTTTCGCCACGAATAACAGGAACAATTTCTACAATGCCTTTATCCCAGTCCGTAACCATACATTCAAAACGGTCACCATATGAAAAGCCGTATTCTTCTTTAATTTTATTGAAATCAAAACAGGAAAGATTTACACGGGCAGGCAATTCAAAATCACTGTCAGAAAGGCTGTACCCGTTCATCGCAGGATCACTTGCAATATACTGGACTTCAAATTCTTCGCCATACAGAACAAAATTCTCAAGCGCAAATTCCCTCGAAAACTCATGTCTGACTTTTTTCAACTTTTTTTCGCCAAAAACAAAAGTCAGGTCAAAGGAATACATGTCAAAATCTGTAAAAGGAATGCAACGGTGCCCGGGAACAAAAGCCCCCGCCTCAACTTCTTCCTGAGACGGCATAAAACTGAACACGCCAAGAGAAAAAGCCCCCGCATGAGTCAGATAGCTTTTCTTGCCTGAAACAAAAATATAAGGACTTGCTTCAAGAATTTCTTCAGCTTCTTCTTTGGTAACTTTTTCACCAGTCACATTCAGGAAACGCATGAATTCCTTGATTGTGAACTCAGAAGGATAATTGCGAATAAATTTGTCAATGTAAAATGATTTCTTCGAAGCGTCCATCAATTTCTTAAAAATTAGAACTGACGGATGTCTTCTACCTTGCCGCAGCCTTCAAGAATAGCTTTAAGTGCTTCAAGAGAAATATCAGCAACCTTCATTGTAATCATCTTTTCTTTCTGGTTAGGAACTTCAGAAGTTACAACACTGATAATATTTCCGTTTTCTCTTGATACGCCTTCTGCAACTTTACCAATCTGTCCAGGTTCATCATTCAAAAGGAATGTTGCACGAACGCCTTCTTTACCGGCACCGAACATATCAGTAAACAGATGGAACAGATCGCTTTCTGTAACAAGACCGACAAGAGCACCATCTTTTACTACAGGAAGACAACCAACCTGATTATCAACCATAAGACGGGCAGCTTCTTCAACTACTTCTTCCGGACCAACAGAAACAGGATTTGCAGACATAATTTTCTTCATTGTGATTTTTGTCAGCAATGTAGAAATTTCCCACATATCAAGAGTAGTCGCATCAGAAGGAGTTGCTTTATTCAAATCGTTTTTTGTTACGATACCTACAAGTTTTCCATGATCAGCAACAGGAAGCTTAGAAATATTATTCTTTCTCATAATTTCATGGGCTTCTGCAACAGAGGTTTCAGGAGTACATGAAATAATATTTGTACGCATTACATATTTGATAAACATAATTCACCTCTCTTATAAATTTAAATCCTTTTTGCTAAAAAAGCAAATTTTTTAGCCACCAAGATATGCTGCTTTTACGGCAGGATCTTTAGCAAGTTCTTTAGCATCACCGGACTTAATGATTTCACCAGTTTCAAGAACATAAGCACGGTTCGCAATAGAAAGAGCTTTAAATGCGTTCTGTTCTACAAGGAGAATTGTTGTTCCTGTTGAATTGATTTTCTGAATGATATTAAAAATTTCATCAACAAAAATCGGAGCAAGTCCCATACTTGGTTCATCAAGAAGCAAAAGTTTTGGGCGTGCCATAAGACCGCGTCCCATTGCCAGCATCTGAAGTTCTCCACCACTTAAAGTTCCGCTGACCTGTCTGATACGTTCCTTAAGGCGTGGGAAAAGATCAAATACCATTTCCATATCGCTTTTAATGTTTTTTGTATCTTTACGGGTAAAGGCACCCATTTCAAGATTTTCTTTTACACTCATATTCTGGAAAATTCGTCGGCCTTCCGGAACCTGAATAAGATTCATCTTTACAATCTGATCAGGACTCATATTAGTGATATCCTGACCTTCAAATTCAACTGTACCGCTTACCTTTTTAATAATGTTGCTTACAGCATGTAAAGTTGTTGTTTTACCGGCGCCGTTTGAACCAATAAGGGTAATAATTTCTCCCTTACTTACATCAAAACTGATTCCGCGCAACGCCTTGATTGCACCGTAAGAAACGTTAAGATCTTTAACCTTAAGCATCGAGCGCCTCCTGACCAAGATATGCTTTGATTACCTGTGGGTTACTCTTGATATCTTCAGGTTTGCCACAAGCAATAATTCGGCCATAATCAAGTACCATAATTTTTTCACAGATTCCCATAACAAGTTTCATATCATGTTCAATCAAAAGAATTGTAATATGGAATTCCTTTCTGATAAATGCAATAAGATTCATCAATTCTTCTGTTTCCTGAGGGTTCATACCGGCAGCAGGTTCATCAAGCAAAAGAAGACGAGGATTACTTGCAAGAGCACGAACAATTTCCAGTTTTCGCTGTTCACCATAAGGAAGGTTCCCGGCAAGTTCATCTTTCTTTTCTTTAATTCCGAACAGTTCCAGAAGCTGTTCAACTCTCTGAGTCATACGAATTTCATCGTGACGGAATCTTGAAGTTCTGAAAAGTACATCAAGGAAATTAATCTGTCTTGAATTGTGCAGCGCGATTCTTACATTGTCACTGACAGAAAGATTATTGAAAAGACGAATGTTCTGGAAAGTTCTTGCAATACCAAGCTTATTAAGGTTTGCAGGAGTCTTTTTATTTATAACAACTGCCCTTCCGTTTTTATCCCAGAAAGTAATCTGACCTTCAGTTGGAGTATAAACACCGCTGAGCATATTGAATACAGTAGTTTTTCCGGCACCGTTAGGACCAATCAAACCACAAAGTTCACCTTCATACAGATCACAGTTGAATCCGCTAACAGCACGGAGGCCACCAAATACGATACTTACATCATTGGCTTCAAGAACAAGTTTTTTATCTGCCATTTACTTTGCCTCCTTTTTACCGAATTTTGATTTGATTCCCAAAACCCAGTTTTTAACATCCGACGGGAATTTCGCAAACTTCAGTTCTTTAGTTCCCAAAAGTCCCTGAGGTCTAAAGATCATTACAATAATCAAAAGAACAGGATAGAAGAGCAGACGATAATCCTGCAGGAATCGCAGAAATTCCTGAAGATAAGTCAAAACAAAGGCAGCCAGAATACTACCGGTTGTAGACCCCATACCACCAAGAACAACAAAAATAAGATAGTCGATACTCTTTGTAAAACTAGCCTGTTCAGGTTTGATGAATCCAATCTGACATACATAAAGAGCACCACAAATACCGGCAATCGCAGAAGCAATTACAAATCCGATCATCTTATATTTGAAAACACTGATACCGTTTGAGTTTGCAGCAATGGGGTCTTCGCGTACAGCAAGAATTGCACGTCCATAAGTTGAACGAATAAAGTTCTGTGTAAGAATTACAATCAGTGCAAGAACTCCGATAATCGCCCAGTAAGCAAATCCAATATCAAAAGTCAAAATTGTATTAAACTGCATACCGTTTGGACCACCAGTCAAAGACTTAAGGTTAATCAGAATTACACGAATGATTTCACCAAAACCCAAAGTTACAATAGCAAGATAGTCACCTTCCAGTTTAAGGGTTGGGAATCCGATTAAAATACCAAAAAGTGCTGTAATAAAAGCACTAAGAATAACAGCAACAACAAGTGGAATACCAAAATGTGTATTCAGCAGAATTGTTGAATACGCACCGATTGCCATAAATCCAGCCTGTCCAAGTGAAAGCTGACCTGTAATACCACAAATCATGTTTACACTCAAAGCCATAATTGCATTGATACCGCCAAGTACAAAAACCTGTCCAGTATATGGCGACAAAAGACCAGCTTTAATTAAAAATCCAGGAACAAGAACCAGAACCAGTGCACTGATTCCAGGAGCCAGATATGATTTCAAAATATTCTTATTCATTATCAGTACCCTCCATTAAACCTTAACCACTGACTTCTTACCAAGAATACCAGTAGGCTTAACAAGAAGAATAACAATCAAAATACTAAAACTGATTGCATCCGCATACGAACTTGGACCGTATCCTTTTACCATAGTTTCTGCAATACCTAAAAGTACACCACCAACCATCGCACCAGGAATAGAACCGATTCCACCAAGAACCGCTGCTACGAAAGCCTTAAGGCCAGGCATATAACCCATTACAGGGTCAATAGAAGGATAAGCATTTGCATAAAGAACACCACCGGCACCAGCAAGAATTGAACCGATTGCAAAAGTAATTCCAATAGTTCCGTTAACATTGATACCCATAAGGCTCGAAGCCTGAAGATCATAAGAAACAGAACGCATTGCTTTACCAGTTTTTGTTTTATTTACAAGCACGTAAAGTCCAATCATCAAAAGCACTGAAAAAATAATAACCATTGCTTTTACACCTTCAATTCTTACACTGCCAATTGCAATGTCATCAAGAACAAGCGAAGGGAACTTACGAGGGTTTGGTCCAACAAATGGAAGAACGCGCATCATATTCTGCAGAATAAGTTCAACTGCGATTGCAGTAATCAAAGAATTAAGTCGTGGAGCATTACGCAAAGGTCTGTATGCAAGTCGTTCAATTCCCATACCAAGGAATGCACAGAAAACCATTGCTACAAACATTGCAAGCAAAAAAGAAGGAACAGAAGGTCCAAGCCAGATAAGGACAAAATACCCGGCATATGCTCCCATCATCATGATATCACCATGAGCAAAGTTAATGAGTTTTACAATTCCATAAACCATTGTATAGCCAAGAGCAATAAGGGCGTAAATACTACCCAGAGAAAGCCCATTAACCAGCTGTTGTAAAAATACGTCAAAATCCATGAATCTCACCTTTTTACAATAAAAAATAACCAAATAATTATACTAAATTATCCTTTTTTATACAATTAAGACTTACCTCAAGAGCATAAAAAAAAGGAGTCCTCCATTAACGGGAGAACTCCTTTGTTCACCAAAAATCACGCTTTAAGCGCAGAAACTATGGATTAACAGTTGTTTTGTAAACTGTCTTAAGTGTATTGTTTTCACCTTCAACGATTTCAACCATAACAGCAGATTTGATAGGGTTGTGTTTTTCGTCGAATGTAAGGTGACCTGTTACATAATCACCTTCAATAGTAGAAAGAGCATCTTTAACAGCAGCAGCGTCTGTAGAACCAGCTTTAAGAATAGCATCTTTCAAGAGGTAAACAGCGTCATAACCAAGAGCAGCAAAAGAGTTAGGTTCTTTTCCATATTTCTTGTTGAATGCAGCTACGTAATTAACTACTTTTTCTTCTGTAGAGTCAGCAGCGTAGTGGTTAGAGTAGAATCCGTTAAGAACTTCTTTACCAGCATTAGCTGTAAGACCATCCCAACCATCAGCACCTACGATAGGTGTGTTGATTCCAGCAGCACGAAGCTGAGAAGCGATCAAAGCAACTGTACCGTAGTAATCTGGAAGATATACTACATCTGGGTTAGCATTTTTGATTTTTGTGAGCTGTGCATTGAAGTCTTTATCATTTGTAATGTAAGCTTCTTTTGCAACAATCTTTCCACCTTTACTTGTGAAAGCTTTTTCAAAGTTTTCTGTAAGACCAACTGAGTAATCATTACCAGAGTCATAAAGAATAGCAGCTTTTGTTGTTTTCAAAGTTTCAGCAGCAAAGATACCACCAACTGTTCCCTGGAATGGGTCAATGAAACATACACGGAAAATGTAATCACCAGCATCAGTAATTGCTGGAGCTGTTGCAGCAGGAGCAATCTGAATTACTTTCTGAGCCTGAGCACGAGCTGTAATAGCCTGTGTACAACCAGATGTCAATGAACCAATAATGAATTTAGCACCATCTTTAGAAGTAAGTTTCTGGTATGCATTAACTGTCTTGTCTGGATTACCTTCATCATCTTCACTGATAAGTTTGATCATTTTACCATCAATACCACCAGCAGCGTTGATTTCTTCAATTGCAAGATCAATACCGTTTTTGCATTCAACACCATAAACAGCAACACCACCAGAAAGTGGGAAAATACCACCAATTACAACTTCATTAGAGTTGCTGTTTCCACAACCGATTGTGCCCAAAGACAAAAGAGCTGCCAATGCGAGCACACCAAAGTTTACTGATTTTTTCATTTGAGTAACCTCCATATTAGTAAACAACTTTAATAATATATAAAACTTTCAGTTGAATTTCAATAATTACTGCGCTTTTTTTGAAAAATTATGAATTTTATACGGTTATCTGCAATTTAAAAATAAAAAACCCACTCTATACATAAGAGTGGGTTGGGAATAAAGATTAAACCTTATGCTTCAGCAGGTGCTTCTTCAGCAGATGCAGCTGCAGCAACTTTTGCTGCTTTTCTTTCTTTATTCTTAAGAGTTGCATTACAAATCTTGCAAATCTTTACTTTGTTACCATCTACTTCTTTTTCGTAAAGAGTTTTAACTCCATCCTTTTTGCAGATAGCACAAGTTCCGCGTCCGTGATTTGGTAATGTACGAACGCCAGTTCCACGATGTGATTTAGACATAGCTTACTCCTTATTTATTTGCTGCTTTAGGAGCAGTGGTCTTTTCTTTTTTATTAGATTCTTCATCTAATTTGTAGTCAACCAGTTCAAGAATTACAACATCAGCTGCGTCTCCCTGACGGAAACCGAGCTTAAGAACTCTTGTATAACCACCATTGCGTTCCTTCATACGAGGACCGATTTCAGTAAAAAGTTTGTTAAGAACTTTTTCGTCCTGAATAAACTTAGCTACTTCGCGACGGTTATGTACACTGTCAACCTTACTTCTGGTAATAAGTTTTTCAGCTGCTCTACGTACTTCCAAAGCCTTAGCTTTAGTTGTTGTAATGCGTTCAAATCTGAAAAGTGAAGTTACCATGTTACGTGACATTGCACGACGATGTGCTGTTGTACGTGAAAGCGGATTAAAACCAATCTTATGATTCATCTGTTTCTTCCTTTTTCTTATTCATTTTGACAGCGTTTTTGAGATGACTATAATCAGTCATTCCAAGTGTAAGATTCCATTCAAGAAGCTTTTCTTTGATTTCAGTCAAACTCTTTTTACCAAAGTTTCTTGTCTTTGCAATGTCATCTTCTGTCTTTTTAGTTAATTCACCAATTGTGCGAATGTTTGCATTCTTCAGACAATTTGAAGAACGAACTGACAATTCAAGCTCTTCAACAGGAGTGTTGAGTAAAGCACGAACCTGTTCGTCTCCCTCATCAAGATCTTCACCACTAGAAACTTCATTGTCATTGAAGTTAACAAAAATTGAGAAATGATCTTTAGCAATTTTTGCTGCTTCTGCCAATGCATCATCTGGAGCAATAGTTCCGTCAGTCCAAATTTCAAGAATGAGTTTATCGTAGTCGTTTCTCTGCCCTACACGGCAAGGTTCAATAGAATATTTTACCTTACGGATAGGAGTAAAGATTGCATCCATTGAAATTGTACCCTGTACTTCAATGTAGTTTGCATTTACTTCTGCAGGAACGTAACCACGTCCAAAGTCTACCTGAATTTCAACATCAAGACGAGCATCATCCATCATTGTAAAGATGAGCTGATCTTTAGTCATTACTTCAAGCTGACCTTCTTTTTCAAAGTCATCACTCTTAATAGTACCTGGACCTTTGAATTCGTAGAGGATAGTATCCTGTTCAACATCTTCAGGAAGGCGCAAACGTATCTGTTTCAAGCTATTCAAGATTTCCAATGTATCTTCTGCAACACTAGGAATTGCATCAAATTCGCTGGAAATTACATGAGGAACACCCTCAGCATCATACGAAGTAATACGTACTGAAGAAATTGCATATCCCTGGATAGAAGAAAGAAGAACACGACGGAGTGTGTTTCCGACAGTTGTTCCAAATCCTGTTTCAAATGGATAAGCAACGAATCTTCCGTGGTCCGGATCATTTTCGAGATGCTCAAATGTAATGCCTTTTGGTTTTTTAAAACCTTTAAGCAGATTTTTGCGAGCCATCTAAACCCCTCTTTTAATTATCTAGAATAGAATTCTACTATGAGGTTTTCTTTAACTTCATAGTCGATGTCAGCTTTTGTAGGCAAAGCAGTTACTTTACCAGAGAAATTATCGCGATCAACTTCAAGCCAAGCTGGAGTAGCGCGGTCGCCTGCTTTAGCACAAATTACTTTGATACCTTTGCTGCGGCTGTTTTCTTTGATTGTAATTACATCATTAACCTTTACGAGGAATGATGGAATATCTACTTTTGCTCCGTTAACACAAACATGACCATGATTTACCATCTGTCTTGCCTGATTACGTGTCTTAGCAAAACCAAGTCTGAAGATTACGTTATCAAGTCTTGATTCAAGAATCTGAAGAAGAACTTCACCAGTAACACCCTGCTTTTTTGTTGCCAAAGCATAGTAGTTTCTGAACTGCTTTTCAAGAACACCGTAGATAAAACGAACTTTCTGTTTTTCGTTCAACTGTGTTCCGTATTCAGTCTTCTTTTTTCTTGTTTCTTTCTGATTTCTTTTTGGATCTTTATCGTAACCCATAACTCTTGGATTAATTCCGAGAGCTTTGCATCTTTTTAAGATAGGCTGTGTGCTTTTTCCCATTATTCAAAATCTCCTAAAACTACATACGGCGAGTCTTACGTGGGCGGCATCCATTGTGTGGAATAGGTGTAACATCAGAAATTGATTTAACCTTAAGGCCCAAAGCACCCAAAGAGCGGATAGCGTTTTCACGACCTACTCCTGGTCCTTTTACGTATACGTGAACTTCACGCAAGCCGTAGCTTACTGCCTTCTGAACAGCTGTTTCAGCAACAGACTGTGCGGCAAACGGAGTTGATTTTTTTGCTCCGCGGAATCCAAGACCGCCAGAAGATGCCCATGAAAGAGCATTACCCTTCATATCGGTAATTGTTACGATAGTGTTATTGAAAGTTGCCTGAATGTAAACGTTACCTTCATAGACACTTTTCTTTTCTTTACGCTTCTTTACAGTAGCCATTTAACTTACCTCTGCCTTATGCCTTTTTCTTATTAGCAACAGTCTTTTTCTTACCCTTGCGAGTACGAGCATTGGTACGTGTTCTCTGTCCACGACATGGGAGACCCTTGCGATGGCGAAGTCCACGATAACAACCAATATCCATAAGACGTTTGATGTTAAGACCAATTTCTGAACGAAGACGTCCTTCAACCTTATATTCTGCATCGATTACTTCACGAATTCTTCCCAGTTCTTCCTGAGAAAGATCGTTAGCCATTGCATTTGGATCAATTTTTGCTTTTTCACAAATTGCCATAGCAGATGCGCGACCGATACCATAAATGTAAGTCAAAGAAATGCAAACATGTTTATTAGGGAGGTCAACTCCCGCAATTCGAGCCATTTAATACTCCTTGAGCTTAGCCCTGGCGCTGCTTATGTTTAGGGTTAGAACAAATGATACGGACTACTCCGTTTCTTTTGATTACCTTACACTTGTCGCAGATGGGCTTTACGCTAGTTCGTACTTTCATTAAAGTCCCCTTAGAAAAAAGTGATATCCGAACTTGATTATGGCAGTTCGCAATGAACTACAATCAAGTCCGATAAATATATCACATTCTTCTATATTTAATCTAGTGCTTATTCACAAAATTTTTAAAGACTTCGTGAACGAATCTTTCCCTTCTTAACAAATCCATCCTGATGATGCATTTTAAGAAGTGCTTCTATCTGGGCCATTGTGTCAGTTGCTACACCAACCATGATGATAAGTGAAGTTCCACCCATCAACATTGCTACTGACTGTGGGAACTTGAAAATAATCATAATCAAAGTTGGAATGATTGCAATTGCTGCAAGGAACAATGATCCAGGTAATACAAGACGATTCAAGATTTTCTGAAGATATTCTTCCGTTTTGTCAGCTCTTACTGTAGGAATGGAGCCGCCATTCTCACGGATCTGCTTTGCGATTTCTGTAGGGTTAAGTGTAACCTGGGTGTAGAAGTATGCAAAGAAGATGATAAGAACTACCAATACAACGTTATAAACAATGCTTTCCTGATTCAACATACGAGAAAGTGTTGTTACCCATTTAGGAGCTCCGTTTTCATTAGCTGCTACAGACTGAACAATCTGATTAGGCAATGCAAGGAATGAAGAAGCGAAGATTAATGGAATAACGTTTGAAGGGTTTACTTTAAACGGAATGTAGGTGCTTGTACCGCCATACATTTTTCTGCCAACTACACGTTTTGCATAGTTAACAGGAATCTTACGTTCGCCGCCTTCTTCAAAAACAACGAGCGCAATAATTGCAACAAAAATTACAATAGCTACAATTACGAATACAAAGTTACCACCGTTCTTAATCTGAGTTACCATCTGAGAAACAGCGCTAGGAATACGAGCAACGATACCAGAAAAGATAAGAATAGAAATACCGTTTCCAATACCGCGTGCTGTAATCTGATCACCGAGCCAGATTGTAATCATAGAACCTGTGGTAACAGTCAACATTGTGAGCATCTTGAATGCTACTTCATTGTTGATGGATACAACTCCAATATTCTTTGCATATACTGTTACAGCATAAGACTGAATGAGACATACAAAGATGGTACCGATTCTTGTCCAGGCAGCCATCTTCTGCTGACCACCGTCTTCCTGAATTGTTCTCTTAAGAGAAGGGAAAACGATGAGCAAAAGCTGCATGATAATCTGTGTTGAGATGTAAGGCATTACACCAAGCATGAACACAGAGAACTGAGAAAAGGCACCACCAACAAAGAAGTCCATGTAGCTAGAGAAAGAGTTTTTGTTCTGGCGAGCGAGTTCTTCAAAGTAAGTAAGCAATGCTGAGGCATTAACACCAGGAATTGTGAGAACGCATCCCAAGCGATATACAGCCAATACAAGCAATGTAAACAATAAACGTTTACGAAGCTCTTTTACTTTAAACATATTAACAATTGAGTTGCCTGCCATTTTTTAACTCCAAACTATTTGTTTTCTGCTGCAGCAAGAGTAACTGATCCGCCAGCTTTTTCAATTTTAGCTTTAGCTGATTCAGTAACCTTATCTACATTAACTGTAAGTTTCTTTGTGATTTCACCATCACCAAGGATCTTAATCAACTGGTCTTTACCTTTGAGAAGTCCCTTAGCTTTGAGTGTTGTTACGTCAACTGTTTCTCCATCAGCATACTTAGCTTCAAGTTCACAAACATTGAAACATGTGTATTCCTTTTTGAAAGGATAGTTAGAGAAACCACGCTGTGCGATACGACGGAACAAAGGCATCTGACCACCTTCGAAACCGATGTATGTTTTTCCGCCTGAACGTGACTGCTGACCTTTATTACCGCGTCCTGCTGTAGAACCACGGCCAGATGAAGAACCACGACCTACGATTCTCTTCTTTTTGTTAGCACCTTTAGGAGCTGACAACTGTGGATTATATTCTGCCATTACTGAATCTCCTCTACTTTAACGAGATGAGCTACAGAAGCAACCATACCACGAATAGCAGGTGTATCTTCCTGTACAACTGAAGAACCAATCTTTTTCAAACCAAGGCTGCGTACTGTAGCAACTTTAGCTGGTTTCTGACCGATTTTGCTTTTTGTAAGTGTAATCTTAAGTTTCATCGATTAACCCCACATTTCATCCAGAGTTTTACCTCTGTTTTTAGCAACAGTAGCTGCGTTCATCAAGTGTTCAATAGCATCGAATGTTGCACGTACAACATTTACAGATGTTCCTGAGCCCAAAGACTTAGAAAGAACGTCTGTAGCACCAGCTGCATCCATGATTGCACGAACAGCACCACCGGCAATAATACCAGTACCGGAACAAGCAGGTTTAAGAAGTACTTCAGAACTCTTGTATTTACCAATGATATCGTGTGGAATTGTTCCATTTTTCAAAGGCATAGTTACAAGGTTTCTCTTAGCACGGTCGATACTCTTTTTAATAGCTTCTGAAACATCATTAGCTTTACCGAATCCGTAACCTACACGACCTTTCTGGTCACCAACAACTGTAAGAGCAGAGAAAGACATACGACGTCCGCCTTTAACTGTCTTAGAAGTTCTCTTAAGAGTAACGAGTTTTTCAACGAACTCCTTCTCTTTTGGATCTTTATCAAATTTATTCTGGTGTTCCATACTGTCTCCTAGAATTGAATCCCGGCAGAGCGGGTTCCATCTGCAAGGGCCTTTACTACACCGTGATAAAGATATCCGTTACGATCGAATACGATAGCTGTGATATTCTTTTCCTTAAGGCGTGCACCGATTGCTTCACCGAGCTTTGTTGCTCCTTCAGTATTAGGCTTAAGAGCAGCAAATTCTTTTTCCATTGTAGAAATAGAAGCAAGAGTTTTTCCCTCGTCATCATTAATAACCTGAACAAAGAGGTTCTTGTTACTTCGAGTTACTGTCATGCGTGGGCGTTCAGCTGTACCATAAACAGACTTACGAATATGAATCTTTCTGTGAAGGCGTTTTCTGTCTTTGTCATTCAGTTTCTTAAACATATAGCTTCACCTTATTTAACACCAGTCTTACCGACTTTGCGTCTGATAACTTCAGTTTCATAGCGAATACCCTTTCCCTTATAAGGTTCAGGTTCACGCAATGAGCGAAGCTGCGCACTGAATTCACCAACACGCTGCTTATCGATACCAGAGATGATAACTTTTCCGGCAGGGTCAGTAGTAACTGTAAGATCATCTGGGATTACTGCAACGAAGTCGTTTGAGTAACCAAGGTTCATTACAAGTTCCTTACCTTTAACTTCAGCACGGAAACCTACACCTGTAATAACAAGTGTCTTAGAAAAGCCATCTGTAACACCTTTAACCATGTTGAACACAAGGTTTCTGTAAAGACCATGAGCAGCCTGAGCAGCTTTTGAACCGTCTTTAGCATTAACAACAAGTTCTGTACCTTTCTGTTCGATAGTTACATTTGAGTTGAATGCCTGTTTAAGTTCACCTTTAGGTCCTTTTACAGTGATACAGTTATCAGCGATTGTTACTGTTACACCAGCTGGAACAGCTACAGGAAGTTTACCAATTTTAGACATAAATTCCCCCTATTACCAGATTGTGCAAACCAATTCACCGCCAACCATCTTTTCAGCAGCTTTTTTACCAGTTGTAACGCCTGAAGAAGTTGAAACGATAACTGTACCATATCCATTGTGGATACGTGGCAAGTCTTTATAGCCAGAGTAAACGCGACGTCCAGGTTTTGAAATCTTTTCAAGACCGTGGATTACAGGAGCGTTTGCCTCATCATATTTCAGGAAAATACGGATAACATTTTTGTTATCTTCCTGAACCTTTTTGAAGTTCTTAATATAACCTTCAGTTTTCAGGATTTTCACGATTTCCAACTTAAGTTTGGAAACAGGTATATCTACCTTTTCGTGGCGGGCCTGTGCCGCATTACGGATCTTTGTGAGCATGTCTGCTACTGGATCTGATGCACTCATTTTCTTTCTCCTACCACTACCAACTAGATTTTGTTACACCAGGTAACAAGCCTTCACTTGCATACTTACGGAAGCAAAGACGGCACATCTTGAACTTACGAAGATATCCCTTTGGACGACCGCAAAGCTGACAACGATTGTACTTACGTGTGCTGTACTTAGGATCGCGTGCAGCTTTAATAATCAATGATTTTTTAGCCATACTTTCTCACCTACTTTCTGAAAGGCATGTTAAATTTGGTAAGCAAAGCTTTTGCTTCAGCATCTGTCTTTGCACTAGTTACAACAGTGATGTTCATACCAGCAATCTTAGTGATTTTATCAAAGTCGATTTCTGGGAAGATGATCTGTTCTGTAATACCAAAAGAGAAGTTTCCGTGTCCATCAAAACCTGTTGCTTTGATACCGCGGAAATCCTTTACGCGTGGTAATGCTACGTTAATAAGACGATCCAAGAATTCATACATAATTGGACCACGAAGTGTTACCATAGCGCCTACTTCTGCGCCCTCACGAAGTTTGAAGTTAGCAATACTTTTTCTAGCTCTTGTTTTAACCGCTTTCTGTCCAGTAATCTGAGTAAGATCAGTTACTGCAGCATCAAGAAGTTTCTTGTTAGTGAGAGCTTCGCCAATACCCATGCTTACTACAATCTTTTTGATTGCAGGAATCTGCATTGGTGTTTTGTAATTGAACTCTTTGTAGAGTTCTTTAGCGATAGTGTCATTATAGACTTTCTTAAGCCGAGGTATGTAATTTGCCATTACAATTTTTCTCCACATTTGCGGCAAACACGAATTTTCTTGTCGCCGTCAAGCTTATAACCAATTCTTGTAGGACCGCATTTTTTACATACGATTGCTACATTAGAAATATTAAGAGGAGCTTCGATCTCAGCGATACCGCCCTGATCCTGCTGGCTTCTCTTT
>JAKSTQ010000028.1 GCA_024402475.1 Treponema sp. | reverse complement strand
AGCATGAAGTTTGCGGGTGTTAGAGAATGATTAAAGGAATACATCACGTTTCAATACGACGAGTCAAGGCACGTACGCCTTCGGCTATCTTAAAGCCTATGACATGTCCGTTTATCGATTTTTATTTAGGAGGATAAAATCGCTATGCCAATGATTAAAGTTGAGACTACAGTTAGTCTCCCGGAAGAAAAAAGAAATGTATTGAAAGCTGAACTTGGAAAAGCAATCAGCATCATGGGAAAACCAGAAAGTTATCTTATGATCAATCTTGTTGATAATCAGGATTTGTACTTTGGCGGAAAGAAATTAGAAAAAGGTGCATTTGTTGAAATCAAAGTTCTTGGTTCAGTTGATGCAGGTCAGAGTGATAAAATGACAGCAAAGCTTTGTGAGATTCTGAATGCTCAGCTTGGAATTCCAGGAAACGCGGTGTATGCAGCGTATTTTGGAACCAGTAACTGGGGCTGGAATGGAAGTAATTTTTAGTTAGGAGTGGAAAAATTCAAAAGTGCGGCAATTCCTCTGGCGGTTCTTAAAAGCGGCTGGGAAAAGTGACCGCCTTCGTTCCATTCAAAAATAAGATCTTTTACCATGGGACTTTTGTCCAGAATCAATTTTTGCTGTTCTGTCCGTTCTCCGACTTTCGACATGATTTTATTCCGGGTATTTGATTCCTGGTTTCCAAGGCTCATGTAGATGTCTGCAGTTTTTTTAATTTCATGAGAGGCCGAAAAATTATCCCAGTTTTCAAACCAGAGAGAAGAAGAACAGCAGACAGCACCGTCGAACAAATCGGATTCGTACAAAGCCCATAAAGAAAATAAGCCGGCCAGAGAATATCCTGCAAGAAATATTTTACTTTTCGAAAACGAATTCCTTATTTCCGGAATCAGTTTTTCTTTTAGATATATCAAAGTTGATTTTCCATTCCCGCTGAAATTAGAATTGCCAAAAACAGCCGGTGCCGGCCATGGAGAAAATTGTTCGTTCCAGTCCGTAACATCAAAGCTTGCAATCGAAAATGGCCTGTCCGTTAAACTTTTGACTTTTTCAAAAAGTTCCTGCACAGTTTCACCATGAGTAGAATCTTCGCCCCAGATAAAAACCGGAGCGCTATCAGAATTTTCGCTTGAAATGATTTTCATTTTTCCTCTAAAAAGATTATATCATGGAATGAGGAAAAATTCCCTGAGCGCAACGCCCGCTGGAAATTTAAAAAAATTGCGTATTTATGCAAAATATTTTAATATGAAAATACACTCCGGGGCTGTAGCTCACCTGGCTAGAGCGCAACAATGGCATTGTTGAGGCAGAGGGGTTCAGGGCCTTCCAGGTCGAAAAAGAGGCATCTTGAATAGGCTCATGGTGCTCCATAAGGTCGGCAAATAAGGTGATACACCGCATATATTATATTTTGCGGAGTATTACTTGACTTCAATATGAGCGTGTCGTATAATCTTATTAAGATTTTACGATGGAGATACCTTATGTTTTTTAGCTATAAAGATTGTATCGAAAGATATACAAATGATTACTTCCTTGAAAAAGCTGTGAAAGATGGCAATCTCTACAAAGTTGAAAAAGGCATTTACTCAGACACTCCTACATGGAGAGATCTTGCCCTTGTTGCATTCAAAAACAAGAATGCAATTTTTACAATGAACAGTGCTTTTTACTATCAGGATCTTACTGATTCAATTCCTGAAAACTATTTTCTTGGCACTGATAGAAATGCCGCAAAAATCAAAGACCCAAATGTAAAGCAGGTATTTTATCCAGAAGAAACATTAATGCTTGGTGTTGAAGAAAAGACAATCAATGGAACTACAATCAAGCTTTATTCTAAGGAGCGCCTACTTATTGAACTGATACGTCACAAAAGTAAGATTCCTTTTGATTATTACAAAGAACTAATTTCTAGTTATAGAAATAAAATATATGACCTGGATGAAGAATGGTTTGAAGATAATGTAGGAAAGTTTCCTGCCAGCAAAAAAATAATGGATGCAATCCAACTGGAGGTATACTAATGATTAATATTGATTCCGAAATAAAAAAGACACAGCAGGAAGGCTATAAAGAAGAAGATGCAACTGCAAAAGTTTGCCAGGATATTATACTTAATGCAATAAGTCGAAGCAGTCTGAATGAAAATATAACAATAAAAGGCGGTGTTGTCATGAGAAGTATTTCACATAATACACGCCGTGCAACTCAAGATGTTGATATTGATTTTATTCGCTATTCTCTCGCAGATGATTCAGTAAAACTTTTTGTCCAGAAACTTAATAACATTGAAGGTCTTAATATTGAGCTCTACGGAAAACTCGAAGAATTAAAACAGCAGGACTATCATGGAAAAAGAGCATATATAAAAATTACAGACTCTTTTGGGTTTGAAGTAACAAGTAAAGTTGACCTGGGAGTTCATAAACATATGGATATTAAACAGGAAGAATTCTGTTTTGACATCGCCCTTCAAAATGACAAAGTAAGTCTTTTAATTAATTCAAAAGAGCAGATGTTTACCGAAAAGCTCCGTTCTATTCTTAAATTTGGAACACGATCTACCCGTTACAAAGATATTTTTGACCTGTACTGGCTTTCAAACCAGCTTGATAAAAATGAATTGCTGCATTGCTTTGATAGTTTTATTTTCTCTGATCCTGGAATGAAGGAAAACGATATCGGAGATATTCAGCGAAGAATCAGTAAAACATTTCAAAATACCGGTTTCAGAAAAAATGTATCAACTTCAAAGAAAAACTGGCTGGATACAGAAGATGATGTAGCCTGTGATGGGGTGATGAAATTTTTAAATAATTTATGATTATAACTTATTACATCACTATAAATATATATAAAAGTTATTTTGGGAAATCATGACAGGTTTTACCAAAATAACTTTTATTTTTGCTAGCAGAAATCTATCTGTTCCAGCTATCTTTCTGTTCTGATTTTATGTATAAATTTGTCGAATGTTCCATGATCGTAGTGATGTGGTCGAAACCTTTGGTTGCTAACTTAGTTTCCTTCGGAAACAAGCAGTTTTTCAATTGCAGGTAAAATAAGTTTATCTGCCGGAAGCCATTCAACATCATACAGAGTTTTCTTATTTACCCACTTGGCAGCTTCATGTTCCAGAAGCTTTAATTCCCCAGAAATGATAGTACATAAAATGCAATGCATTGTCAGATGGAAAGTTGGATAATCATAATCAACAACTCCAAGTATTTTTTCAGCTTTTACTTCGGTTGCTAATTCTTCGCGGATTTCCCGAACAATGCACTGTTCAGGAGTTTCACCTGGTTCAAGTTTGCCGCCTGGAATTTCCCAGCCACCTTTGAAATCACCGTAGCCACGTTGGGTGGAGAAGATTTCGTTCTGGTGAGTGAGTGGATTTGTACGGAGGATGACAGCTCCGGAAACGGTGGTAGTTTTCATAAGAATTTATTTTTTATAAATTGGATTTAGTATTTTTTCTTGAATATAACTCTGATTTATCCAGAAACATTTTTTCTTTTCTTGCGTACCTTGAGGAGTAAACATTAAATCGTCAGCATTTTTCCCTTTAGGCCGGATGTGTGAAACTGGATTATCTGAAATTTTCATAAAGTGTTCATAATCACCTAAGGCAACTTTATTCTTTGTATCTGTCCATACTTCTTCAAAATAATGATAGTCTTCGACAGGAATTTGCCATTCAATTACTCGGTCTAAATAATATTCATCTTGTCCTTCATTACGTTTGAAAAGAACTATTATGAATTTACTAGTGATTGCATTATAAAAATAACTGTCTTCCCATTCTTCATCTACAATTTCACAGTATTCAATATTTTTGAAAGACATTGATTCATTGCATTTACCATTTGGCTCTATACGTATTGTTTTAAATTGTATGTCAGCAGCATTAAATTCGTAGAGATTAGAAAAGTCTTTATTAAATCCCATAATTCTACGGGAAATATTTGCATAACGACTTTTATCTGCAAGATTGTAATTTTCATTTCTCATTTTACAAATCTCGTTTGCGAATTTTCCAATATAGGGAGTAAAGATTGAATTTATCTTTTCTAGAAATGTTTCATTCTTTGCAAGAAATCTAGTTTCAAGAATCTGACGGTGTTCTTTTCTTTGTGTTAAAATCTGGAAAATATGGTTAATATATCCAAGTTTAAAACAAAATGCTCTACCTTGAGCTTTGATGTCTGAATGTGGTTGAACTTGCCAGTTAGTATCTTTAGTTGCTCCTTTTGTACAAGCTCCAAGATACAATGTATCTGCTTCAGAGATTTCATGTGCTTTTCCAGCATGGATTTTATCAACAATAGTTTGCCAATCTGAACGAATCTGTACTTCATCTTCTTTGAGGCACTGCCATAAATCGGCAAGTTGAACTTTCATTTGTCCATATTCTTGTTCTTTATTGTAATGATAGAAAACAAGAAGTATATTGTCGTTCTTATATTTAAAATGAGATTTATTAAAAACTTCTTTATCTAAATCGGTGAATGTGAAATGATTCAAAACAAGTCGTTCTTTTACTTTTACTTCAAAGTTGGAAAGTGTTTTTAATGGAGATGCCTTTAATTCGAGTTTTGCAGCAGGAAAATCTGGCTGCGATTTATTATCAGCTTCCTTTCCGAAGTATGCGGTTTCAAGATATTGTCCAAAGCCACCTTTAGTTTTTTTCTCTTGAACAATATAGTTTTTTGTTGTTGATGTAATGCCCTTATATGAATTTTGTTCAAAATTGACTTCATCAATGGTTTTATTTTCCAATCTCTGCGCATATTCAATAATTGATGAAATACTTTCTTCATTGTATAACAAATCACTCATATGAGTATTATCGGACTATTTCAAGATATTAGTGATTATTCATTTTCAAAGATTTTATTAAGAGTATTTCCCATTCGAGTTACAAGAGGAACGACTAATGCATTTCCCATGCAGAAATATCTGAATTTCTGTGGCATACCAGTATTTGTCCAGTTATCTTCGAATCCCTGGATGCGTTCAGCTTCAAGTGGAGTAATCAAGCGAAGTCTCCCATTTGCAGGATCTTCAATTACATGAGAACTACGATTTACAGTTGCTTCAGATGTAAGCATTGTACGAGCGGGTAAATCTAATGAATCTGGGAATGCAACAGGACCTTCACTAAAAGTATATGAAAATCCAGTTTTTGCGATACGTTCAATTTTTTTTGCGCCTTTAAGATATTGCCATTTAGGTAATTTATCTTTAGTAATATAAAATTCTTCAGCTGCGTTTGATTCTGCAATTTTTCTGAGAATGATTGGTTTTTCTAGTTTAGGAGTTGTTTTTGCAGTATAAATATGACCATCTTTCATGAATCCTGAGTTATCAAAAGAAAAAGCAAATGAATCGGAAATTTTTTGGATATCAGAATAATCAATTGCACAGTCATGAAAATTCTCCATTGCAATAAGAGGAAAGGTCTTTGCAAAGAAACCTTCATGTTGAATGATTGTTTCTGCAGATAATTTCTTTACAGTTGAAGCATATTTAGTATTATTTTTATAGGCAAAAATATAAGTTCTTCTACGTCTTTGTGCGTTTCCATATTCTGCAGCATTTAATACACGCCATTCAACAGAATAACCAAGTTCGGAAAGGCAAGCTAAGATAATACCAAAATCGCGTCCACGTTGTTTTGATGGAGATTTCAATAGTCGGTCGACATTTTCTAGAAGGACAAAAGGTGTTTTTTTTGCAATTAGAATATCTCTAATCTGCCACCACAGAACGCCTTTTTTCCCTTCGATACCTTTTTCACCGTTTAATGAATGTGCTACAGAATAATCCTGACACGGAAATCCACCAACAAGAAGATTGTGGTTTTGTATATTTTTTTTATCTACAAGTGAAATATCAATTCCTGTGTATTCGTTTATATCACCAAAATGAGCTACATAACAATCATGGGCCCACTGTTTGGTTTTTCCAGGTTCCCATTGTGAAAAGAAAACAGTTTTCCATTCTTTTGATGATTTTTCAAGGCCGAGTCGAAATCCACCAACTCCAGCAAAAAGTTCACAAACAGTTTTTTCCATTTTTATAATTTACCATAAATAAGAATTTTGATCAATAATTTATAACTTATTATAATATATATGCTGTGTCATATAATGATATTGTTAATAATATTTTAATTATAAATCATATCTTGGACAAGATCAATAATATAATTTAATAAATCAGTAATATTTTCAGATATAATTAAAAATTATCGAATTTATGAATTAATCCATCTCCCTTCCCTCCCCATTCCATGCTATACTATCCCCAGGACCAAAACACATGAAACGTCTAATACTACTCATCTTAATTCCATTTCTCTTCTTAACTTCCTGTACCGCAAAAGAACCATCCAAAAAAGAGGCCAGTATGAATACATTTAAATCTGTTTCAATGGACGAAGGCTTAAAGCTTATGGCAAGTGACAAGGACTTTGTTCTTCTCGATGTACGAACTCCCGAAGAGTTTTCATCTGGACATATTCCAGGTGCCATTCAGCTTACAAACGAAACTTTTACAAAGCAGGATGCAGGAATCTTCTTATCATAAAAAAAAACCCGCAAAGCATTTCTTACTGCTCAAGCGGGCTTATTACTTAATTATTCAATATTTCTAATTTATTTTTGTGGTCTCATAATCTGTACCTGGTCTAACCGGCAGACTAAAAATTCCGTTTTTGTAAGCAATAGCACCGACTCTTGCATTATTTACAGTGGTATCAAATTTTACTGGCGCTGTATATAGGCGGAATCTTGAGGAATTATTGTCCAAGCCGTAATAAATGAGAGCACCTTCTGTTTCAGTACTTATAGTAAGGTACTGATCTTCTTCCGGCATATTGTAAATATCTGTGCGGGTTGGAAGAATTTTTGGAGCTGCAACTGGTGTTCTTACTGAAGAAAGAACATGCACTGGCAGTGCATAAACTGTTGTTGTTTTTTTATCTGAATATGCTTTTTCATCTTTCCAAATTTTATATGTAACTGCAAATTGTGGTTGGGCTCCATGTTGTTTTGCAGTCCAGTATTGTGCAGAAGTATCAGCAGGAACGCCAGTCAACATAACAAGAGTTCTTTTTACAGCTTCATTATTTGTAAGAGAAATTTCTTCTTCAGTTGGAAGATACCATCCGGAACGGAAGCTTTCTGCGACAGTTTCATCAGTTCCCTTATACTTAAGACAATATTCCCATGCTGCATAGCTGCCTAAATTGTATAATGCTTCTCCGTCAGTTGCTTCTGCAAGTTTCAAAAATGCATCTACACCATTTGTGACGTTACTAGAATATATTGCCTCAATATTTGCATATCCTTTAAAGCCGGAGCTGCACCATTTGTTCTGTGCAGGTTCAAGGCCAATACACAATGCAGGTTTTAATGCTTCCTGTTTTCTGATAACTACTGCAATCGGTTTATATTTTGTATAATCTGTGGCTGCTTTAGTTAATGAAACTGGTTTGATGACAGATCCATCAGCAAGAACAATATCACCTGGTTCTGCAACTAAAGTAGTCAAGGGATTAAGACTTGGACCTAATGATGATGGCTGGTTACAGCTGGACATAAATATTGCTGCAAAGATTACAGCAAATGCAATAAGACTTTTTTTTATAGACACCTCTCTTTTGTTCTAACAACATTTTAAATTTAAGATTGCTAGAATTTTATTATATCATGCTTAAATTAGTTATGCCTAGAAAGAAACAGATGTGTTATAATAAATTCACTCTTTTATTTCAGGGAGATTTTCCGGTTATGCGCAGAAAGGATAGAGAAGTTACTGATTTTGATAGAATTGTTTCAATAATTGACAAATGTGAAATTTTACGGATTGGGCTTGCTGACGGTGATTTTCCGTACATTGTTCCCCTTAATTTTCATTACGAAGTAACAGACGGTAATCACATTAATTTTTATATTCACGGTGCAATGGCTGGCCGAAAATACGAACTGATGCAGAAGAATAAAAAATGTTCTTTTGAAATGGATATTCCCCTGAAAATTGATTATCTCTACGACTGTCAGGATATTACAATGCGTTACGAAAGTGTTATGGGGACGGCAGCCCTTGAATTCATCAAAGATGAAGACAAGGAAAAAGTCATGCAGGAAAAGATTTTAAGCCGCTACGAAGAAATGAGCAGGTTCCAGTGGAACAAAGAATCATTGAACCGCTGTGCCATCGTAAAACTTTCCGTGAATGAAATTACTGCCAAAGTGAACCCCATAAAAGGCGGTGCGGATTAATTCAACTCCTTACTCCGGCATTGCATTTAATGCCGCGCTGATTAAGTCGCCGACTCCTGTATACCACTCCAATGCGCTGCGGTTAAAGTAGCCGTAGCATTCATTGTAATCAGAAGGGTTTGTCTTGTTTTTGTAATTGTTGTTATCCCAGAGAACTGCGCACATTCCTTTTGCATTTGCACCGGCACAGAAATATTCAAACCATGCTTTTCTGTGAGTGTCATTGTTTTTGTTTGTAGCTCCCATTTCGCCGATTACAACTGGAATTCCTTTTGATACATATTTTGTATTAAGCTGGTTAAAGTTACTGTCGAGCTCACTTTTATGAGCATCAGTAAATTCAACTTTTCCTGGTGACTGCATTGCAAAGCTATATGGTGTATACATGTGAACAGAAAGTGCCAGTTTGTTTGCAGGATCGTTTGGAAGTTTGAATGCATTTGTAAGTGTGTAACCTGGATTTGCAGCATAAGAAGGACACATTACAACGCGCTGTGCATTGTTTCCTGCTGATTCGCGGATTGCATCAAGACAGATCTGGTTGTATTCGTTAATGCGTTCCATTGCCATTTTGCATTTAGTTGAACTTTCCTGCCAGTTCCATTCATTTAGATCACCTACAAGGCGTGGTTCGTTCATTGTTTCAAAAATAAGATGTTCGTCGTAACCTGTGTTAAAAGCTGTTGCAATCTGACACCATACATTATAAAGGAATCTCAATGATTCATCGCGGTCTTTGTTGTTTGGACAATAACCTTTTCCGTATGTCAAAGTTCCTGGTGCAACATTGTCATGGTGAATGTTGAGAATGACGTACATATCTTTTGCGATTGCCCAGTCAACAATTTCTTTTACGCGGTTCATCCACTTAGGATCGATTGTGTAGTTTTTGTCTGTAAAATGACCATGCCATGATGTTGGAATGCGGATTGTTTTGATTCTATTTTCAGCAAGGAAGTTGATCATTGCCTGTGTTGTCTGTGGCTGACCCCAGCAGGTCTGTGTTGACAGTCCGCAGTTATTTAACTGACCTCTGTAGCCGTCATTTGGACTTCCGAGGGCAGCATCCATTGTGTTACCGAGATTCCATCCGAATTTCATTTGAGAAACAGTCACAGTTGCAGCTTGAGAAGAAATTGGTTTTGGTGTCTGAGTGTCTTTTACAACTTTTGTCTGGTCGTAAAGTTTTACTTTTTCAAATGGTGTAGTTTGAAAAGGTCCGGCACAGCTGTTTGAAATCACTAAGAGCGACAATACTGCTGTTAATGAAAGATAAAGTTTTTTGAAATTGGTTTTCATAAATTACCTTTGTTTGTAAAGTCTTCTCTCCATATATAAAAATCCCCTCACATAAGTGAGAGGATTATTAAGACTAATTAACTTCGATCTTTTTTATTATTACTTTATGTCCGTAAATAATCAAGCCTTTTGATTTAATTGTTGCCCATGATGCAGAGTCCGGCGTGATTGTTACAGTAGAATCAGATGATCCTGGCGAAACGGCAAGCTGTTTTTCGCTGTTTGCTTCAGGGAAGTTAATATTACCATCTGTCCAGTCTGTTATCGGATGAATAGTTGAATAGTTATTTGTGCAGCCTTCATTTGTACATTCCGCACCGATTGTAATTGTGAACTTGATTTTAGACGAAGCTGTTGCACTGCTGAATGAAGATGCATTCAGGGTAATTCCATATGCTCCATCCCAGTGTTGTAAGTCTTTTGAGCCTGTCCAGATTGCACGGTATGATGAATCTCCAGAACCGCTTCCACCAGCCGGACTTCCATTGCTTGCGGCACTTCCTGCTGTAGAAATCATTGCTTCTACCAGTGTAGGGAAATACCACGAAAGAGTGTTGCGGTTAAAATATCCGTGTCGTTCAGAAGGATCTGTTCCGCCTGTAGAAATTGTTGACATGTTGTCCCAGAGAATCAAAGGACAGCTGATTGCTCTTGCTTTAGAAACATAGCTTTTAAACCAT
Source organism: Treponema sp. (assembly GCA_024402475.1). Classification (GTDB taxonomy): domain Bacteria; phylum Spirochaetota; class Spirochaetia; order Treponematales; family Treponemataceae; genus Treponema_D. The sequence goes on along the minus strand of JAKSTQ010000028.1, from coordinate 16,451 downwards.
GCAAGGCGGTCAGCAGTATTGCCTTTGTCTGAACAGCTTCCTTCGCCCATTACAACACCACGACCTTTTGATACCCAGTTGTCGTTAAGGCTGTCAAAAAGAGTTTTAAGTTCAGCTCCTTCCACTGCTTCTGAGAAGTCGTTATTGTTTGTACCGTTATCCATTGCAAAACTGTATGGATCGTAGGCGTGTGTAGAAATCAAAAGTTTGTCACTTGCAGTATCTGCAGGAAGAGCCCAGCCTGATTTTTTCCATGGAGAAGCTGCATAGTATGGAACCATAACAAAACGGGTTGCATTGTTTCCGCCGGAAGCACGTACAACATTCAGTGCTACCTGTTCATATTCCTTGATGATTGCATTACATTTTGTTTCTTCTTCAGTTGTAGGATTGAATCCATTATTTGCAAGGTCCATGTTTCTTGGTTCGTTCAAAAGTTCAAATACAAGGCGATGGTCGTAATTCTTGAATCTTGCTGCAATCTGTTCCCAGACCTTTGTGATGTATTCCTTAGATGTTGCCTGTTCTGCTGTATTTGAGTTTACAGAAAATCCCCAGGTTGTTGACATGTCTGCTGAACTAAGGTTGTCGTGGTGAATGTTGAGAATTACGAACATGTCGTTTTCAAGTGCCCATTTTACGACTGTTTCAACTCTGTCCATCCATGCTGAATCAATTTCATAAGAGCTTGAGCCTTCTACGATATGATTGTGCCATGCAACCGGAATGCGGATTGTTCTGAATCCTTTATTGGAAACAGTTGTAATCATGTTTTTTGTTGTTACCGGCATTCCCCAGCTTGTTTCAGAAGAAAGACCTTTGTTTTTTTTGTCGCCTGTACTGTTGGCATCAAAAGTGTTTCCAAGATTCCAGCCGCATTTCATTTCTGCTGCAAACTGAACGCTTGAAAGAGAAGTAAGACCTGATACGTTGATTGGATCTCTGCGGCCCGGTGTTAAATCTGGACCTGATGCCGGATTGGCGCATCCTGTAAGAACCATTACCATGCCCATAACTGCTGTCATGGTAATTAAAAGTGTTTTGAAATGTTTGTTCATAAAAAGAACCTCAAAAAATAAAGATTTTTTTGTGAACTTTTTGAAATTAGGTAAAGCAGCTCAATGCCACTGTCACCGTTATATTAAGAATACACCTAGATTTTACAATTTCATAGCATTTTTGTCGGAATTTTATTAATTATTTGAGTAAAAAGGGGTAAATTCACGAGAATTTACCCTTTTTTTGAACTGTTTTAGTGAAATTAAAAGCTAAAGCGGTTTACTGTGCCAGGAATACTGTTCCTGCGGCTGTTCCTTCTGTGCATTTGTCCAGGATTGATTCTACTGAACCGTTTGCAAGCAGGAGCGGAATTCCATAAGCAGTTGTTTTTTCAGCTGCCTGGATTTTTGTTTCAATTCCGCCTGTTCCAAATGCATTTGTTCCGCCGATTGTAATCTGAGCTCTGAGTTCTGAAATATTTGATACTGTAGGAATAAGCTGGGCTTTTGGATTTGTTTTAGGGTTGTCTGTGTAAATTCCGTCGATGTCACTGAAAAGAATCAGCAGGTCAGAACTCCACAGAATCGAAGTCAATGCAGAAAGGTTATCGTTATCGCCGATTGCAAATTCATCTGTAGAAACCGAGTCGTTTTCGTTGATAATTGGAACAACGCCTTCGTCAACAAGTGTAAAAAGTGTGTTGCGGATATTAAGTGAACGGTGGTCGTTTTCAAAATCTTCTTTTGTGAACAGAAGCTGCCCGATGTGAAGGTCGTAAGCGGCAAATGCTTTTCTCCACTGGCTCATAAGTTCAACCTGACCGATTGCGCACAAAGCCTGTCTAAAGTGAACATCTTTTTTTCGTGCCCATTCTTTAAGTGTAGAAACTCCGGAAACCTGTGCTCCTGAAGAAACCACTACAATCTGTTTTCCCATATCGATAAGGGCTTTGCACTGGCGGGCGAAATTCTGCATGAACTCAACGTTCTGTGTGCCGTCTGCCTTTGCAAGTGTATTGCTTCCGATTTTAATTACGATTTTGCGTGCGTCTTTTATGATACTGGCAATCTGGCTGCCGTTTTCTGTACTCATCTTGTCTGTCCTTCCCCGTCAATCAAATATTTTGTTGTTGTCAAAGCCATGATTCCCATTGGGCCGCGTGCATGAAGTTTCTGTGTACTGATTCCAACTTCTGCACCAAATCCAAATTCACCGCCGTCTGTAAACCGGGTCGAAGCATTTACATAAACGCAGGCTGCATCTACTTTTGCCTGGAACAGTTTTGCGTTGTCCAGAGATTTTGTTATGATGCTTTCTGAATGTTTTGTGTTATGTGAATTGATGTATTCAATGGCACTTTCTGTATCATCGATTGCTTTTACAAGGCATTTGTAGTCAAGGAATTCGAATCCTTCGTGTTCTGCTGCTGCATGTTCAAGGTGTCCTTTTGCCGAAGGAATCTGTTCAAGGATTGCATAACATTTTTCATCTGCGAACATTGTTACACGGCCGGCAAAAATATCTGACACCATCGGGAGGAACTGGCCAAGAACTTCTTTGTTTACAAGAACTGCTTCGATTGCGTTACATACTCCAGGGCGCTGAATTTTTGCATTTTCTGCAATTTTTGCTGCCATGGAAAGATCTGCGCTTGCATCAACATAAAGGTGGCAGATTCCCGCACCGGTTTCGATTACTGGAATTCTTGCATTTTCCACAACTGATTTAATAAGGCGGGCACTTCCGCGTGGAATTGCACAGTCGATTAAACCTGTTGCTGTAAGGATTTCGTTTACTTCTTCGTGGCTCTGGCATGGAGCAAGTTCAACTGCCCCGCTGAATCCAGCAGGTTTGCCGTCTGAATCTTTGGAATCCAGACCTTCTTTAATTGCCTTTACGATTGCTTTGTTTGACTCGTTTGCACTTGATGAACCGCGTAAAAGGATTGCGTTTGCGCTTTTGTATGCAAGTGCGAATGCATCAACTGTAACATTCGGGCGTGATTCATAAATGATGGAAATTACGCCGATTGGAACGCGAACCTGGCGGATTGCAAGCCCGTTAGGTGTTGACCAGCCGTCTGTTACAACGCCGCATGGATCTGTCTGAGAAATGATTGTATCAATGCTTTCGAGAATTCCATTGATCTTGGCATCATTGAGGCTCAAACGGTCGACAAGGGACTCTGGAGTTCCTGCCTGGCGTGCTTTTTCAACGTCAATCTTGTTTGCTTCTATTATAACGCTGCGGTTTTTATCAAGGGAATTTTTTACGGCTAAAAGAGCCTTGTTTTTATCGGCTGCTGAACACAATGCCAGCTGGCTCTGTGCTTTTCTGAGGTTTGTGGAAATTTCTTTAAGATTCATAATTTTTTATACGACTATTTGTTGCTGTTAATAGTTTGCCAGGAAGTACATTCCAAGCAACATTACGACTCGGTATTTTTCTTCTTCCCAGTCAGCCTGATCAGGAAGGTTTTTAATGTATAACCAGAACACCCCGAATTCGGGGTCAATTCGTAATGCGTATTCGATGAAGTCTTCTGTTTTAGTCTGCGGACCGAACATGAGGTAAACTACATCTGTGATGATCTGTAAAAGTGAAGGATAGGCGATACGCCATTTGTTTCTTGATGCTGCCTTGCAGAATTCGTTGAGCTGGTAAAGAACCTGTTCCTTAAGGTCTGCGTCAGCCTGTTCAACCCATGTCTTTTGAATCAAAAGAGAAAGGTTTTTCTGAAAGCTTGGGATAAGTTTGTCAGCAAAATCAGCAGTTTCTTTTTCGAAAAGGTTTGATGGAGCGCCAAAAACCTGGGCAACTGTATCTGCTGCCTTAAGAAGAGCTTTTGATGCAGTTGAGTCTTTAAGAGTTGCAATTGCATCGATAATTGATTTGTCTACAAGCTGTTCTATATCTGTGTTTTTTCCCATAGAAACATAATAATTTTTAATGCGATTTTGTTCAAGTATATGGAGGTTTTTTATAATTGTGAATTCAGGTATTCAATAAGAAGAAAAATGGGTATATAATAAAAGGGATTTCTCGATTCAATTTATTTCACCAGAAAACGGCTTGTCTTTAGAATAATTTCTGGCGGCAGCAGTTCACCGTGAATGAATTATCGAAAAAACAAAAAGGAGATCCGATATGGATAAATTGTTTAAGTTAAAGGAAAACAACACAACTGTTGGACGCGAAATTGTTGGTGGTATCACAACATTCCTCGCTATGGTTTACATTCTTGCAGTTAACCCTGGTATTCTTAGTGCCTGCGGTAACGGAATGACATTCGAAGCTGTATTTACTGCAACAGCTATTTCAGCTGGTCTTGCAACTCTGGTAATGGCATTCCTTGCTAACCTTCCAGTAGCTCTTGCACCTGGACTTGGTCTTAATGCATTCTTTACATTCTCAGTTGTAATGGGAATGGGTTGTTCATGGCAGTTTGCTTTGACAGCAGTATTTGTTGAAGGTATCATCTTTATCCTTCTTTCTCTTTTTGGTGTTCGTGAAGCAATCATCAAATCAATTCCTACAAGCCTCAAAAAAGCAGTAGCTGTTGGTATCGGTCTTTTCATCACAATCATCGGTCTTGTTAACGCTGGAATCGCTTCTCACGAAACAGGTACATTCATCGGTTTTGTTAACTTCTCAATTGCCAACAAAACAGCATTGGTAACAGTAATCGGTCTTGTAATTACATTCATCCTTTACACAATGAAAGTTCCTGGTGCAATCCTCATTGCTATCATCGCAACAACAATCATTGGTATTCCATTCGGTGTAACAGTAATTCCAGAAGGCTGGACTCCATTCTCTAAACCAGCTGCTCCACTTTTCTGCAAATTTGCATTTGGTGAAGCTTTCTCTTCTGGTGCAATGATCGTTAAGTTCATCGTTGTACTTGTTACATTCCTCTTTACTGACCTCTTTGATACAATCGGAACACTTCTTGGTGTTGCAGAACAGGGTAACCTTAAAGACAAAGACGGAAACGTTAAAAACGCTAAGGGTGCTCTTCTTGCAGATGCTATCGGTACAGTAGCTGGTGCTGCTCTTGGTACTTCAACAGTAACATCATTCGTTGAATCAACTTCTGGTGTTGCAGCTGGTGCACGCACAGGTCTTGCTTCTGTTGTAACTGGTATTTTGTTCCTTCTTTCACTTTTCTTCACACCAATCTTTGCTATCATCCCATCTTGCGCTACAGCAGTTGCTTTGATCTTTGTTGGTTACCTCATGATGGCTAGTGCAAAAGAAATCGAATTCTCTGATCCTACAGAAGGTATCCCTGCATTCGTTACAATCATGACAATGCCTTTTGCTTACTCAATTGCTAAAGGTATCATGTACGGTGTAATCTCTTACGTAATCTGTAAGATTGCTGCAAAGAAAGCTAAAGACGTTCCTGTTGTTACATGGGTACTCGCAGTTATCTTTATTGCAGACATCATTTTTGAAGCAGTAAAATAAGAGAATTCTTGGGCTTTGCCCGAGATGACAAATAAATTAGGAGTTTCTTGATGGACGAAATGGTTAAGGTATTAAATCTTAAAAAAAGCTTTGGAGAGCTGAAAGTTATAAAGGATGTGTCACTCACTGTAAATAAAGGTGAAGTTGTCAGCATCATTGGACCTTCAGGTTCCGGCAAAAGTACTTTTTTGAGATGCCTTAACGCCCTTGAAACTCCTGATGCTGGTAGCATTATTGTGGATGGCCACGATGTTACCAGCAAAAAAGAGGACATCAATCTTATCCGTGAAAATATCGGAATGGTGTTCCAGCAGTTCAATCTGTTCCCCCACATGACTGTTATCGAAAACATCATGATGGCTCCAGTTACACGAAAAAAGTGTTCAAAAGAAGAAGCAAAAGAAAGAGCGCTTAATCTTCTTGCCCGCGTAGGACTTGCAGACAAAGCCAATGAATATCCCCGCAAATTAAGCGGCGGTCAGCAGCAGCGTGTAGCAATTGCCCGCGCCCTTGCAATGAATCCTGATGTAATGCTTTTTGACGAACCTACAAGCGCCCTCGACCCGGAAATGGTAGGAGAAGTTCTTTCTGTAATGAAGGAACTTGCAGCCACCGGAATGACAATGATTGTCGTAACCCACGAAATGGGATTTGCCCGCGAAGTTTCAAGCCACGTAATTTTCATGGACGGCGGCTATATCGTCGAAGAAGGAAAGCCAGAAGAAGTATTCGGCAATCCTAAAGAACAGCGTACGATAGACTTCCTTAAAAAGGTTCTGTAATAAAAAGCCCGTGAATGACACTCACGGGCTTATGTATTTTAAAAGCAGTTTATTTTTCTTTTCCAAGATATTTCAATGCAAAATCTCTGTCCAGCTTGTCTTCCATTTTAAAGAGCTTGATTACGAGTCTGCAAAGCATAAAGTTGATAAAGTATCCAAGTGCAATTCCTGCGATTACACAAGGCCAGAGAATGAATTTAATGTTTGCATCTCCAACCTGAAAGAAATGTCTGTTGCAGATATAAACTACAAGGAAAATCAATCCAAAACAAAGACCGATTGTAATTGCAAGGTTAAAGATACCTGAAATAATTGTAAAAATGATGGTGTTTACGTTTTTACGGTTTTTAGAAACAGGTGCGTCTTTTTCAGGGGCATCGATATTTTTAAGTTCTTCTTCTGTCATTATTTTTCCTCACTTTTTTTGTTTGTAATGATAAATGAAATAAGCAGAATGATAACACCAACGACAACTGCAATGTCAGCAACGTTGAATGTAGGCCAGCGTTCCATTCCAAAAATGCCATAGAATTTAACATCGATAAAATCGATTACACCGTCTGCCCTGAAAATTCTGTCGATGATGTTTCCAAGACCGCCGCCAAGCACAGTACAGATTGACCAGCGCTGAAGTTTTGTAAAATCCTTTGATTTTAGGTAAATGCGGACAACGATTCCCATTACGATAAGAGGAATTGCAGAAAAGAAAATTCTGCGCAGAACCGGAGGCCATGAATAGCCAAAACTGAATGCAACACCAAGGTTACGGACATGTACAATCCGCAGGAATTCATTGAGGTAGCTTGCACCGATTGTAAATTCAGGAAGCCACGCAGCAATGAGGATTTTTGTTATCTGATCAAGAATGATAACGGCTGCAGTCGCAATGAACGGCAGGTATAAATCTTTTTTTGTAATTGAATTAGACATAGTTTAAATATAATGGAAAATCAAAGAGTCGGCAAGTTAAAGCCCGGTAGGCCTGTCGATAAAGACACATTCAATTTTCTTTTCCTTATGTAATTTTTCTGCAACAAGGTTTACGCCAACAATTTCTGTATTGTAGTGACCGCCTGCAATTACGTTGATGTGAGCTTCTTTAATCGGATGGAAAAGTTCGTGTTCAACTTCGCCTGTAATGTAAGCATCGAGGCCTTCTTCTACTGCCTGAACATAGTCATCACCGCCGCCACCGGAACAGATTCCAACGGTACGGATTTCTTTATTCCCGAAAGGAAGAATTGCCTGAGGTTTTTGTCCCTGGAGAAGGGCACGTGTTGCAAGTTCTTCTATATATACAGGTTTTGAAAGTGTTCCTTTTACGCCGATTGTCATGCCTTTCCAGCTGGCAAAAGGCTTGATGTTTTTAAGACCGATTCTTTTTGCAAGGCCGTAATTGTTTCCGTACGGATTGTTTGCGTCTAAAGGTAAATGCATAGCATAAAGGGCGATGTCATTTTTGATAAGGCCTGCAATTCTCTTGTAATGTGAATCAGTAATTGTGTCGCAGCCGCCCCAGAAAATTCCATGATGAACAAAAAGCATGTCCGCATGAGTTTTTGCAGCTTCCATGATTGTATCAAGACAGGCATCTACGGCAAATGCAATCTTTTTAATTTCTTTTGTATCTGGCGAAGAGTTTTGAACCTGGATGCCGTTACGTGAAGGGTCCGGTGCAAATTCTTCTTTCTTTAAGAAAGAATTGAAGTATGTATCAAGCTGATTAAGTGTCATAAATTCTCCGTTAGTTGTAGATGTAAATTGTTTGTGTTAGTTGTTGTCGTCTGCTGCATTTTCTGTCTGTTCAGTTTGAGCAGGCTGTGATGTTTCTGTTTCCTGGGAATCGATTCTTGCGATGACTTTTTTTGTCTGCATTACGGCATAACTTGCAGTAAAACTGGTTTTCTGTCGTGAAAGCCCAAAAAGGATTTTGGCAGTAAGAGGGTCTGTCTGTTCGATAAAGCCAAAGCCGTTTGTCTGGTATTCAGGAATTGCAGCAAGTGAATAGCACTGGCTGACTGTTCTTGCAGGAGAAGTAATTTTATCAAATGAAAGGGCAGGAATTCCGTCTGCAATAATGACGAATTTTGTGTCGGGACTTTCAAGCTGGTCAATTACTTTTGTTAAGGCAGTAAATTCCCGGGCATAATATTCCTTGTACTGTTCTAAGTGTGACAAAAAGTCTTCGCGGTGGCGCAGATAGTTGCGTTCGTGAATAAAACGCTGGAGGATTCCGGGGCGGTCTTTGTCAGAAGGAAATTCCTTGTAATCAAAATCTGCTGCGTAAACTGTGAGCCCGGATTTTGCAAGAAGCATGAGGTATGGTTCGTAGTAGTAAACGCTTGAACGCTTGTCCGGAATAAAAAGAACTGCAACAGGTTTAGTCGAAGAATTTTCCGGCTTAAAAGTATGAAGAACCAGATTGCGTTTTGTAAAAAGTTCTGTGTCGGGAGCGTAACCGTTGTTAAGGTTTCCGGCGTAATTCTGCTTTGAATATGTAACCTGATATTTTTTTGTTTCAAGGTGAACAGGACGCAGAAGTACGAGTGTAACAATAGAAGCAATGCAGACAGCAAGCAGGATGAGAGAAACAACAGAAAAGCGTGTGCTGTAAGAATCAACATATAATTTATTGAAGAATCTGATGATAGCGCGGTAATTCATTATTGTAGTAACAAGACAGATTCCAAAAACGAAAATCTCTGCGTAATTCACACCCCAGGCAAAAAGCATGAGGATGCTTGAAACTAAAGCAATAATGGAAAAAAGAACAAGGGAGTCAATTCTGGAGTGTTTTGTAAAAATGACTCTGCCGTTTACAACAGTAAGAAGGACAAAAATGAGCAGTTCGCCCAAAAATGGTGTCATTAACATATATAAATAGTATATTAAATCTGATTATAGTGCAATGAAGAATTCAACCTTTATTTTTTTTTCAATATATGTTAAAATTATTTATTATGGCTGCAGAAAAGAAAATTGAAGTGGACAGATCCAAAATCCAGAAAGCTATAAAATCTGGAATTCCTCTTACTATTACTACATATACATTACCTCACGAAATGGAAGTTTACATGGGAGATGTTCTGCGTGTCTTTCTCGAAGAACTTGATCAGGGCCATATGATTGAGTTTTTGACATACTGTCTTAACGAACTTATGACAAATGCCAAAAAAGCAAATACAAAACGCGTTTACTTTAAAAAGAAGAAACTGGATATTACTAAACAGGAAGATTACGACCTTGGAATGAAGACTTTCAAGGAAGATACTCTTAACGACATTCATTATTACCTTTCACTTCAGAAAGATGCAGGACTTTACGTTAAGCTGGTTCTTCAGGTTCGTAATAACAAAATCAGAATTGATATCCGCAATAACAGTGCACTTACAATTTTTGAATACAAGCGCATTCACGATAAATTAAGCCGTGTTCAGCAGTATACTTCGGTAGAAGAAGCTTTAAGTCAGGTACTTGATGATTCAGAAGGTGCCGGACTTGGTCTTATCATTATGATTCTTATGCTGGAAAAAATCGGTCTTACAGAAGAAAACTTCCAGACACTTTGCGAAAACGGCGAAACAATTACAAGAATCATTCTTCCTTTGAGTGAAAAAACTCAGAAGCAGATCAGCCTTATTTCCGAAGAATTCGTAAGAATTATTGATAACCTTCCGCAGTTCCCTGAAAATATTACAGAAATCAACCGCCTTATCAGCGATCCAGAATCAAAGATGTCTGATATTGCAGCTCAGATTTCAAATGACGTTGCATTGACCGGTGAACTTTTAAAGATGGTAAACTCTGCAGCATTTGCGCTCAGCAGTCCATGTCACAGTATTACAGATGCCGTTAAACTGGTTGGACTTCGCGGTATTAAAAACATGCTGTTCTCAATCGGTTCAATGCAGACATTTAAAGAAGCCGGCGGAAACCGCGAAGAACTTTGGACTCATGCATATCAGGTTGCGTTCTATTCATATAACCTTGCAAGAAACTTTTTCAGCAAGGACCGTGCAGTTGTAGAAGATGCGTATGTATGCGGTCTTTTGCACGACATGGGAAAAATTATTTTTGAAACTTCCCGCGGTGGAGAATCAGAACAGAAGATACTTGCAATCTGTGAAAGCCGAGGAATTTCTGCTGACCTTTTTGAACGCCTTGTTGCCGGTGTTAATCACGGAGCAATCGGTGCTGCAATTGCAGAAAAATGGAACTTCCCTGAAGTTATTACAAATGTAATCAGATATCATCATAGTCCGGAAGATGTAAAAGCAAATATCAGAACTTTGACCTGCGTTGTTTATCTTGCAGACTTGCTGACATATTATCAGACTGGAGAAGTTGCATATTATCAGATTGATCAGGAAGTTCTGGATCTCTTCAAGATTTCAAACGAAGATCAGCTTCAGAAAGTAAGTGATGTTCTTAAGAAGTCGTTTAAGAAAGATCAGGATCAGAAGAAGTAAGGGATTCAACCCATTTCTGCATAAGAATCCCGAAAGCAACTCCAACATTCAAAGAAGCTTTAAGGCCAACCATCGGAATTGTAACACATCCGTAGGTGGCCTTTTTTATTGCCTGGGGACTTGCGCCAAGTTCTTCTGAGCCCAGGATGCAGATTCCTTCTTTTGGGAATTTGAATTCGTCGATAGGAGTGCCGCCTGTTTCGAGTACAAAGATTGGTTTGTCGTCAGGAAGGTCATCAAGGGACGAGCGTTCATAAGGAAGGGTTTCGATGCAGCCCATTGCACTGCGGATGGCATGAGGGTGAGACGGATCAGTACAGAAAGGCGAAAGATAAAGTTTTTCTGCACCCATACCTTCGGCAGTACGGAAAATTGAGCCCAGATTGAATGGAGAACGGATGTCTTCTGCATAAGCACAAACGCCGGGGAAGAATTTTCTCTGGGCAGTACTTGTAATCTGGGCTGTTTCGGAAAGAGTATCATGTAAAGAAGCGGAATTTGTTCCGTCCTGCAAAGCATTCTGGTTAGAACTTTCGGCGTTGGTCTGAATTCCTGGAACTTTGTGCGGGGCGATAATCAGGTCCCATTCTGCAGGGAAAGTTCCGATCAGCTGCAAAAGATGGTTGCGGGCAACGTTACAGGTTCGGCGTTCGTCAAAGGGCTGTGCATTCAAAAGGTCGCCGAGTTCTACGACAGCCTGGGGCGGCAACTGCGGATCTTTTAAAAGGATGCGGACCAATTCCTGGACGTATTGAACGCGGCTCATTGACTTGTAAGAATATTCGCTGCCTTTTTCTGCAATTCCTGCGATGTCGCGTTCAAGTGCACCAAAAGTCAACGCAAGTTTACGGCGTTTTTGTCCGCCCTGGAGCTGAAAGAGTTTTCCTGGTTCAATCATAGAATATCCGGCCTTAAAAGATTATGGTTAGAATGCTGATTTGAGTAAGTCGAACAGATCGTCGCTTGTCATGCTGCGGGGAAGTGTGTTCATCAAATCAAGTTCTCCGGCATCTTCTGCGGCAAGAGCAAGCTGGTCAACAGTTACGCCAAGATCCTTAAGTCGGGTTGGAAGATTATTCTTTGCAAGGCGCTGACGGATGTTTTCTGAAAAAGCAGCAGCGGCATCCTGAGGAGCAGCGTCTTTGTCAGCAATTCTGAAAATGGAAGCGAGTTTTGCAACGCGGTCACATTTATATTTTGCTGCGTCTTCGATGATGTATGGCAAAAGAATTGAAGTAATGAGCGAGCGTGAAATGCGGTAGCGGGCATTGATACACATTGAAAGTAAAGAAGCAATTCCCGGAGCACTCATGCTGGCCGCAAGCGAAGCCATACAGCCGCCCTGTGTCAGAAGAATTTCTGAAGGTGTTGTAACAGTAAGTGTATGTGAACCGTCCATTCCATAGCCCAAAAGTTCAACTGATTTTTCTACGATCATGTCGCTGAAGAAAGAAGCTTTCTGCGAAGTGTATGATTCAAGAGCAAGACAGAGAGTTTCGATAGACATGGATGCAATCTGGTTTTCTGTCAGAGTGAGCGAAAGGTTTGGATCATAAAGTACAAGTTTTACGATGCTGTCTTTTGTCTTAAGGAGTCTGTTCTTGTTTGAACGGGCATCGATGATAGGTGTGAACGGCGAAAACATGAACGGATCACGGATTGTTGTAGGAATGCAGATGAATGGCAGCGGCGAAACTGTAGGAGCAGCGCCTTCTGCAAATTCGTAAAGGTCGTGAGCTTCGTAGAAAAGTGAACAGACTGCTTTACCGATACTGATTGTTTTTGGACCGCCGACTGCGATTACACCGTGAATGTGTGCTTCGCGGGCAAGAGAAAGAGCCTGGTCGATAGTTTTTGTGGAAGCGCCGTTAGGAATTTCTTCAAAAGTAAAGTAGTCAACTTTGTGTTCGTTGAGAGGTTCAAGGATTTTTTCTGCAATTCCTACTTCCTTGAGCATCGGGTCGAGTACAACCATGTATTTTGTACCGTATTCACGGGCATACTGGCCAATGCGGCTTACAGTATAAGAACCAAGAACGATATTAGGTGAAATTTTGAAGATGAAATCTGCCATTTTTGCTTTCCTTAAAGAAAAAAAAAGCGGCAAACACAGTATGTTTCCCGCCTTTTTTGGTTTTACGCTACGATTTGAGTATTATTAGATACCGTAGCTTGCCATAATTTTTTCTGCAGTAGAATTAATTCTTTCTGCGCTGAGATATGACGGATCTTTGATTTTTTCTTTGATCTGAGCAACCAAATCAGCACGAACATCAGGTGTTTCTGCAGCAACTTCTTTAAGGTAGAATGCTTCAGATGCTTCTTTAGCAGCTTCTGAGATACTGATTGAGTCTGTTGCAGCCTGTACGTTCTGAGTATTCTGAGTACGCTTTGTGTTCTGAACGTTGTTGAGAGGAGTTACTCCTCCAATTGAATTGATCATCATAGTGTCCTGCCTCTATACCTTAATTATCGGTATATTCTGTGGAAAGTTTAGCATTATTAGTGCTTCCTGCGATAAAAACTGCAAATTCACCCTTTATAGAGGGTCTTGATGCCAGTTCGTCACGCAATTCTACAGAAGTCCCATCCAAAATCTCTTCGTGTAGCTTTGTAAGCTCTCTACCGACTACTACGCGCCGGTTATCTTCAATATCGGCAATGTCCGTCAAAAGTTTAACAATTCTGAACGGAGATTCGTATAAAACGAACGCATTTCCGGTTGCCATTAATTCCCGTAAACGCTTGCGTCTCTTGCCCGGACTAGGGGAAAGAAAGCCTTCGAATATCAATGTTTTTCCGCCCGGGCCTGCTACACTTACCAGTGTTGCAAAGGCGCTTGGTCCAGGAATCGGTGTTACCCTGAATCCTGCCTGGCGGACTTTTTGTGCCAGAACTGAGCCTGGGTCGCTGATTCCCGGCATTCCTGCATCGGAAGCATAGGCGACATTCTGGCCTTTTTTTAACAAATCAATGATTTTGCCGGCAGCAGATTCTTCGTTCTGTGATCGGCAGGAAATCAAAGGTTTTCTGATTTCAAAGTGGGTCAGCAGCTCAAGTGTATGCCGCGTATCTTCGCAGGCGATAACGTCTACGGTCTTGAAAGTTTCCAATGCGCGGTAAGTGATATCCCCAAGGTTTCCGATAGGGGTTCCTACAATATATAGTTCTGACACAATAATATTATAGTAGAAGAATGAGGTTAAGTAAAGGAGAAAATGGAGGGGGCGGGGAGGATATTTTTGTAAGCTTTAAAAATATTACAAAACTTTACATTACTCTGTAACTAAATCTTGACATTTCCATCATCCCTTACTATCTTAATGGTATGGAATCGATCATTAAACAATTGAGGGAAAAACATTCTTATTCTCAGGAAGAACTGGCGCTTAAGCTTGGGGTTTCAAGGCAGACTTACATTAAATATGAAACTGGGGCTGTGGAGATGCCTTTGGAGATTATTCGTAAGGCGGCTGGGATTTTTGATGTAAGCTATTCCTGTCTTATTGATAATGTTATGCCTGTGGAACCGGAGTACGATATTCAGAAATCGGAAAAGAAGACTGAATCTCCTGATATCCGCATAAGTATTCCAGAAAATAACATTGAAAAATTCAAGCAGGTTTTTCTCTATATTCTTTCCAAAGTTGGAGCTAAGCCTAATGTGGGGCAGACTGTTCTTTACAAGCTTCTGTATTTTATTGATTTTGATTATTACGAACTTTACGAAAAACAGCTGATGGGGCTTTCGTACATTAAGAATACTTTTGGTCCTACTCCTGTGGATTTTGCAAAACTTATCAAACAGATGGAAGCTGCCGGTCAGATTGAAGAAATCAAAACCAAGTATTATCAGCATGATATGACAAAATATCTTCCGATTGTTGAACCAGACCTGGAACTTCTTTCTGCCCGGGAACTGGAGTTTATTGATAAGGAACTTGAAAAGCACTCGTCTAAATCGGCCAGTGAACTTTCTGCACTTTCCCATAAAGACATTCCTTGGATTGGAGCTAAAGATAAGGAAGTGCTGGATTATGAATCTGTTTTCTACAGAACTCCTGAAACTTCTGTAAGGGAATATGTGGAGGAAGATGATTAATTATAAAACTCTTCCTGAATTCGATAAGGATTTTAAGTCTCTTCTAAAACGCTACCGAACTCTTGAAAGTGATTTTGAAACATTCAAAAAATTTACGATTGAAACTTTCTACGAGAAAAAAGTTCCTACTACTGCATTTGTTCCAATTGAAGGATTTTGCGGTGAAGAATATGTTTCAAATAAAGTCCGTAAGTTTGCCTGTAGAGCTTTGCCAGGACGAGGTTCCCAGTCTGGAATTAGGATTATTTTCATTTGGCAGGAAAAGCTTCAGCTTGTTACTTTTGTAGAGATTTATTTTAAGGGCGATAAAGCAGAGGAAGACAGGGAGAGATTGAAAACTGCTTTGAAGGATATAGCCGGCGTTGCGGGCGGCGATTGAGCGGGCAAACAAGTTTGCCTTGCAGAAGGGGGTAGTCCGTTCGCTTCGCTCACTACCGAGTTTTCTGCGAAAACTCGCGCTGCGAGGGGATGCACAAGTCGCGTAAGCGACGACTTAAATAAATTCCACTCATGCAAACGACCGAAGGTCGTAAGGCTTTCCCCACATCGAAAATACTTTCCTTTTTACAATTTTAGTACACCTCAACCGTACAAGTTGCATTTTTTGCATTTTTAGTCTATTCTATAAGTATGATAATACGAGAAAACTGGCTAAAAAAAATAAGACCTTTTTATGAAAATGAACTTGTAAAGGTTCTGATAGGAATCCGTCGCTGTGGAAAATCTGTTATTCTTAAACAGATTGCAGATGAAATTCAGACGGATGATTCCCACAAGATTTTCATCAATTTTGAAGACCTGCAGTTTGCTCATCTTATTGATGAAATGTCTCTTTATGAGTATGTAAAAAATCTTATTATTGATGACCAGAAGTATTATCTGTTTTTTGATGAAATCCAGAATGTGGCAAATTTTGAAAAAGCCATCAATTCGTTCCGCCTTTTGAACACCAGCATTTTTATTACCGGTTCCAATGCAAAGCTGTTGTCTGGTGAACTTGCAACTGTACTTTCTGGCCGATATGTTTCTTTTAAAATTCTTCCTTTCAGTTTTGCAGAGGCTCTTGAAATTCAGGGGATTGAAAAGGCTGATGATGATGCTCTTATGGATTATATCCGGTGGGGTGGAATGCCTCAGCGGTTCAGCATGCACAGTGAAGATGAACTCAAGACGTTCCTGTCTGATCTGTATGATTCAATCGTTTTGAAAGATATTATTGCCCGCTATAAAATTCAGAATATCGATCTGCTGAATAAAATTTTTGCATATCTTTCAATTAATATGTCTCAGATTTTTTCTGGTACTTCCATCGTCAATTTTCTTAAATCTGAAAAACGGGATTGTTCAAAGGAATCTTTGTATAATTATCTTTCTTTCATTATAAATTCCTGCGTCATGAACAAGATTCCGCGTTATGACATTCAGGGGAAAAAAGTTCTTTCTACTTTGGAAAAATATTATCTCACCGATGTGAGTTTTGCCAGAATTCATTCCCAGAAGATTGATATTGGTGCTAATTTGGAAAATATAGTTTATAATGAATTATTGAATCGTGGTTATGAAGTCTATATTGGTATATTAAAAAATGCTGAGATTGACTTTATCGCCACAAAAGGAAATGAAAAA
>JAKSTQ010000027.1 GCA_024402475.1 Treponema sp. | reverse complement strand
CGGCCGAAACCATTAATAGCAACTCTAACTGCCATAATTTATCTCCTATTCAGTGGTATTACCACCGTATAAAAATAATTTGCTTTTAGCATCAATATTTTAATTTTTCTACAATAAAAAGTCAATAAACCCGACTTTCTATATTTCTACTCTACAGACAGTCTGTATCTTAAAATAAGTCCGGTAATTGTAAAATAAATTCCTGCAAAGATAAGTTCTGCAAGAATAATTGCAACAATAAAAGACGGTACAAGCAATAAAGGCTGGTCAGCATTCAAAAGTCTGAAAGAAAAAATCTGCAGAACATTCTGTGGAACTCCGCTCAAAAAGAAGAATAAAATCACTTTTACAAGGGTTCTTCCCTTTGAAACAAGGTGTCCGATTGCATTGATAATAAACCAGACAGAAATATAGAACAGATATGAAGTAATCACTACGATGCTGATTTCAAGCCAGAACTGGAATGCATTCATATTAAGTTCATACATTACATTATTGAATTTATCTGCAATATAACCCCAGTTCGCTGCAATGTAGGAATAACCGCGGATTGCAAAAAGGCCGATTGAAGCAATTCCTGACAGAGTAAAAATAATACAAAGTGCAAGACCAGAAAGTGCACGTCCTGAAATATGTTCAAACATTGTTACAGGAAGTGTCATGTTAAGGTAAGCCTCAGAAGATACCATTGAATTTCTGAATCTAAGATAAATACCAATATGTGTTACAATCGAAGTAATTATCCAGATCATGAAATAAAGGAAAATACAAAGGCCGGTCATAAAAGAACCGGTTGTACCTGGTTCAGTATCATATCTGCCAACGAGAATTCCATTAACCAGTCCCATTATAATAAGGATACCGCATATTGGAAGGAAAACTCTGATTGCAGCAATAAAATCATATTTAAATACTTTTGCAATATTCACAAAAACATTGTATTTTTTAGATTCAAGTTCCTGTTCTAACATCTGAATTCCTCCCTGAAAAGTTCATCAATTGTTTTTCCTGTTTCAGCACGAATTTCATCTGCTTCGCCCTGACGGACAATCTGTCCATATTTAAGGAAAAGAACATGCTGAACAACACTTTCGATATCAGTGATAAGATGTGTAGAAATCAATACTGTTGATTTTTCGCTGTAGTTGGAAAGAATTGTATTCAGGATATAATCGCGGGCAGCAGGGTCAACGCCACCAATCGGTTCATCAAGAATATAAAGAGGAACTTCGCGGCTCATTGTAAGAATAAGCTGAACCTTTTCTTTAGTTCCTTTTGACATTGTCTTAAGTCTGTCCGAAGGATTTATATTAAGACGGGACATCATGTCAAATGCTTTTTCGGTATTGAAGTTTGAATAGAATTCGCCCATCATTTTTACAAGCTGTTTTGCATTCATCCAGTCATTAAGATAAATTGCATCCGGCTGATAAGCTGTAAGAAGTTTTGACTGAACACCAGGTTTAAAACCACACACTTCAATTGAACCAGAAGACGGAGTCAAAAGTCCTGCAGCGATTTTAAGCATTGTTGTCTTTCCGCTTCCGTTAGGTCCCAGAAGTCCTACAATTTTTGAACATGGAACATCGAGCGTTACATTGTTCAAGGCAAGTTTAGAAGAATAACGCTTTGTTAAATTCTTCAAACTAAGAACATTTTCCATAATTAGATTTCTCCACGTTTTTTCTTTTCGATATAACCTGAATCTTCAAGATATTTTCGACGTGTAATAATAAGATTGATAAGTTCCTGATACATATTGAAGTCAACTTCAATTGCAATAGGAAGAATAAAGAATTCAGTTTCGTCACAATAGCGCTCAATAAATTCCGGGTTTGTGACAAAACCAAGACTGATCATATTACTGATACGGTCAGCGCATTTTAAGATTTTTGCTTTCTGACTGCCAGTTTCGATAATGCGGCGTAAAAATTCAGGCTTTTTTTCACCAGGGCGCTTTGTAACTTCAAGGACAAGATTGTAAACATCCTGCCCTTCTTCATCAAGATTAATAAGACGCTGATGATCAAAGCCTTCGATATCTTCCACAACATCATGTACGACAGATGCTTTTAAAAGAGTGCTGTCAATATAACCATAGTCAATGAGAATTCCCATTGTATCTATCTGGTGACGGAACATGTTTCCGCCTGCATGACGCTGCTTTCCAATAAGGAGAGTTGCCAGCTGAATGTAAGGAGCAAACTCAATACTTGAAAACTGTCTTAATTCATCAGTACCCATTTTCTCAGGTTTGTCAACTTTCATTTCATACTTTTGCATACTCTCTGTCTCCTTACTGTCTGTTACTTAAAGGCTTTTCAGATAAGATTCAAGCTTTTCGATACGACGGTTAGATTCTTCAAGCTTGTCACGTTCCTGCTGAACAACTTCCGGAGCCGCATGTTCTGCAAACTTACCGGAAAGTTTAGCCTGTGAACGGGCTGCATAACCTTTTTCTGTTTCGATTTCTTTCTTGAATCGTTCAATAAGCTGTTCCTTGTTAACAGATTCGTCAACGATAAGGAATGCTTCAAAGCCTTTTCCTACTGTACCAACAGCATTTGAAGGTTTTGTATCTACAAATTCAACTTTGCGCATACCACACAAAAGTTCAATCATGTCAGTTTTTTCGCGGCAAACTTCTGCAGCACTTCCCTTTTCAATCTGAATTGCAAGGTGAAGTTTTGATGCTGGATCAAGACCACATTCACTGCGCAATGCACGGACAAAGCGGATAAGTTCCTGAAGAACATCAAAACGGTCAGCAACAGTTTTATCCTGGCGTGCATCACGGATTTCAGGGAATGGAGCATAAATCAGCATTCCGTTGTAAACAGAATCGCTCAAAACTTTTGTTGCGCCGGCAGCTTTTCTGTTTTCCATAATGATATCAAGTGGAAGTTTTCCGTAAATTTCTTCTGTTACAAATGGAAGGAACGGATGCAATACGCGAAGTGATTCTTCAAGGATATTAAGAAGAACGCTTACTGCGCGGTCCTTTTCGTGTTCATCACCATTTTTGAAAGAAAGTTTTGTTGCTTCTACATACCAGTCACAGAATTCATTCCAGAAGAATTCCATGATTGCTGTAGCAGCATCGTTATAACGGTAACCTTCAAGTGCAGCACGTTCTGTGCGTACACAATGGTCAAGGCGTGAATAAATCCATTTGTCAAGTTCTGTAAGATCTTCGTCTTTAACAGGAATAAGGTTGCGGCCTTCAAGGTTTCCAAGAATGTAGCGGCTTGCATTCCAGATTTTATTTGCAAAACGGCTTCCGAGCTTGAATGAATCTTTATCTACAAGAATATCCTGTCCCTGTGCACACATAAACGAAAGTGTGAATTTAAGTGCATCCGAACCGTACTGATCGATAATTTCAAGAGGGTCAATACCGTTACCAAGAGACTTGGACATTTTACGTCCCTGCTTATCACGAACAAGACCGTGAATATAAATATCACGGAATGGTGCCTTACCTGTAAATTCAAGACCAGCCATAATCATACGGCTAACCCAGAAGAAGATAATATCATAAGCAGTTACCAGTGCTGTTGTAGGATAGAATTTTTCAAGGTCAGGAGTTTTTTCCGGCCAGCCGAGAGTTGAGAACGGCCACAACCATGAACTGAACCATGTATCAAGTACGTCCGGATCCTGCTTAAGATTCTTTGAACCACATTTTGGACAGCAGCATGGGTCTTCACGGCTTACAATTGTTTCACCACATTCACAGTACCATGCAGGAATTCTGTGTCCCCACCAGATCTGACGGCTTACACACCAGTCACGGATATTTTCAAGCCAGTTACGGTAAGTGTTTTCCCATTTCTGAGGGAAGAACTTAATATCGCCGTTACGCCATGCAGCAAGTGCTTTATCAGCCATTGGCTTCATTTTTACAAACCACTGTGCAGAAAGATAAGGTTCTACAACAGTTTTACAGCGGTAACATTTACCTACTGAGTGAACAATTTTTTCTTCTTCTTTGAAAAGACCTGCTTCTGTAAGATCTTCAATTACAAGTTTGCGGGCCTGTTCACATTTCATTCCGCGGTATTTTTCAGGAACATTTTCGTTTAATGTTCCGTCCGGATTCAAAAGGTTGATTACTTCAAGATTATGTCTCTGTCCTACTTCCCAGTCGTTAGGGTCATGAGCAGGAGTAATCTTTACCATACCGGTTCCAAATTCCATATCAACATATTCATCTGCGATAATAGGAATTTCTTTTCCGATAAGAGGAAGCTTTAATTTTTTTCCGACAATTGCCTTGTAGCGTTCGTCGTTAGGATTTACTGCAACTGCTGTATCACCAAAGAAAGTTTCCGGACGAGTTGTAGCAACTTCGATTTTTCCAGAATCGTCTGCATATTCATAGTAAAGGTGGTACATTGCTCCGTTTGTGTCTTCATGGTCAACTTCGTCATCAGCAAGAGCTGTTCCACAGCGAGGACACCAGTTTACAAGACGGTTTCCTTTGTACATAAGGCCGCGTTCATAGAGAGTAACAAATACTTCACGAACTGCCTTTGAAAGACCTTCATCGTAAGTAAAGCGTTCACGGTTCCAGTCTGTTGTATTTCCCAGTTTTCTCTGTTGCTTTACGATTGTATTATGATGATCTTCTTTTACAGCCCATGTGCGTTCAAGGAATTTTTCACGACCAAGATCATTGCGTGTCAAACCTTCTTTTTTGAGCTGGCGTTCAACTACGTTCTGTGTTGCAATACCAGCATGGTCAGTTCCAGTTACCCAGAGAGTATTGTCCCCGGCCATACGGTGATAGCGTACTACGATATCCTGCAAAACGTTATTAAGTCCATGTCCCATATGAAGGACACCTGTAACGTTTGGAGGTGGAATCACGACTGTATAATTACGTGCATTTTCTTTATAAGATGAATGGATTGGTGAATCAGAATCCGATGCAGGTTTAAAATAGCCCTGCTCTTCCCAGTTTTTGTATAAGCGGTCTTCAAAATCCTTAGGATTATAGGCCTTTTCAAGTTCTATTGCGTTCATAACTAAATAGTATACCACAAAAAAAATAGTGTTACAACATTCACAAACCTGTGGTATAATTACTCTATGGAAGAAAAAACACGCAAAACCCCTTTTTTTGTAATCAGAATTATTATTTACATTGCAGTTATTCTGGCACTGGCAGCAGGCGGATGGTATTTCTGGAAGAATTTTAACCGCATTGAAGTAGAAAAATCCTTTACCAGAGCGCAGACAACAATTACTCAATGTGCAGAACTGTCTGTATACAAGATGAATTATACAGATATTCTTATGCTCAAAAAAACAACTTTTGGTGGTCTTGCAAAGAGCTATTCCATAATCAAATATTCCGGAGTTTTACGGGCAGGAATAGAAGACCTTACCGCCATCAAACTGGAACTTCAACCGGAAAGCAAAACCATAAAAGTAACTGTTCCTCCATGCGTAATCCTTGGCAACGACATTTCAAAACAGGAAGTCTTTGATGAACACCAGAACGTCTTTGTAAGAATTGCCATGCAGGACATGATGGACATGATTGAAGACGCAAAAAAAGAAGCCGCCGAAGAAATAATCAACGACGGGCTTCTTGATGACGCCGATAAACGTGCCAGAGAAATCATCACCGGCCTTTTAAACGCAGCCGGTTTTACAGATATTATTTTTGAATAACTATTTGATGGCTTCTTTAATGGCTTTCAAAAGATCGCTGTATTCTGTAAAAGCAGGATACTGAGGATAATCTTTGATGATGCTTTCTGTTGAACGGAAAAGGAATCCGGCTTTTGACGCCTGAATCATTCCGAGGTCATTGAATGAGTCACCAGAAGCGATTGTTTCATAACCGATAGACTGCAAAGCCTTTACAGTTGTAAGTTTAGATTTTTCGCAGCGCATTTTGTAACCAGTAATTTCACCGTTTGGTGCAACTTCAAGTGTATTACAGAAAATACAAGGCATTCCAAGTTTTTTCATCAATGGACCTGCAAACTGTTCAAATGTATCAGAAAGAATGATTGTCTGGCAGTTTTCGCGAAGTTCATCAAGGAATTCTTTTGCGCCTGGAAGCGGATCAATTTTTGCAATTGTATCCTGAATTTCTTTAAGTCCAAGTCCATGTTCCTTAAGAATACCGATTCTCCACTTCATGAGTTTGTCATAATCAGGCTCATCACGAGTTGTGCGTTTAAGTTCAGGAATACCTACAGCTTCTGCAAAAGCAATCCAGATTTCAGGTACAAGTACACCTTCAAGATCCAAACAAGTAATATACATTTTTACACCTCTACTTCTATTTCTACCGGACAGTGATCACTGCCAGTTACATCCTTTAATATCGCAGCTGATTTTACTTTTGGCAAAAACTGCGGATTAACACAAGTATAATCAATACGCCAGCCGATGTTCTTCTGTCTTGCCTGGAATCTGTAACTCCACCAGGTATACTGGGCAGGTTCCTGACAGAAATGACGGAATACATCCACATAACCTGCACCAGTAAATTCATCCATCCAGGCCCGTTCTTCCGGAAGATAACCTGGATTTCCTTCATTGTTTTTTGGATTTGCAAGGTCAATGGGTTTATGTGCAATATTATAATCACCGCACAAAACAAAATCATAGCCTTCACTTACAAGGCGGTTACAATATTCCATCATCGCTTTACAGAAAGCAAGTTTATAATCAAGACGGGCACCTTCGGCCTGACTGTTAGGGAAATAAGCACTTATTACAACTGCCTTACCGAAATACGCAGCAGTTACACGGCCTTCAAGATCAAATTCTTCAATACCAAGAGTTTCAACCTTATCTGGTTCAACACGGGAATAAATTGCAGTTCCTGAATATCCAGGCCTTTTTGCACTTGAAAAATATGAATGATATGAAACACCTGCATTGTTGTCAGGTGAAATTAAAGCTGGAGAAAGCTGCCCGGGATTTGCTTTTGTCTCCTGAATACAAACTACATCTGCTCCACAATTCAAAAGCCAGCTTGTAAAATCTTTTTTTTCTACAGCACGAATACCGTTTACATTCCAGGAAATAATTTTCATATCATTATAATAGAATAAATTTCTATCTTTTTCAATTAACCCAGCTGTGCTATAATTAAAGGAAATTATATTTGCAAAAATCCAGTTAAACAGAATTTATGAAAAGTTATAGAATTTTTTTACTTATACTTACACTGACATTTTTACCTTTATCTTCCGCTTTTTCATTTAAAGGTGATGAAGAACAATCAAAATCCGCTTATTCACTTTTTCCAATGGAAGAATACACTCTCGAAAACGGACTTGAAGTCTATTTTTTTGAAGATCAGACAAGCCCGGTAATCACCATTGAATTAAACGTTCGCGCAGGTTTTTCAAAACAGACACCTTCTACCTGCGGATTTTTTCCTTTGTACACAAGAATCATCAGGGAAAATGCAAAAAATTCCAGATACCTAAAAAACATGATTGCCGAATGTAATGCCGATTCTGCAAGATACATTATCGAAGCAACAGATTTATCATTTATTCCTGCAATCGAACAATTTTCAAAATACATGCTCAATCCTGTTTTCCCGGATGATGTTTTAATCCGTGAATTTGAAGCTACGAAAAAAGAAGTCCGTGAAACAGCCTTAAGCGCACAGGGCTTTATCAACAGCGCAATCGATTACAGAATTTTCCCTGAAAAACCATGGAAAAACGATTCCGGAATTTATACAGGAATTTTTAATACAACCACGATACCTCAATGCCGCAAAATTCTTTCGAACATTGCAAAAAATTATTACAGACCTTCTAATGCGGCAATATTTATCAGCGGTGCAATCTCATCCAAAAAAGTCATGGAAACCTTAAAGAAAAATTTTGAACACTTTAAGGATTTTATTCCAGATGCTGATGCTGAAGAAGATTTTTCGCTGCCACAAAATTCACAAGGCAAAAAATTTGTTTTATACAGCGGTGAACTTTCGTCAGACATAACACAGATTGTCGTCCAATACACTGATCTTGAAATGAACAAAGCCGACATAATTGCTCAGATTCTGGATAGAGACAACAGTACTTTTAAAACAGGCCTGGTCCAGGATGAAAAAGCCGGCATAAAATCTGCTTATTACATCAATGCTCAAAGTACACATACAAAATCCGGTTCACGCTGCATTATTCAAGCTATAATAGAAAACAACGCAGCTTCACCATGCGAAAAAGCCCGGCAGTTTCTGACTCATTTAGGCAGCATCAAAAATTCAACAGAAAGTGAATTTAATTTTGCACAAATGACACAAATGAACACGGTTTTTAACATGTTGACCAACAGTAAAACAGCCTGTGATTTTGCAAGCCAGTACTGGACAATAAAAGGTTTTGGGCAGACAAAGCTGGACGATTCACTTGATTTTCATGTAAGCAAACAGCTTGAGGAAATTTTAGAATTAAAACCTTCAGAAGTTATGAACTGTCTTGATTCAAAAGAACCTTTTGTTTTTGTACTTGTAAACTCCCGGGTTTATGCGAAATATAAAGACGAATTTGAAAAAGCAGGCTTTCAGGCTGTAAATCCTAAAAATGCTGGCTGGGACAGTCAGACCGTTTTTGCAAAATTAAAGGAACAGTCACAAAACATTAATGAACAGGAAAACGATTCACAAGATGAATATGATTTTTACGGCAAAAACATTGACCAGCTTTGGACCGTAACTCTTGAAAACGGAATCGTTTCTTACTGCACAGTTGAAAAACCATTTTCGCTTACAACAGGCTTTAGCCTTATAATTAAAGGCGGTGAACTCATTGATTCACCAGAAAACCACGGAACAGAAGAAGTTGCCGTAAACTGTCTTTCGGCAAATTACATGGAGCTTCTTCGAAAAAAACTTTTTAATTATGAAATATCACAAATGCCTGAAGTAAAAGTGGATATCGGGCTTACTCAATCTGTCATCTACACAGAATGTCTTTCCCGTGAACTTAATGAAGTTTTAAAAGCACTTGGCGATGCACTTACAACTACTGACATCATTCCTGCCCTTGCAGACTCTATGGTTACACTTACAAAATCTTCCAGAATACTTAAAGTTGCTTCTCCAACATGGCAGATGTATTGTTCAGGACTCAACTCTTTTTATAACAATAAAAATTTCTTAAAGATAAACAGCACAAATCAGAACATTTTAAACAACATCAGCGTTGCAAAAATCAAAGAAAGTTATTTTAAACTTTTTAATGCACAGAGAATCAGTTTTGCTTTTTCAACTGCTTTTGATACACCTGTAATTGACAGATGTTTAAGAGATGCAAATATTAACTTGATTCCGATTGAAGATTTTTCTGTTCCAGAAATTCCCCAGCTTAAAGAGCCTTCAAAAAAATCAAAAAAAATCAGACTCAACCATCAGTTCTTTACTGATGTCAGTGCAGACAAAGCAGGTCCCCGTCCTGCAGTTTTAATTCCCACAACAGAATTTTTTGATCCTGTACAGATCTGGATTTATAAAAAAGACAGTTCAAAAGACGCACTTTACAAAGCCCTTGCTGCTTATTTCTGTCAGGAATATGAAAACTTGTCAGGATTACCTGCCCGCATCGAAAGTAACGATGTCACTGTTCCGTTCACAATAATCAATCTTTTAAATGTAAAATCGGTAAGCCGTTCAACTTCGGACTACAAAGAAATTATTACTTCTACCATTGAACGCCTTAAAGATCCTTCAACTGCCCAGGAAATTCTTGATGAAATAAAAAACGCCTGGATTTACAGCTATATGTCAAAATTTACTGATAACCGCGGAACCTGTAACATGATCTGCGAACTGGTATCAAATAACAAAGCCCATTCTCAGATAGCTTTGGATTACAAGATGATAATGGAAATTGACACAGCTTGGATAATTGAATTACTTGAAAACGACTTTAATTTTGACAATACATTCAAGGTTTATTCAGTAGATTCAAAAAAATAATATCAGATACAAAAAAATTCTTTTTCTGTTACAAGGCCGTGAACTTTTATGTCGTGTTCCTGTGACGGAAGGTCCTGCACGATTTGTGCACTGTAACACATTCCAATGAATTTTGCACTTTCTTTAAAACCCGGATTTACTTCTTGTGTTTCAGAAAGAAATCTGTCGTAAAAGCCTTTACCCTTTCCAAGTCGGGTTCCAGTTCTGGTAAAAGCGAGGCCCGGCAGTACTACAAGTGTGTCCTGCGGCAGGTCTTTAGGGTTAACTTTTTCTAAAGTAGTTTTGGGTTCACAGATTCCAAAAGCGCCGGTCTGGATCTGCTGTTCAAGCGGAATATCTTTAAGGTAAAAAAATTCCATTTGATTTGTGCCGGGAATAACTTTTGGTACTGCAATTTTTTTATGGTCTTTCAGGGCTTGTGAAATGATTGGGGTTGTGGATATTTCTGTGCCGCAGGATAGAAAACACAGCACAGTCGTGGTACGAGAGTACCAGGCTGTGCTGGAAAGATATCCTGCGGCAAGATTGCCAGGCAGCACAGTGCCGTTAAGGTCTGCGAACTGTCTGGTAATTGATTTCATTTTTGTGCGGCATTCAGCCTTGGTTAGAACTTCCATGTACCTGTTGTGATTGTACCGCCTTCGTTCCATACATCAAAGTTAATGCCTTTAGCCTTTGTAATATCAAGGGCTGCATAGAATTCTGCAAGAGTAGTTACTTTAACTCCATTAACAGCTGTAATTACATCTCCTTCCTGAATACGAAGTGCTGCTGCAGGAGTTTTTGGAATTACGTTCACAACTGCAACGCCTTCTGCTTTTGCATCAATCTTTAACTGTTTTCTTACATCTGCTGTAAGTGGAACTGCGATAAGTCCAGGCCAGAGTTTAGAATCATTAGAAGAGATTTCAGTTTTGCGTTCTTCAATCTTAATTGAAATATCAACTTTCTTTCCACCACGGATTACCTTGAACTTAGAAACCTGTCCTACTCTGAGATTTGCAACATCCCTTACAAGCTGGTCAACTGACTTAACTTTTCTTCCGTCAATTTCAATTACATAGTCACCAGCCTGCATTCCAGCTTTAGCTGCCGGACTTTCCATGAATACCTGTGCTGCAAAAGCACCTTCTTCATTTCCTACACCAAGTGATTCCTTAAAGTCTTTTTCAAGTTCTGTAAGGCTTACACCGATCCAGCCGTATGTTACTTTTCCTTCAGAAATAAATTCATCGATTGCACGCTTTACGTTGTTAATTGGAATTGAAAATCCAAGACCTACGTTTCCGCCGCTTCCTGTTGCAATCCATGTATTGATACCGATTACTTCACCATAAATATTGATCAATGGACCACCAGAGTTACCCTGGTTAATTGCAGCATCTGTCTGAATAAAATCATTGATATTTCCGATTGCTCCGCCTGAACGGCCAAGAGCGCTGACAATTCCCTGTGTTACTGACTGAGCATATCCCAGCGGTGCACCCATTGCAAAACAAATATCACCAGTATGTACTGTATCAGAATCTCCTAAAGCTGCAAGCGGAATATCATTGTCTTTTGATTCAAATGAAACAAGGGCAATATCCATACGTTCATCTTTTCCGACAAGTTTTCCTTCGAACTTACGTCCGTCATTAAGCTTGATTTCGATTTCTGTTGCTGTACCTGCAACGTGATTATTTGTAAGAACGTAATATGTTTTACCTGATTTACGGATGATTACACCTGAGCCAAGTCCAGATTCCTTGTATTCACGTCTGTTTGAATCCCCTTCATTTCCACGTGGAGTTCCAAAGAAAAAGTATGGAATATCACCAAAAGGATTTGACGGTCTTGTCTTTGTTTCTGTAACATCGATTTCAACTACAGAAGGAAGAACTCCGGAACTTACGCTGCGGTTTACATCCTGCAATGCTTCGATTATAGAAAGTGAATCTTTTGATACTGCAACATTTGGTTTCCCGCTTGATTCTGTCTGTGCAAAAGCGGTATTTGCAGAACCTCTGTCAATTTTAGCATTACATGAAAGGAACACTACGGCTAGAACCGCAACTGTAGCAAGGAATGTTCCAAAAATGTATTTAATATTATTTTTCATTAAAAATCCTCCAATACTAAGGGACTTATTCACTAATCTGTCATTAGTATATATATAAATATAATAAGAAAAATCCCAAAAAGTAACAAAAAAAATCTTTAATAATCAAGTGCAGTTAAGATTTCTGTATGATCTTCAAATACTGCAACTGTATGTTCTTCATGCGCACTAGGTTTTCCGTCTGCTGTAAGTACTGTCCAGCCTGATTTTTCATCAAGTACAACTTCTGGTGTTCCAAGGTTGATCATCGGTTCAATGGCAAGAACCATTCCCGGCTGAATTCTTGGATTCCCGCAAAGATAGTTGGGGTCATTAGGAATACTTGGGTCTTCGTGAACTTCAAGTCCTACTCCATGACCGCAGTAGTCGTATACGATGCCATAACCGTGTTTTGAAGCAATATCATAAACTGCCTGTGCAATGTCGCCGATACGGTTTCCGTTTCTGCAGGCATCGATTCCTGCCTGAAGACACTGCAATGTTACTTCATCAAGCTTGCGGACTTCTGGTGCCACATTCCCAACCAAAACTGAATGTGTTGAATCTGAAATGTATCCGTCAAGTTCAATACCTACATCAAGGCTTACAATATCACCGTCTTTAATAATGCGTTTTTTTGACGGCACACCATGAATGACTTCATTATTAATGCTGATACATGCTGCACCCGGAAAATTTTCCTGATACCATGCAGGTCTTCCGCCGTGATCGAGCATAAAGTGTTTACAAAGATCGTCCAGTTCTTTTGTAGACATTCCTTCTTTTACCTGAGGAATTACATAATTAAACATATCTGCCAGAAGGTGGCACGATCTTCTGATTCCATCAATCTGGTCTGCATTCTTAAGTCTGATCATCTATTTTTTCCTTATTCTTTTTTCCAAGTTTTACTGCTTCCTGCTGACAGATTTCTGCGGTTGCAAAATCTCCCATTCTTTTGTAAGCAGCAGCCATTTTATTCAAAAAGAAAGCATCGTCAGAAGGACCAAACTCAAGGTCAAGGGCACGTTCCCATGCATCAAGAGCCAGCTCATCGTTGACAGAGCCTTCCAGTTTTTGTTTCAGGATATTTTTTGTAAACGCAATTACTTCCGGGAAGAAAAGTCTGAAGTAATCATAGGTGTACTCCAGCCTGATAATCTGTTCCAGCAGAATAAATGCGTCGTAATATTCTCCGCGGAATACAAGTTCTTCACTTAAAATAAATCCATAATCCATGAATTCTTCTCTGGTAAACCAGTGCTTAAGAGAAAAATCTGCATGTTCTGTATTCATTTTCTTAAACAGTGCAACAGCGTCATCTTCTCTGTTATGCCATAAATCAAAAAAGATGAGCTTTGCCATTGACTCCTGATCGCCGCGTTCCATAAGCCATGCGCGGTAATCAAATGTAGTCTTTTTTGTTCTGTGTTCTTTTTCCCATACTGCACTGTCAAAAATACTTCTGGTTTTGGAATCAGAAAGAATCTGATATGCTTTTACAACAAGATCAAATTCCTTTGCAGTATCATGGGTTCCGGTTGCATCCGGATGAAGTTCTTTAACCTTCTTTCTGTAAGCGCGGCGAATTTCTGAAGCTGTTGCTGTTGGAGGAACTCCAAGAACTTTGTAACAGTTAATCATATTCACCTAACACAATTTATATAATTCTTCGATTCGTGGTTCATTCACCATCAGAACTGTACATGGACAGGCTGTAAGAATTTCACGCTTTGCAATTGAAAGAGATCCGTTATGTTCAAGAGTATATTTGTCTGTATGTGTTGTTTCTCCACCAATAACAAGAATATCAGCCTGAGTTTCTTTTACACATTTAACAAGTTCAATACACACTGAACCTTTGCGCAGTTCACCAGTAACCTTAACGCCTTTCTTTTTAGCAAGTTCCATAACATAATCAAGATGTTTTTCACCTTCCATCTGAATGCTTGTTTCAAAAACTTTGCTTTCTTCAGGCAAAAGAAATTTGTTAAGTGTAAGTTTTTTAATTGTAGCAGTATCAATTACATAAACAAACTTAAGGTCAAATTCCTGCTCTTTTGCCATGATGATTGAATACATGGCTGCATGAATTGAACTTAAAGAACCTGTAATTGCACAGACAACCGATTTTACTACTGTCGCGCTCATTTGTACCTACTTACCGTTACGGTTTTTGAGGGCCTTAAGAACAAAAACGTTTTCGCGTTCACGTTCTTCCAAAACACTTTCTATATATTTAACGGTTTCCTTTGTCTGAGGAATAACCATCTTATCAAGTGCATTTACACGGCGTTGAGTTTTTTTAACTTCGTTTGCAAGACGCCAGACAATAGTTCTGATAGAAGCCATGTCTGTCAAAAGTTTAAGCAGTTCAAAAAAGTATGAAATTACTTCATCACAACTTGAAAAAGTTCCCATAAAGGAATAGAAAAGTTCTTTTTCGGGAAGTTCAACATCAATGGAAGAAAAGTTCATACCGCCGATGGTTACCGGTTTACTTCTGATATTGAAGTCGTATTTAACGGCACGACTGATATCTTCAACACGGTCTCCACCAACATGCATCAACATTTTGCGTAATGCAGGATATGCTTTATCGATTACCGCATCAATATCATGCTCTAAAAGTTTAACCTTATCTACAAGACGCATCAATTCCATAACAAGAATTTCGCGTTTCTGTTCCAGAAGGTCATAACCGCCCACACTTACGTTGAGCTGTTCTTTCTGGGCGAGAAGATTAGACTTTGTAGGAGCGATATTTAATTTTGCCATTTACTTATGCCTTTGTCATAACGATTCCGCTTTCGTAATCGTCTTCTTCATCTTTTGGAAGATATTTTTCAATCATTGCAGGTGTTACGCGAACAAGTTCTTCGACCGGCAGATATTTGAGCATCTTCCATCCAAGAGTAAGAGTTTCTTCAATTGAACGGTTTTCGTATTCACCCTGTGTCAAAAATTCTGATTCAAAATGTTCACCGAATTTAAGATACATTCTGTCAATTTCTGAAAGTTCTTCTTCACCAATAATCGCTGCAAGGTTTCGTACTGATTTTACTTTTGAATAAGCAGAGAACAACTGGCTTGAAAGGTTTGCATGGTCATCACGGGTCATGCCTTCACCAATACCGTCTTTCATCAAACGGCTAAGGCTTGGAAGACCTGCAACCGGCGGATACATACCTTTCTGGTTAAGTTCACGGTCAAGTACAATCTGTCCTTCTGTAATATAGCCTGTAAGGTCAGGAATTGGATGAGAAATATCATCATTTGGCATAGAAAGAATAGGAATCTGTGTAATTGAACCTTCAGATCCTTTTACTTTTCCTGCACGTTCATAAATTTCAGCAAGGTCAGAATACAGATATCCAGGATAACCTTTACGTCCCGGTACTTCACCAAGAGTTGTAGAAATTTCACGCAAAGCTTCACAGTAGTTTGTCATATCTGTAAGAACAACAAGTACGTGCATGCCTTTTTCGTAAGCAAGATATTCTGCTGCAGTCAATGCACAGCGTGGTGTTACGATACGTTCAATAGAAGGCGCATCTGCAAGTGACTGGAACATTACTACTTTTGAAAGTACTCCGGATTCTTCGAATGTCTGCTGGAAGAATTTTGCAACGTCATACTTAATACCCATTCCGGCAAATACCATTACGAACTGGTCATCAGAAGAACGCAGGCGGGCCTGACGAATGATCTGTGCTGCAAGTCTGTTATGTGGCAGACCGTTACCACTGAAGATCGGAAGTTTCTGTCCGCGGATCAGAGTATTCATACCGTCAATAGAAGAAATACCTGTCTGAATAAAGTCGCGTGGATAAACACGGGCATAAGGGTTAATCGGATAACCGTTTACATTAATTTTCTTTGATGAAACAATCGGTGCATAGCCGTCAATCGGTTCACCAAGACCGTTAAAAATACGGCCCAAAAGTCCTTCGCCTACTCTAAGTTCAAGTGGTTCTTCAAGAAATTCTACTGTAGTTTCATCAAGGTCAAGACCTGTTGTGCTTCCGAAAATCTGAACAACAGCTGTATCTTCTGACAGGTCAATAACACGACCTGTACGCTTTTCACCAAAACGGTCGCGCACATAAACTACTTCTGAAAAAGAAATATTTTCTGTTCTTTTTACTACAACGATAGGTCCGTCAACAGACATAACGCCGCGATATTCAACACCTTTCATAGTTCTTCCTTAGTTAGCGGCAGGATGATAAACCTGCTCAAGTTCACTCATCTGTTGGTCAAGTTCGCTTTCTACCTGTGTAATTTCATCAAGCTTATCATTTGCAACAAGCTGTCTGATACGAACGATATGTTCACGACAAGGTAATGCAACAACTTTTGACAGAGGACATCCGGCTTTAATTACGGCAAGTGCCTTATCATAATATCTCATCATCAAGACGAGAATGCGAATCTGTTTTTCTGTATCACAGTAAGCATCAATTTTATCAAATGCGTTCTGCTGCAAGAATCCGTTTTTAATCATTTCTGATACAACAAGGACAATGCGTTCTGTTTCTGGCAAAGCATCTGGTCCGATAAGGCGGACAATCTGCTGCAGTCTCTGTTCCTTTTTAAGAAGGTCAAGAGCTTCAAAACGAACTGCAAGCCACTGCGGATTTTTCTTTTCCCACCAGTCCTTAACTTCTTCTGCATATTCTGAATATGAATCAATCCAGCTGATTGCAGGATAGTGACGTGCATTTGCAAGTTCACGGTCAAGAGCCCAGAAACAGCGGATGAATCGTTTTGTATGCTGAGTAACTGGTTCAGAAAAGTCACCACCAGGAGGACTTACCGCACCAATTACAGAAACTGATCCTTCTTTCTGTGCAAGAGTTGTAATGCGTCCTGCGCGTTCATAGAATTCTGCAAGACGAGTTGGAAGATAAGCCGGGAATCCTTCTTCTGCAGGCATTTCTTCCATACGGCCAGAAAGTTCACGCAAAGCTTCTGCCCAGCGTGAAGTTGAGTCAGCCATAATTGCAACAGACATTCCCATATCACGATAGTATTCTGCAAGAGTAATACCAGAATACAAGGAAACTTCACGAGCTGCTACAGGCATGTTTGATGTATTAGCAATAAGAATTGTTCGTTCCATCAAAGAACGGCCTGTACGAGGGTCAATAATTTCCGGGAATTCTGTAAGAACGTCAGTCATTTCGTTTCCGCGTTCTCCACAACCAATATAAATAATAAGATCAGCATCACACCATTTTGCAACAGCATGCTGAGTCATTGTTTTACCTGTACCAAATCCACCAGGAATTGCAGCAGTTCCACCCTTACTCAGAGGGAAGAATACGTCAATTACACGCTGACCTGTAATAAGCGGTTCTGTAACAGAAAGTTTTTCTGCATAAGGACGAGGCTTACGAACAGGCCAGTACTGGCTCAGGCAGATTTCTTCATCAAGGTCTGTAACTGCAATTACATCGTCAACTTTATAATTACCTGATCCCTTGAATTCTTTTAATGTCTTGCCTTTTGTTTCTGGCGGAACCATAATCGAATGCATGATGGAAGCTGTTTCTGCAACTGTTCCAAGAACCATTCCAGGTTTAATCTGAGTTCCGGCTGCAATTGCATCAAGGGCTTTGAATTTCCACTGCTTTTCAAGATCAAGAGGAGAAGTTCTCTGTCCAGGCAAAAGGAATGCACCTTTATCATCGAACATTTCTTTAAGCGGACGCTGGATACCGTCATAAATAGTACCTACAAGTCCTGGACCAAGTTTAAGCGAAAGCGGACGCTGAATACATTCAACAGTTTCGCCAATCTGCATACCGGTATCATCTTCGTAAACCTGAATTACAGAACGTTCACGACTTTGACGGATGATTTCTCCGATAAGTTTATTTTTACCTACGTTAACTACATCGTAAAGACCGCAGCCTTCAAGTCCTTTGGCATAAACAATAGGACCAGATACGCGGGTGATTTTTCCTTCAATCATTCAGGCAACCTCCCACCAAATAATGCAACAGCAAGTTCACGGTTGTTTTTATCCTGCAATGAACTTACAAGCTGTTCTATTGTAAGACGACATTTGAAAAGTCTGTTTTCGTCTTCAAGAATAATTCCTTCATGAAGATCAAGGCCTTCGATATCTTCTTCTCCAGAGTGAACAAAATCTGTTTTTGTACATTCAAGAATTTTAATACCGTATTTTCCTTCAAGACCTTTACGAACATCAGCTTCTTCAAGTCCGTATATTTTCATATTAAATTTTTTATCTTTTACAAGATTTTCTTTACTGGCAAGCATGTCTGCATACAAAGAAATTCTTTTTGCTGTATCAAGGCCAGAAAGATAAGTGCCCACTGCACTGATAACTGAAGAACTTATATACGAAACAAGGAAGCGTGATTTTTCAAGAGCCAGACTTGAATCAAGGTCTCTCTTAAATTTTGCTTCTTTATCTGCATAAAATTTTTCTTTTTCTTTTCTTGCATTTTCAAGACGTTCAGGAATCTGTGACTGAATAAGAGCACACTGTTCATCAGCAGTCTTCAAGAGAGTCGCAGCTCTCTTTTTTGCTTCTTCTTCAATTTCCTGATCCAGAAAATCGGTGGATCTCAGTTCTTCCATAATAATTAATCCTGTTTATATTCACATACCAAAAGATATGGAGTTTTCTAAATCAAACGCTGATACCGACAGCTTCTCTGATAGAATCCGTAAGGGATTTCTTACCAGGAATACGGCCGCCTAATCCCGGAATCTCAACAATAAGCGGATATTTTGCTGCCTTCTGCCAGTCAAGAACTTCCTGCTCAAGCATAGAAGAAACATCTTCCGTAAGAATGAGAATTTTTGGGATATCAGCACTTACCGGAGCATTAACGGTTCCGCCTTTTCCTGTAACCTTATTGAAGGCTTCAAGGGCCTGTAATCTGTTAAGAGCAACAGCCCCTTTTACGCCAACAAGGTTAAAGGCAAGAACAAGTTCGCGCTCGCCAATAACAAAGTATTCCAACTTTTAAACCGTATTACAAAATGATGATCAAAAGAGCTACAAGGAAGCCCCAAAGACAAATACCTTCTGCAAGACCTACGAATGGAAGTGCTTTACCAGAAAGTTCAGCATTTTCACTCATTGCACCCATGGCAGCAGCACCGATTTTTCCTACTGCATTACCACCAGCGATACAAGCAAGACCTACTGCAATACCAGCTGCAATATACTTAAAGCCCTGAGCATTGTCAGCAGCCTGTACTTCTACAGCCTGTGTTTCTTCTGAAACTTCTGCTTCGTTAGAAGCAAAGATTCCTGCTGCACAGAAAGCGAACAGCATTGCACAAAGGATAAAGATTTTCTTATTCATATAAAACTCCTTCTAAAGAAATCTATCTAATTAAAATTAATAGCAAAATTACATCTGTGGTTTATCTGTAAAGATAAACGGTTTGAATTCACGGCCAGTTTCGTTAAAGAACTTAGAGAAGAATTCATAATACTGCAAACGGATAACCTGAATTGCAACAATCATTCCTTCAAGAACAACTACGATTGCATTTCCGATAATTGAAATTGCAAGACCACCTGCAATTCCTGCGATTTCACTCATTGTTCCGATGATATATCCAAGAACCGCATGCGCAAGAGCAAAAGCTCCGACACGAAGGAACGATACTGTATTTGACATATAGCCGGAAACAACTTCGATCAGTTCAACAACACCGCTGATTACAGCAGAACCAAATCCGTTTTCAAGAACAGGGCGTTCACCGTCAACAAGGCGTTCAAGAGGTTCACCAAAGGCAGCACCAAAAAGTGAAACACCGATGATGATCCAGTCATACATTGCAGGGCTGTGACCGAATGCGGCAATACGAACAGCAAATGCAATTACATACCAGAAGAAAACTGCACCGGACAAACCGTTCTTTCCAAAGAATACTTTGCCCCATCTTTTCTTGAAAATGTTGTTGATGATATTAAGGATAAGACCTGTTGTATTGATTACAAAACCAACAGCTACTGAGAATCCAAAGAAGATGAACATGCGCTTAATGCTTTCAGGATCTGAGCTTGGCATCATATGAAGAATTACATCACGAGGTTCGCCAAAAAGACCTGTAATAAAACGGCTTACAGGAATCAGAACTTTTTCGTTTGCAAAGAATTCACCGGTGAGAACACCCATGATCATACTTGTAATACCGATTGCCATAAAAATCGGAGCAAACTTATTCCAACCGCCAACCTTAACTACTTTAGCTGCCATAAGGATTCCGGCGATGAGGAACACAAGCCCCTGCCCTGCATCACCAAACATAATTCCAAACAGGATTGTAAAGAACACGGCAACAAAAGGTGTCGGGTCGATCGTGCCATAAATAGGAGAACCGTAAGAGAAAATCATTCGCTTATAACTTGAAACGAATTTGCCGTGTTTGAGTTCTACCGGAACTTTTTCCTTACCATGAATTACTGCAGGCACTTCTTCAGGTTCATATGTGGTAATTGCAATTCTGTTGTCAGAAATTTTTTCAAGATGTTTGACAACTTCTTTTGCTTCAATTGCAGGAATCCATCCTGAAATCTTATATACGAGTTTTGTTGATTCAAGAGAATTTTCAGCAACCTTAACCTGGCTTGCAAGAGAGAAAGATTCAAGAAGGCTGTAAAGACGGTCTTTGTGAGTATCACAGAAATTCTTTCTTTCCTGTTCAAGGTCCTTAAGTTTTTTATCAGAAATTTCTTTCTGTTCTTTAAGTGATGCAAGGACATCGTCTGGGATTCCCTTAAAGTCCTGAGGAACTTCCATTTCTACAAAGGCATACTTTTTAAGAACGTTATCAAGATTAAAACGGCCCTTCTTTGAAGTTGCTGCAAGAATTCTTGTTTTGTCTTCTCCAAGCTGAACAACGATTGCGCTTGAGCCGGCTTCAAATTTAAGTTCTTCAAAAACAGCAGGATCAATTTTTCCGATACGCAGTGTAAGGAACGAAAGATGTTCAAGGTCAGAATAAGAAGCCTTAAGGTTTGCAAAAGCAAGTGCTTCATGGTAAGACTCGTTGATGCGTGTATTTGCATCGCTTTCTGCAGCTTCACGTTCCTGAAGGCCTTTTACGCTTTCAAAAATATTATTTGCATCTGTGTAATCTTTTTCTCCAGGGAACTGACAGTTCTTGAAAGTATTTTCTTTTTCAGCAAGACCAAGAAAAGAGCGGACGTTATCAAGTTCCTTGTAAATATCAAGTTCCTTGTTTACAGAAGCTTCTTTTGATGAGTCACCGGATTTTGTCTGAAATTCGAAACTTCCACATTTTCCAAGATAAGTAAGAACATTTGCAATATCGTCCTTCATTACCATGAGTTCAAGAAGTTTCATAGGTGTTGTTCTTGCCATAGTTTACCTCTTATTATCTACGCCAGCAATTTTAGCCATTTCTTCTTCTGTAACATTCAGTCTGATTGCTTCCGTAGCTGTACGGATGCAGTCAAGTTCTGATGATTTAATAAAGAAGAAAGAAACCAAAACCATTGTTGTAAACGGATATTTATGAAATGCACGGTTTGCCTTCTGGTAGAACAGTGCATTCGCCTTTTCTTCTACAAAGGAAGGATTAAGCTTCCACGGAATTCCAGGCTCATAAGGATTAAGAAGACTGGCGTATTTCCAGTTTTTCCAGTCTTCGATATTTTCAGGATTTTTATTAAGAATTTTGAGTGCCTTTCCTGCAAGAATATCAGTCTTACCTGCTCTTGGATCAAGGAATGCAATGCGGGAAGCAATTTTTTCTGCATCCATATTGTAATAAACCTTAAGACGCATTGCCCAGATCATGTTGCGCATTGAATAATATTCAGTGAAAAGTTCCTTTACAGGTTCCCGTTCTTCTGCAGGAAGTTTTTCTGCCGCTG
This sequence comes from Treponema sp., assembly GCA_024402475.1. GTDB lineage: Bacteria > Spirochaetota > Spirochaetia > Treponematales > Treponemataceae > Treponema_D. The sequence continues at coordinate 5,003 of JAKSTQ010000027.1, read as the reverse complement.
CAAACAGGTCACGCAGATACTGAACGTCAAGCTTACTGTCAAGTTCCTGCTGCTGATGAACTGTTGGAACAGTATTGTACCAGGCAAGAACAGAACCAGCTGTCATAAGTCTGATATCAGGCCATTTTGAGTAATCAATGATATTATATGGAGAAATATCAACCAGCTCAGGCATAGCAGTTTTTCCCTGAGCAAGCGCTGCACCGATTGTCTTTATATTTTCATAATCATAAAAACGAATCAGCTGTTTTAAAACATCAGCAGGCTGTGAATAACATTCCATAAGTTTTTTAAAATCCTTATGAAACTGTTTTACAGCCTTTACTTCTATTGCGCGAGCTAAAAGCCCCTGAGGGACTACAGGCATTTCTTCTGTAAAAAGAGTATGCCACAGTTCCTGAAGATTATGAATGGAAAATAATTTTGCAAGACGAGGACCAGTAAAGGCTTTTGCAACCATTCCGCTGGCCTTTGCATATACATAACAGGAAGCTCCAGTATTATCCATCATGTCAGGTGCCTTCTATAAAAGTGAATCCAAAAGCTTGTTAAAGCCCTGAATATCCTTTGTACTTGAAGTTACCTGAGTTTTATAAGATTCAAGCTCTTCTGTATGTTTTTTCTGATAAGAATCAATATCCGCATTATAACTGGAATCAAGCTCATTTACCATTGCAGTATATTTTGCGTTGAATTCCTCATCAGCCTTAGATTTAGCTTCAATGATACGGCGGGAACTTTCTGCAGTTGCGTCGCTCACAAGACTTTCCGCATTCTGTTCGACTTCGAGCAGGTGCGAAATAACATTTACTTCACTGTCTGTCATAGTTCCACTTCCTTTTAGTGAAAGTAATTTAAAGAAAAGCCTTTTTCCATAACGGTCAAAGGCTCTCCTTTAGAGTTGACTGTAGGTTATAGCCTTATTTATTCAGCTGCAGGAGCATCTGCACCAGCTTCTGGTACTGTAACGCTTCCTTCTGTTTCAAAGTAATTAAGAAGTTCTTTGTTATCTTCAGCAGCAGCTTCTGTATTAACAACACCCTGTGACTGAACTTCCTGTGTCTGTACTGTAGGTTTTACTACAGGAGCCTTATTAAGGCGTGCAATAGCAAACGCAAGAACAAAGAAAAGAATAACAAGAACAAAAGTAGCCTTGTTTACTACACTTGCAGAACGACTGCCAAATGCAGCTGTTCCAGCTCCGCCCATAAGGCCTCCCATTCCGCCCTGTTCATCATTCTGAATAAGAACAAGAAGAACTGCGAGCACGCTTACAATAGCAAATGCAACAATAAGAACAACTTTTAATGCTTCCATATAACACTCCAAGGACTGCCATTTCTTGTGCAGTCTGATTTTCGATAATAATATTAGATAATACCTTAAAAGGGCCCCGTAGGTCAATATAAAAAGCCAAGACAGGTGTTTTGATAGTTGCATAAAATATCGTTTATGATATAATTTGCACCATGAAAAGAACCCTGGTTATCGGCTCAACATGCCTTGATGTAGTTATTCATGTACCTCAGATGCCTGTAGAAGGCGTAGATTTAAATACTTCAAGCCATTCATGTATGCTTGGCGGTTGTGCCTATAATGTTTCTGATGTTTTGCGTCAGTCAAGGCTGCCTTACCTTCTTGCAAGCCCTGTTGGCCAGGGAGTTTACGGAAAAATCGTACAGCAGAAATTAAAAGAAAAAAACATTCCTATATTCAAGCTTCTTAACGGATTTGAAAACGGCTGCTGTTACTGTATCGTAGACAATAATTCAAAACATGCCTTTATTTCCTGCCGTGGTGCTGAATATCTTTTTGATGCAAACTGGTACTCAGGAATCAATATCAAGGATTTTGACAGCATTTACTTCTGCGGAATGGAACTTGAAGAAAGCACAGGAATTCAGCTTGTTTCTTATCTTGAAGAACAGAAAGAAAAGGCTGCAAAAATCAATTCTCCGTTAACCTTGTATTTTGATCCGGGTCCTCACATCAGCTATATCAGTAAATCAATGATAGAACGCATTTACGGCCTTAATCCTGTAATTCACCTTAACCGCCACGAAGCAAAAGAATTGACCGGCCAGGAAGATCCGCAGCAGGCAGTTACAATTCTTCATGACCATACTCAAAATGATGTTGTACTTACAATGGATAAAGACGGCGCGGTTGTTTTCAATCATCAGTCAGGAAAAGTCCTTACACTGCCTTCGTTCAAGACAATTGTAGTTGATTCAGTAGGAGCCGGCGATGCCCACTTTGGTGCCTTTATTGCAAGCCGCAAAAACGGTCACACTCTTGAACAGTCTGTTCTGCGTGCAAACAAATACGCTTCTGCAGTTGTTAAAGTCCTTGGTGCAACAATTCCGGATGACATCTTTAAGCAGATTCTGATGTAAAAAATAAGGGGGAATTAACTTCCCCCTTTTCTTATTTAAACCATTCTGTATCCGGAATATTGCGTTTTGCGCATTTCAAAAGCAGTTTTACAATTTCAACTACTTCTTTACTGGTTTCTCTGTCAATTTTAGCCATTGCATGAACCATTTTGCGGGCAGTTTCAAACCAGTTCTTTTCAAGGTCGGAATTTGTTCTGGCTCCGGTTGCTTCAAGAACATTGAACAGAGTTTCTACAAACAGTTCACGGCGTTCAGGCGCAAGTTCCTTCATCCATGCATTAAAAGTTTTTTCAAAAAGCTTGCTTGCAGGATCAAAATCCTCTTTTGTTACAAATCCCTGCGCACATACACTCCAGGAGAACGGATCATGCTGCATTACGCCCTGACCGAAACTTTCGACTACGCTGTAAGAAGCAGGATGCTGGAACAACATTCCGACTATAGAAAGATGAGGAAAATATGAATGAACTTTTGGAAGAACCTGCTTATATTCTGCAGTCTGGGTAACGCGGTCTTCAAAACCGGGACCATCAAAGTTGAATACAGTTTTAATTCTGTTACGGTATTTTTTGTCAATAAAACTGCCGGCATAAACAGCAAGGTTACCGCCTTTGGAATGTCCGCCCACAAAGATTTTTCCACGGGAACAGCGTGCCACATCTTTAAGATAATCAAGGGCATCTACCTGGGCCGGAATATGAGAAGACAATGCAAGATTGAAATCTTCCTTCCAGCCTACAAGGGTATCATCTGTTCCCCGGAAAGCAACAAATGGATTTTTACTTAATACGTTTTCGTAGAATGTCATGCACGAAAACTGTTCTTCTTTGGAAAGGTCGATCTTTGACACATAACCGCACACGTACTGACTGCCGAATCTTTTTGACAGCGCACAGGCCTGTAAAAGGTCAACAGACTTTGTATTTATCATTGCACCAAGATGTGTTCGTTCCTCATAATCAGGAAGACTTTTGAATTTAGCCCAGACCTCGCTTAACTTTGTCTTATGTGAAAAACTTTGCGAAATTACTCCGTCAAAGTTCAGATAAGACAGCTGGCACATTACCAGCGCATCAAGGTCTGAAAAGCACAATTCCTTGTATGAAAAACCGCCGAGCCATTTTACGTAATCAATGATGTCAAAAGCCATAAACTCTACCCTTTCCTAAAGAATTACATTTATATAGTAAATATTTTAATTATTTGCTTGGTTTATAATTTTTAAGAGTAATTTCGTTGCGGAGAACGCCTCTCATAAATTTTCCAGCCTTAGAAAGATCTTTTTCTTTCCACTGTCCTGTTGCATCACGGTCAGCATTGTAAGCAAGTACACCTGAATCTTCACCCTTATTGTTTACAGACCAGTTAGCCCATGAAAGATTGTTTTCTTTAGCAAACTGAATCCATTCCAGTGATGATTTTTCAAATACACCGCCGTCACCTGAATCAAGTGTTACACCCCATTCAGAAATAAATACAGGAAGTCCCTTTGCCATTGCATCAGAAATCATCTTGCGGCATGCTTTTCCGTTTGAACCAGATTTTGAACCTGCATAGAAATGTACTACATACATGATGTTGTTCTGACGGATAATAGGGTCTTCTGCAGCTGGTGTAAGGTTCCCGCTCCATGAAGGTGTTCCTACAAGAATTACATTGTCACGGTCATATTTACGGATTGTTTCGATAATGCGTTCTGCGTAAGGCTTGATGTTGTCTTTCCATGTAACTTCGTCGCCGTTTGGTTCGTTACAGATTTCGTAAATGATGTTAGGATATTTTCCGTAAGTAGAAGCGATTTCTGTGAAGAATTCGTGAGCATATTTTTCGTAAAGAAGAGGATCCTTATCTGGAAGAACATGCCAGTCTACGATTACATACATTCCAAGATTGATACATGCTTCGATTGAGTCGATTACTTTCTGTTTAAGTGAAGGATTGCTTACGTATCCGCCGTTTGTAAGGTACATTGCTGCACGCCACAACTGACAGTTCCAGTCATCACGGAGAGTACGGATTACATTTTCGTTTGCAAATTTTCCGTACCACTGCAAACCATGGGAACTCATTCCGCGGATCTGAACAGGCTGTCCCTGGCTGTTGCACAGGTCTGTTCCGTTTACCTGAAGACGTCCGTAGCGTTCTACGACTGTCTTTCCATCTTCGATAGCAAGGTGTGTGTCATTTGCATACTTGTCATTACCGCATCCTGCAAGTGTGAATGCAAGAGCCAGTCCAAGAAATGCCTTAACCAATGTTGATTTTTTCATTTTCTTCCTCTGATTTATAAATGTTGTATCCATATTCTAACATAGTTTTCAGGAAAAACAAAACAAATTCTTTTGAAATATACTAGACATATTTTTTTCTTTTTGATATATTTCTAGTCACAACGTCAGTGTCAGGCATTTGTGACGCACTTGCCTTAAAAAGCGAGAGTGGTGGAATTGGCAGACACGCTAGACTTAGGATCTAGTGCTTCGGCGTGAGGGTTCAAGTCCCTCCTTTCGCACTTTTTTCTTTTTAAGAAAGTCGCAGATGTGTAGAAAATAACTTGCGGGAATAGCTCAGTGGTAGAGCGCCACCTTGCCAAGGTGGATGTCGCGG
>JAKSTQ010000026.1 GCA_024402475.1 Treponema sp. | reverse complement strand
CAGCAGTTCGTGAATTCAACCTTATGTTCAAAACATATCAGGGACCAATTGCTGATGAATCACACCTTATTTACCTTCGCCCAGAAACTTGTCAGGGTATTTTCACAGATTTCAAGAACATCGTTCAGTCTAACCGTATGAAGGTTCCTTTCGGTGTTGCTCAGGTTGGTAAATCTTTCCGTAACGAAATCATCTTCAAAAACTTTATTTTCCGTACTGCTGAATTTGAACAGATGGAAATGGAATATTTCTGTAAACCGGGAACAGAAGACGAAGTATTTGACAGATGGCGCAAAGACCGCTGGGCATTCTACCTTAAATACGGTATCCCGGAAAATCAGCTTAAATGGCATCACCATGACAAGCTTGCTCACTACGCTAAAGATGCTTACGATATTACTTACAATTTCCCTATTGGATTTGAAGAAATCGAAGGTATTCACTCTCGTACAGACTTTGACCTTTCACAGCATCAGGAATACTCAAAGAAAGATATGTCTTATATCGATCAGGAAGATGGAAACAAAAAATACGTTCCTTACGTTGTTGAAACATCTGCTGGTCTTAACCGTAACTTCCTCATGTTCCTTTGTGAAGCTTATGAAGAAGAAAATGTTGGAACTGATGGACAGGAAGATTACAGAACTGTTCTTCACCTCCATCCAAAACTTGCTCCTATTACAGTAGCAGTTCTTCCTTTGATGAAGAAAGACGGACTTGCTGAAAAAGCAAAAGAAATCCAGAACATCCTTAAGGAAGACTTTGTTACAGACTTTGACCAGAGTGGTACAGTAGGTAAGCGCTACCGCCGCCAGGACGAAGTTGGTACACCATTCTGTGTAACAGTTGACTACGACACAATGGACAGTGCAAGCGAAAACTTCAACACTGTAACAGTTCGTAACCGTGACACAATGGAACAGCAGCGTGTTAAACTTGATGAACTTACAGGTTACATCTTTAACCAGATTAAAAACTACAAACCTGTAGTAAAATAGTCATTAAAAAGAGCTTGCAGGTACTATGGAATATATTGGACTGGGAAAATCAAACTTAATGGTCAGCCGTGTAGGCTTTGGTGCAATGGCTTTGCCTGATATTGCAAACGAAGAAGATGCGGCCTGCCTTGTTCATAAAGCGTATGATGCTGGTGTGAACTTTTACGATATTTCTCACAGAGAACCTGACAGCGAAAAAAGGCTTGGTGCATGTCTTAGTGGTATCAGACATCATGTCATTCTTGCCACTAAGTCATGTGCTGATACTCCTAAAGGTCTTGCACTTGATCTTGAAGAAAGCCTTTTGAATCTTCAGACTGATTATGTCGATTTATTCCAGTACGAAGCTCTTAATATGCCTGTCCCGGCATTAGATGATATTGTGGACAGGCTTGAAACCTTAAAAAGTCAGGGCAAAATCCGTCATTATGGTTTTGTCTGTGATGATGCTGAATCTGTAAAACATATCGTAGAAGAAGGTGTGTTTGAAACAGTTCAGCTTCCGTTCAATGTTCTTACTCCAAAAGATAATCTTGATGTAGTTGAACTGTGCCGAAAGCAGGATGTTGGTTTTGTTGCAATGCAGCCTTTGTATGGCGGTCTGCTGCAGAATATTCCGCTTGCACAGGGATTTTTGTATCAGTTTGAAAATGTCGTTCCGCTTTGGGGTGTGCGTTCTGTTGAAGAACTTGAACAGATTCTTTATTTCTGTGAACATCCTATAAAGGTTGATGAACAGTTTAAAGCTGAAATTCAGAAAACAAGAGATTTCTTTTATTAAGATTTTTTTACTGATTTTCTTTTGATTCAATAAATTTCAATGCATCCTCAACTTCTTTTTTGTTAAGAATACGCACGATTTTGTTCATTGAGTCGTCAGTCTGAATTGTACGAGGATCGCCGTCTGCAGCCTTTTCGCCAAGAATCTGGACGATAGGATTTTTTGGATTGTCCGGATTAACGTCACATACCTGTCCGAGTTTTCCGTTTGCAAGATAAACATATGCGCCGATTGGGAAAACAGAAAGGCTGTAGAGAAGGGCTTTGATTACATCGCCGTTATATTTACTGTTCTGGTTTTTGAGCATTTCAACCATTGCATCATAAGTTGTGCGGGCTTCGCGGAAGTTGCGGGGACTTGAAATTGCTTCGTAAGAACAGCATACGGAAATGATTTTTGCATACTGCGAAATTTTTTCGCCTGTAAGATTCTGAGGATAGCCTGTTCCGTCTTCGCGTTCGTGGTGTTCAAGAATACCGCGCTGGATAGAAACAGGGAAGTTTGCACTTGAAAGAATCTTGTATCCCAAAAGCGGATGGGTTGCAATGCGGGCACGTTCAGCATTTGTAAATCTTTTGTCAGAAAGATAAAGATATGACGGCAGCTGAAGCATTCCGATTTCGTGAAGAATGCAGGCAACACCAAGTTCAACAAGTTTTGTAAAATCAAGATGGAGTCTTAAACCGATTACAATTGCAAAGACTGTTGAACGCATCGCGTGAATTACAAGATAGTTTTTATTACGGGTTTCGATTGTCGGAGAAATTCTAAGGACAAATCTGCGGTTTTCTTTTACAAATACACAAAGGTCTTTTACTGTATCAGAAAGCTGGTCAAGGTCCAGGTCTTCGTGAGTTGCGTAACGGGTATATACAGAGTTGATGTAGCTGATGTATTCGTTGTAAATGTTAAGAACTGCATTAAGACGGGTTTTTTCGTTACCGCCGATCTGGATTTTTTCAAGGGCTTCTTTAACATTTGTGTTAAGTTTTGGTCCTGAGTTTTCCTGTTCTGCAGCTTTGTTCTGTTCTTCCATGAAGTCATCAGCAGAAGTTGTATCAGTGATTTCTACCGGTGGCTGTCCAACAGAGCCTTCTGACTGAACCTGGTCAAAGTTCCATATCTGTAACGCCTTCAAAAGCTCACGGGTAACAGGCTGTCCTGGAACCATGAGAATAAAACCTTTGTCGAGAACTACTTCGTGTGTAAATGTCTGGTCAACTTTTAAGGATTCAACTTTGATTGCGTTCATTTAAAAAAAGACTCCATATCTTTTTATATATCGGCAGATTATATCAAAAAGTTTAATTTTTGTAAAAAGATAATGTTCTTAATTGAAAAGGGCAAAAAAAAAGTTGAAAACCTCACACAGTTTTCAACTTAATATGTAAAACGGTCTGCATAAAACTCACACATTTTAAGCAGATTCTTAAAGGTGTCTGGATGTCGATACACCCTTATTGAAATTGTTACATCCGTTATGTTTATATTATCGAAACAATGGGTGCGGGACTTTAGTGTTTTTTATGAAATTTTCTAAAAAATATGGTAGCCTGTCCGGGGTATGAACAGATTTTTAAAAATACATTACGGAAGTGAGAAAATTACAGGTTTTTAAGATACTGATTAAGGGAATTTTCTAATTCTGTGTAGACAAGAAGTGATTTTTGAAGGCTTTGAATTGCAGGCTCAGATGAAAGATCAAGTTCCCCGGTAAGTTTTTCAAGGCGTGATTTTGACGGAAAAACAAGTTCTGCTGTATCTTTTGCCTGGCTTTTGAGAATTCTACTGTCAATTTCGTTTAATGCTGAAAAAACACCGGGTGCTTCTTTTAATGCCAGGGAATAAGGCAGTTCAAGTACTTTCTGGCATAATCTGATACCTTTACGGGCATCTGCTTTTAAAGTTAAAAGGTTTTCCGTAAAATCCGTAATTACGCTTTTAAAAAGATTTTTTTCAACTTTATTTGAATTTGTGTTTTCGCATTCAAAAAATTCTTTTTTTTCTTTTTCGATTACAGGGAATTTGAGGAAATCTTCGATAGGAAAGCAATTGATTCCCGGAATAAAAAGGCCTTTAGGACTTAAAGTAAATGTCTGGACCTGAGGAAAGGCTGCACACTGGCTTTCGAACCACCATGCAAAAAGTTTCATCTTGCTGTCTGTAATGAGCTTTTCGTTAAGATAGTTATGGTCATCCTGATTTTGTGCGCTGAAAAGAATATTGCTTATGTTGTTCTGCGAAGGAGACGTTCTTTTTGAAGCGCTGTGACTTTTTTCTTCAAAGGTACTTCCTTTTACATGTGTTGTTTTATCAGGATAGCCAAGGTCAAGGCCTGCCATAAAGATTTTTTTTGAACCTGTAATTCTTGCAAAATCCCATGCACTTGTGCTTACTGAGCCTCCTGTTTTAAGTTCACCTTTAGAGCCTGTTTTGCTTTCGATGAATTTTCCAAAAGGAAAAAGGCTTGATGCAAGAACTGTTTTGCGGCATTCAAACCTGAAAACGCTTGGGTAAACTGCAGATTCTGCAATAAGCACGCTTGAAGGCGATTTAAGTCCCTGAATATGGCAGGCAGCATAGTACTGGGGGTCAAGAAGAACGATAAAGTCCGGTTCAACGCCTGCACGAAGGAGGGCCTTTAAGGCTGTGTCAACGGCTACGATAAGTGCGCGGTCTTTGAGGGCCTTAAGGTGAGGGAGAATATCCTGCAGCGAAGGTCCTGCTGCCACAACAATGACAGGAACCTCCGGCGAAAGCTTATTCTGGTAAATTGAAAGGCCGTCAAATTCTGTGTAGCAGCTTAAATTTCTGCATGCATTTTTAATCCAGAGTTTTCCGAATTTTTCTTTTGTGCTCTGGTTTATTGCGTTTTTCTGCAGGTTGCGGTCAACAAGTTCCCTGAATTCACGGAACCACAATTCCTGGTGACTTGTAAAAGACTGCTGCGTAATAAGCTGGAAATCTTTTTTGTCTGCAAGAAGATTAAGGCTGTCAAGAACAGTTACTGCATCATGGGGCATTGCTTTTGTGATGATGATTGCATTTGAAGTAAGGACAGAATGAAAATCACATGCACAGAATGCTGCAAAAAGAAAACCTACATCCGGTTCAACTATTACAATGACGCTGTCTTTATTTTTTTCTTTAACTGTTTCTGCAAATAAATTTACTGTGTATCCAAGCCCAATACCTGCAAAAACATTAGCCGGTGCAGATTTTGCCTGACTTACGGTACGCACTGCTTCTTTTTCCGGATCGTATGCGGAATGAATCTGAATGTCGCGGTTTTCGCCGGGAATTGCCGCTGTTACAGCCTGTGTTTTTGCGGCAGAAAATTTCCAGAAAGGAAAAACTTTATTCAATATAAAAAGATTTTCTTCAAGGGGAGTTGCGGCCGGGCAGAGTTTTTTTGCCTGCTCAAGGCACAAGGTTGTTGAATCAATATCTTCTTTGAGGAAGTTATAGAGATCATTGAAATTGGATTTCAGGAGTGCAATATTCTTCTGCCAGTTATTCAAGGTAGAGTTCAATTGTCATGTTCTCCGTGATTTTTGTTCCTGCAGGTGGATTCTGTCTTATAACCTGGCCGTTTCCGGAAATGATGAATTTAATGTCATCCCGGGACAAAAGGGGCAGAAGTTCGCGTTTAGAAGCACCTGTAAAGTCAGGAAGGGAAGAACCCATTTTGATGTTTGCAGCAGGTTTAATTCTGATTTTGCCTGAATGTTCAAAACTTGCAGCTTTACCGCGGCTGATTCCAAAATAGTCGATGATTGTATCTGCACATTCCTTAATGACAGGCGCAACGATTCGGCTGGCGTAGTTAACACCCTGAGATTTCTGGATTACGATATAGAGAATGATTTCAGGATTTTCTGCCGGGAAGAATGCAAGACAGTCCGACAAAAAGTCTGTATCAGAGTAACCGCCTTTTGGGTCAGGCATCTGGGCTGTACCGGTTTTTACACCGATCGAAATGTCTCCCAGGTTTGCACGGAATCCGATACCGTTTTCTGCACCGGTTTTCATACAGCTCAGGATGTATTTTGCAGTAGCAGGGCTTACAACCTGGTTTTTGTATTCAGGAAGGTGCTGGTATTCGCAGTTACCTTCGTGGTCAGTGATTTTATTGATAAGTGAAAGTTTAAGGCCTGTACCGCCGTTTGCAATGTAAGTTGCTGCCTGAACCATCTGAAGGGCTGTAACACCAACTTCCTGTCCGATGGAAATGGTCATTTTAGAGCGGGCAGACCAGAATTTATCTGTAGTATCTTTAATGGAACCGGCACTTTCACCTGGAAGTTCAACACCGGTGCGCTGTCCAAAACCAAATCCCCTTAACTTTGCAAGGAAGTTCTGTGTATCAAGGCGTTCTGTAATCTGAGCTGTAATGTCATTGCAGGAAACTTCAAGAGCACCGCGGGCTGTCTGCCATCCATGATTATTCAGACAGGTGATTTTAACTTTTTCGCCGGAAGACATTGTTTTTTCGTAAATTCCGTCACAGTAAAAAAGTTCATCCTGACGGATAAGCCCTGCATCATAAGCGGCGGCAATACTGAAAACCTTGAAAACCGATCCCGGTTCAAAGAATGTCATTGCAGGGCGGTCAATTACTTTTTCGTTGTCAGCAGTCGAGTATTCGTTAAGGTTAATTGACGGAAGGCTTATGTAAGAAAGAATTTCTCCTGTTTTTGCGTAGGCAGCAAGTACCATGATGTTTGCGGCCTGTGTTTCTTCAAGAGCATGTTCTGCAATTTTCTGAAGTTTGTACTGAAGTCCTGCATCAATTGTAAGATATACGTTTTTACCGTGAACAACCTGATCTTTTTCTGGAGAAGGGCTTAAAAAGGACTGCATTGAATATTCAATTCCCGCAAGACCTTTGCCGTCAACGCCCATATATCCTACAAGCTGCGAAGCAAGTTCGTTTTCAGGGTAAATACGGCCTGGAACTGGATCAAGGCGGACAAATGTGTATTCGTTCTGGGACAGACAGTCTAAAAGAATGTCACGGGTTTCCTGGTCGAGACGGCGTTTTATGAATACAAAACGTTTTCCGGCAGCAGCTGCGTTTTCGATGATTCTGATGATTTCTGATTCATCTGTTTTTACGATAGGGCTTACTTTAGCGGCAAATTCTGCAGGATTCTTGACTTTAGAAGGTGTTACGCCGAAATGCCAGAAAGTAGTGGTTACTGCAAGAGGCTTACCATTGCGGTCAGTGATTGAACCACGTTCTACAGCCGGAACTTCTACAGGGCGTTCCTGTTTTGGTGCAAAGGCGAGTCTTCCATAGGCTGTAATTGTAACGGCAACACCAATGAGGGCACATGTCCCTAAAAAAATCAGTCTGCCTTTTGTAAAGAATCCGTTGGTCTGCATATAACCTTACCCAAGATGTTGTTTACGGGAATAAAACCATAATTCCGCGAGTCATAGGATTCCATGTAATTATCACCTACTGCAAGAACATAACTTTCAGGTACCTGAGAACAAAGGCTCATTTTATTGAACTGTTCTTTTGTAAGCGGAATCTTTTTATTCCCATTAATAGTAAGATAATAACCCGAATCGTTAAAATATTCTAGATTATCTCCTTCTACAGCGACGCAGCGTTTGACAATCAGATTGTTGTTGTAAAAATAAAGGATAATGTCATCTGAAACGGGTTTATTCCATTGAACGATAAGTTTGTCAGAAAAAGGGTTTACAATGCCGTATGCAAGTTTGTTGATGTAAATTGTGTCCTGGTCTTTAAGGCTGTTTTCCATGGAAATTCCTTCTACGCGGACAATTCCAAGTACAAAAAGTTTGATGACAGCAGCAAGAATGATTCCTGTCATGATACAGGTAAAGGCTTTAAAACCGGTTTTTTTTGACATATTTTTATTCTAATAACTCTTTGTTTTTGTGTCGATAGTATGTTTATGGAAATTATCAGTTATGTAGGCGGATCTGATTCATACAGACGCCGTGGATTTGACTTTGGCAGAATTTTTGACAGCACTCATCTGCCACGTATCAGAGTAAACAGAAGAAGATTTTATAAACCGGCTGCACAGAAAAATTTTTCTTTTGCTTTTTCAAATTTCTACCCTGAGCTTATTCTTAAAAAGCTTGGCCGATATCTGTGGTCTTTGCCTGTAATTGCCCTGCTTTCTGCAATTCCATACGGCATTTATAAACTTTCGGGAGTGCTTGAATACCGCACAAATCCACTTGTTCTTGAAAACAATGCCGAAACTGAACTTGAACTTCTTGATAAAGCCATGCTTAATTTTGCATTGACTGCAGAAGTTGATTACGATGATGACGGATTTATCGGAACTCTTAATAAGTCAGACTTCAAGGAACCTGTAAAATACACAAACTACAAAGTAAAAAGCGGTGATACAATCAGCGGCATTACAAAGAAATTCGGGCTTTCAAATATTTCTACAATTATTGCCGTTAACAATATCGAAAACGTCCGTTCCCTTAATGCAGGAAAAACTCTTGTGATTCCAAGCGTTGACGGGCTTAAATATACAGTTGTAAAAGGTGATACTCTTGATTCAATCTGCGCAAAATATAAGGTTACTCTTGAAGACCTTCTTGACGTAAACGACCTTTCAAGCCGCAGCCTTTCAGCTGGTCAGGAACTTTTTGTTCCAGGCGCAACTCTTGATAAGAATACACTCAAAAAGGCAATGGGTGAACGATTTGCAAGTCCTATCGCAATAAAATACAGAATGACATCTGGTTTTGGTTATCGCGGAGATCCGTTTACAGGCGTGCGCCAGTTCCATAATGGAATTGATATGGCTTGTCCTCAGGGAACACCGGTTCTTTCTACAATGGCAGGAAAAGTTGTTGCCGTTGCATGGAGTAACGTTTACGGAAATTATATTATCGTGGATCACGGAAACGGTTATCAGACAATGTACGGTCACCTTTCAAAGACACTTGTAAAGAAGGGACAGGAAGTAAGTCAGAAGTCACGACTTGGACTGGTAGGAAGTACAGGATATTCAACAGGTCCTCATCTTCATTTTACGGTTTTCAAAAACTCAAAACCGATTAATCCACTTACTGTGTTGAAATAGAACAGGAAAGGAATTTAACGATGTACGACACATTTGAATCATTTGAAAATCCCAATAAAAAGTTTTGTGTTTGCGGCGGATGTGGTAGAACAATAGAAAAACAGTTTGTATACTGTCCTTGGTGCGGTGGTCCTAAAATGAGTACGGGGCCCAAAACTGAGTTTGATATGGAAGTGATTTTTAACCGTCTGGAAGAACTTCAGACGGATGACAGAAATGCCCGTATCGCACAGATGGGAAGCCGCCTTGATGAACTGGAAAAAGAACTTGATTCACTTGTTCTTTGTGCGGAGATGCATAAATGAAAAAACTTGTAACAATGATGGCTGTCGCACTGACAGCCGTTACTGCATTGAATGCTGCAGTAAAGTTTGACAACCTTAACATCAATTCGAATAACGTGGCTTTGTTCACCGTAAAGCACGATGCTTTGGGGGCAAAGTCTTATTCTACTTTATACGCCCTTGATCTTTCTAAAACACCGGCGGCTACTTCTTCCAACATTCCTGATCTTTTAACCTGTTATCCTGAATATCTTGAAGTATTTGACGGCGGAAAAACACTGCAGGTAAGAAACTGTTATGGTACTGCAATGTATAATTTTTCTACAATGCAGCTCAAATGGCTTGCCCGTACAGGAATGCTTCCTGAAAAAGCAAGCCACTTAAGTCCAGTTGTTGCAAGTCCTGACGGAAAATGGTGTCTTTTTATGCGCAAGGTCAGCTCTTCTCAGGGTGAACTTATTGTAGAAAATACACAGGACAAGCGTTATGTAATTCTTGATGCAAAAGCAAATTACAGCTACACAAAAGTTCCTGTAAAATGGTCAAGCGATTCAAAGAAATTTATTTACGAAAAAAATGATTCTCTTTATTTCTGCCAGCCTGAACTTCTTTTTGCACAGGTTCAGATTGCAGAAAAATACCGCAGAATCGGCCGCGGTAAAATTGGTAACGTTCAGTGGTGCACAAACGATAAAATCATGTATATTGATTCGGATATTATTTATTCGATTGATTCCCATGAACTTTCTGCACTTGGAATGTATGCCGGAATCATGAATCCAGGCAAAATCATCGGCCGCCTTTCTCAGAAATTTATTGCAGGCCAGGACGTGTTCTATACAAATCCTGAAAGCAATAAACTGATTATTATTAAAAACAATAACATCGTTTCTTACTATAACCTCAACCTAAAACAACCTTCTGCCTTTGTTCAGATTCAGGATATAAAGTCGTTTAAGGATTCCTATTCAAATACTTTTAATTTTGAAGTTTACTGGAAGGCCGGCAAGACTCCTGTTATCTGGACTGTAATGAACGGACTTGAAGCAAAACCTACTGCAGCCGTTTATTATATCAACGACGAAAATGTAATTACAAAAGTTCTTGATATCCAGGAATATGATGCAAATCCGGCATTAAGTCCTGATGGAACTCTTTTAGCCGTTGCAGGAAAAAATACAGTTCACATTTTTGAAACTGCTCAGTGGCAGCAGAAAACAGCAATAAATACAGAAAAATCAACTTTCCTTGTATGGCGCAATAACAGAAACCTTATCATCGGTGGAGAAGAAACTGTACGCCAGTGGGATACAGCTTCTGTAAATCCTCAGGTTCTCTTTCTTTCTGCTGCAGAAAATTCAGCATGGGATTCTATCACAGGAAGTGTAACAGTAAAATGTCCCTCATACGAACATAACTTTTTGTACAATGCAAAAAACAATACCTGGTTTGCAAGCAGCGCAGCAGTTCCTTACAAAAAATGCATTCAGAATGAAAAATACAGAATCTTCACTGGAACAGCAAAGAATGCACATTTTGAAAATGCACTTTATGTCAGAAGTCTTGAAGGAAAAGCCGCAACTTATGCAGTCTTTAAAGATACAATGAATAAAACTCCTGCACGCAAAAAGATTGCATTGATTTTTGATGCAATCGACAATGCGGATGGGGTCAACACAATTATCAGTATCTGCCGTTCTTACGGACTTGAATGTACTTTCTTTATTAACGGTGAATTTATCAGGCGTTATCCGGAAGAAACCCGTCTTATTGCAGCAAACGGTTTTGAATGCGCTTCTATGTTCTACACAGCAGTTGACCTTACAGGAAAGGAATTCAAATTTGATGAAGAATATATCCGCCGCGGTCTTGCCCGCAATGAAGATGAATTCTTTAACTGTACCGGAAAAGAATTAAGCCTTTTGTGGCATGCTCCTTATTACAAGACATCTAAACTTATCAAGGAAACAGGCTATAAGGCAGGATACGGTTATGTTGATTTTCCTACAGATGTAGATTCAATTGATTCAAAGGCAGGAAAAACTCTTGAAAGCCAGATCATTCCAATTACTGTAGGATTTTCGTATAACAGTCTTGATGAGAATTTTGCAGAAAAGCTTGAAATGCTTATCAATACATTAATTGATGCAGATTACGAAATTGTACCTGCATCAAAACTGTAATTAAAAGAAATTAAACGCGGCTTGTTTTTGATCTTAAAAGCAGGTCGCACAAAGTAATCTGTGCCATTGCTTCGATAACCGGAACAATACGCGGACAAAGACATACATCGTGCCGGCCCTGAATTGTAAGGCCGGTATTTTTATATTCAACTGACTGCGGATCAAAAGGCTTGTCAGGGTCTGCGGCAAGTTCAACTGTCTGCTGGTTTACGAAAATGCTTGGAACTGGTTTTACGGCTACGCGGAATACAATTTCGTTGCCGTTTGTAATTCCGCCAAGAATACCGCCTGCGTTGTTGGAAAGAAATTCAACTTTACCGTCAACGGCTTTCATGCAGTCGTTGTTAACGCTTCCTCTAAGGTCAGCCGCGTCAAATCCTGCACCGAATTCAATTCCTTTTACAGCTCCAACACTTAACATTGCCTGGGCAAGAAGTGCATCGCATTTATCAAATACAGGTTCACCAAGTCCTGCAGGAACGCCTGTAACGCGGCATTCAATTATTCCGCCTGCAGAATCTTTGCTGGCTGCAATTTCCCTGATTTTTTCAAGCATTTTCTGTGCTGCTTCGTTGTCGGCTGCACGCATTGCATTCTGTTCGATTTCTTCAAGATTGATTTTTGTACATTCAATGCCGCATGCTTTTTTTGTATATGCAATGACCTTAAGGCCTGGTGCAATTGCGTCAATTACCATCTGGGCTACAGCACCTGCTGCTACACGGCACAAAGTTTCTCTTCCTGATGAACGGCCGCCGCCAGTATAATCTCTGAATCCGTATTTTGAAAGGAACGAATAGTCAGCGTGTCCCGGACGTGGTTTTACAGAAATTTCTGAGTAATCTTTTGAATGCTGGTTCTGGTTTTCTACATAAAGGGTGAGGGGAGTTCCGGTTGAGTAACCGTTAAAAACGCCGCTTAAGATTTTTGCCTGGTCTGCTTCGCTGCGGGCTGTAACATTAGGGTTTTTTGCGCCGTCAGGACTTTTTGCACCAGGCTTGCGGCGGTCAAGGGCTGCCTGAATTTTTTCAAGGCTTACAGGGATTCCTGCCGGTACGCCGTCAATTACCACACCAAGACCTGCTCCATGGCTTTCTCCAAAAGTAGTTACTTTAAAAATTGAACCGAATGTGCTTCCTGCCAAAATGAATTCCCCTTATAAAAATATACCTAATAATAGAATATTGTGTAATTTTTTTCAAATAGTTATATCAGTTTTTTTAATTGCGAATAGTTGGAATGTGTTTTATAATCAGAATTTAGGAGATTTTATGGCTAACCCTTTTTTGAAATTTAAATTCCGCTTTGTATTTTTCTCAGTTATTGCAATGATTGCTGTTGCTATATCTACCGCACTTGTCGGCAATCAGGTCATGAAATCACTTGCAGCATATGCTTACGGTGAGCAGGGAAAGATTGCAGTTAAAAAAGCTTTACAGGTAATTGATACAGAAGGATTTTATAATCTTACAAGAACAATGGATGACAGTGAATATTACTGGAGTGTCCTTTACGAAGATCTTTCAAGAGTAAAAGAAGATTACGGCTGTAAATTTGTCTATACAATGAAACCTGCTGAGGGGAATGTCTATACTTATGTCTGCGACGGAAGTGCAGAAGTTGATGATGAAGAAAATTATTCACCTATAGGAACAGAAGAAGATATTACAAGTTATGGACGGGCTCCTTTTAAAGCAATGGAAACTCAGGAAATCTGTGTTGCTGAAATTGAAAATCAGGCAGGCTGGGGATGGTGTCTTTCTGTATTCGGGCCAATCGTTTATGAAGGAAAATCAATCGGTATTGTTGGAATTGACTTTGATGTAACAACTCTTGTTTCAAGTATGAACCGCGGTACACGCTTGAGTTTTTACGGCGCAATCGGTGCCCTTATCGTTGGAACAGTTTTCGGTGTTCTGATGATTTTTAACTTCTTTAAGAAAATTCAGAATGTAAACAATGCAATGACAGATATTTCAGGCGGAGCAAAAGATCTTACAGCCCGTCTTGCAGTTAAAGGTAAAAGCGAACTTGATGAACTTTCTGCATCCTGTAATGCCGTAATCGAAGATCTTCAGAATACGGTGACAGGAATTTCCGGCGCTGTCGCAAATCTTTCGCAAAACAGTATTGGTCTTCGCGACCGCAATAACCAGACACTTACTTATAT
The DNA here is from genome assembly GCA_024402475.1 of Treponema sp. Lineage (GTDB taxonomy): Bacteria > Spirochaetota > Spirochaetia > Treponematales > Treponemataceae > Treponema_D. The sequence goes on along the minus strand of JAKSTQ010000026.1, from coordinate 14,384 downwards.
TGAAGAAGCAAGTATTGCCATTGATGATATTTATTCAAAGGCAGACAATCAGAATTCAATTACTGCAATGGTAACTCAGGGAATGAAGCAGGTTGCAGCATCAGGACAGAGCCTGGATCAGAAAATCGTTGAAACAACAAATGCCGTAAACCAGGCTTCAAGTGCAGTAGAAGAAATTACAGCAAACATCAATGCGGCAGATAATAACATTGAACGCATCGTTAAAGAATATGCCGTTATTGTAGAAGAAACAGAAGACGGCCAGAAAAAACAGGAAAATGTAGTTTCACAGGTTGATGAAATCGTAAAATATTCCCAGAACCTTGCTCAGGCAAACAAACTTATTTCTAAAATTGCAAGCCAGACAAACCTTCTTGCCATGAACGCAGCAATCGAAGCCGCTCATGCCGGAGAAGCTGGTAAGGGATTTTCAGTTGTTGCTGACGAAATCCGTTCCCTTGCAGAAAACTCTGCTAAACAGACAAAATCTGTAGGCCAGCTTATCAAGGACATTGAAACAGCAGTAGCAGGAATCGTTGATGTATCCCGCGGGTCTGCAATGAGCTTTAACCGCCTTGGAGAAAAAATCCGTGGTATGGATTCAACATTGCAGGAAGTTCGTCAGGGTATGGAAGAACAGAGTCAGGGTGCACAGGATATTCTTTCAATGATGCAGGTACTTGATAGTTCCACACAGTCAATTGCAACATATATCAGTGAACTCAGAGAAAATTCTGCAAATGTCGGTCAGAAAATGACTGAACTCAAGCAGGCTTCTACAAACATTCTCCTTAACGGACATTCTGCAAGCGGCAAGCTCAAGGAAATCAAGGAATTTGCTAAAGAAGCAGCTTCTCAGGCCCAGAGCAATCTTGACCTTACTAACCAGGTTGAACAGATTGTTTCAAGCTACAAGGTATAAAAACGCCTTGATAGCCGGAACTGACAGTGATTTTTCTGTATTGATTTAAAGAATATCTTTATTTCAGACTAATTGAATAATTTACTCATAACTACTATAATAATTCTCAATATTTTAAGTTTATTTAAATCAATTTTGGGGGATAAAATGAACAAATTTCGTGGTTCTTTTACAGCGCTCATCACTCCGATGAATGTAGACGGTTCTGTAGATTTTGATGGATTCAGACAGAATGTAAAATTCCAGCTTGAAAATGGAATTACCGGTCTTGTACCTCTTGGAACTACTGCAGAAACTCCAACTCTTGATGAACGTCCAGGTGAAGAAGAAGACAAACTTATTCAGATTGTAATGGAAGAAGTAAAAGCTGCACGTGAAGCTACCGGTAAAGATATTCCAGTAATTCTTGGTGCATCAAGTAATAATACAAAAGATGCTGTTGCTTATGTAGAACGCGCAAAATCAGTTGGTGCTGATGCAGCTCTCGTAGTAACACCATATTATAACAAACCTTCTAAAGAAGGTATTTTCCGTCACTTTGAAGCTGTATCAAAAGTAGGAATTCCTATTATCGTATACAACATCAAGGGTCGTACTGGTGTAAATATTCCTACTGATGTTCTTGTACGTATTGCAAAACTTCCTAACATTGCAGGCGTAAAGGAAGCAAGCGGTGATATCAATCAGATGATGGATGTTATTGCACAGATTAAGAACAAGAAACCTGAATTTGCAGTATTGTCTGGTGACGATGGTCTTACACTTCCATTGCTTTCTGCAGGTGGAGACGGTGTAATTTCAGTTGTTTCAAACCTTGCTCCTAGTCGTGTTGCTGAACTTGTTGAAGCTGGTCTTGAAGGCGACTTTAATAAATGCCGTAAGATGCATTACGCTCTTGCTCCAATGTTTAAGGCTGCATTCGTTGACGGTAACCCTTCATCAATTAAGTATGCAATGAACTACAAGGGACTTCCAGCAGGTACTGTTCGTCTTCCATTGGTTGAAGTAACAGGCGATGCAAAGAAAAAGATCGAAGCTGCATTGGATGAATGCGGACTTTAATAGAGGTTAATTATGGAAAAGATTAATGTAGGTGTTTTGGGCGCAACTGGAATGGTTGGCCAGAGATATATCAAGTTGCTTGAAGACCACCCATGGTTCAAAGTAACTTTTGTAGCAGCTTCTCCACGTTCTGCAGGAAAACCTTATAAGGATGCTGTAAAAAACAGATGGCTTATTGGTGCTGAAATTCCTGCTGATGTAGAAAATCTTATTGTAGAAGATGCAAACGACGCTTCTAAGGCAATCGGAAAATGTAAGTTCGTATTCTCTGCTTTGGAAATGGACAAAGAAGCAATCAAGGCTCTTGAAGCAGCTTACGCTGCAGAAGGAATTCCTGTAGTTTCAAATGCTTCTGCTAACCGCTGGACAGAAGATGTTCCAATGCTGGTTCCAGAAATCAACTACGCTCACCTTGATGTAATTGCAGAACAGAAAAAACATCACGGATGGGACAAAGGTTTTATTGCTGTAAAACCAAACTGTTCACTCCAGACATATATGATGCCTCTTCACGCATTGATTATGGCAGGTTATCCTGTTAAGAGAATGATCGTAACAACATTGCAGGCAACTTCAGGTGCTGGTTACCCTGGCGTTCCTTCATTTGATATGATCGACAATATCGTGCCATTTATTGGTGGAGAAGAAGAAAAGACAGAAAAAGAATGTCTTAAGATTCTTGGTAAGGTTGTTGACGGTAAAATCGAAAACGCAAGCCTTCCACTGGTTTCTTCTACATGTACTCGTGTACCTGTTATTGACGGACATACAGCTTGTGTTTCTCTTGAATTCGATCTTCCAGAAGACAAGAAACCTAGCCTTGAAGAAATCGAAAGAGTATGGACTTCATATTCTTCTGTTCCACAGGAACTTGATCTTCCTTCTGCACCAAAACGTGCAATAGTTGTTCGCCACGAAGAAAATCGTCCGCAGCCACGCCGTGACCGTGAAACAGAAAAAGGTATGGCATGTGTAATTGGTCGTCTTCGTCCATGTAACGTATTTGACGTTAAGTTTGTTGCCCTCAGCCACAACACAAAACGTGGTGCTGCTCTTGGCGGTATTCTTAATGCCGAACTTCTTAAAGCAAAAGGTTTCTTTGATAACCTCTAGTCTTTAAGTCCTTTATATTTATATGTAATTTACAAGGAGTCTGGAATTATTCAGACTCCTTTTTATTGAGGTTAAAATGAAAAAGGTTCTGCTTGTTGTTCTTGCCGTAATTGTTTTTATGACTCTGGCATGTCTGTGTATGCCTAGAAGCCGTGCAATCATAAATGTAATTTCAAAAACAAATCAGAATAAAGTTCTTGGAAAAAACAAAGAAATTACAAATGATTCTTATAAAAAAGAACTTGCCGTAAAATGTTTTAATGGAACTTTCGTGGGCAAAAAGACTTCAGTTAAGACTTTTGCCTGGAAAGGAATTCCTTTTGCAAAACCGCCTGTTGGACAACTGCGATGGAAGGCACCCGTTAAAGCAGAAAAAAGTGATAAGGTTTTTGAAAGTTACGGTTTTGCAAGAAAGCCAGTTGGAATAATGGCAAAAGCGCAGAACGTAAGCGAAGACTGTCTTTACCTCAATATTTTTACAGGGAACAAAGATGCTCAGAATAAACCTGTAATTGTTTTTATTCACGGCGGTTCGTTTATTCACACAGCGGCATCAGATTCACTTTACTGGTTTGAAGAAATTTCTGCCATGTATCCTGATGTGATTTTTGTTTCCATTGAATACCGCACAGGAATTCTAGGTTTTGCAGATTTTGAAAATGTTGAAGGTGCTGATGATTACGCACAGAACTGCAATTTTGGGCTTTTGGATCAGATCTGTGCACTGGAATGGATTAACGAAAATATTGCAGGATTTGGCGGTGATAATTCCAATGTAACATTATGGGGACAGGATGCGGGAGCGGCCAGCGCAATGCTTTTGTCCTGCATGAACCATTCAAAACCTTTATTCAATAAAGTAATTGCTCAAAGCGGTACAGCACAGTTCTGCGTTGAAAAAAAAGATGCACAGAAAAATACTGCAAGACTTCTTGAAATCTTTAATGCAAAAAATATGGATGATCTTGTAAAAGTCAGCCAGGAAGATTTAATTGCACATGTTCATGAATTTACAGATGCTTTTGCGCCTGTAAAAGACGGCGTTACTGTAGCAGAAAATCCTTTAAGTGTTTTTAATGACGATGGGGTAAAAGGAATTAAATTCCTTCTTGGAAGAACTGATGATGAACTTAAAATTGCTTACAGAAGCTTTAAGGATAAATCAAAATATCCGGAATTTGTTGATGCAGTTTTTGATAAAGCAATGACAAGAATTCCACAGGAAAAGGCAAAATTCTATAAAGAATATGTTTCTTTGCAGAACGGCAACAACGGTATGAATAAAGAAAAACTTCTTACTGAAATCTGTTTTGGAATTCCAATGATGGAAGCTGCTGATATTCTGTCACATAACGAAGAAGTATATTTTTACAATTATGCTTACAACCTTTTTGGGCTTGAAAATTCCAGTGCTCATAGTGATGACCTTTATATGATTTTGAACCAGTCTACAAACAAAATTGCGCTTGGAATTGATAATCCTGAAGTTGATGAATTTTCTAAAAAATTCTGTGACCTTCTGGTTTCTTTTGCAAAAGAAGGAAAGCCATCTGCATCGTCAGTTAATTTTGAACAGTATAGTGAAGCTAAAGCAAATGTTCTTGAAATTACAAACGAAGGTTTTACAATGAAAGAAGGCTTTTTGAAAGAACTTCGTGCAGATTTGAAAGGAAATTCTGTTGAAAATCCATGGATTATGGCAATGGACTACATTCTTCCTTCTGAACAGACCCAGAAATTCTTTGAAGAAGAGAAAAAATAAATAATCCTTTTTGCGTGATTTTTCCTTTTAAAAATTTCGCTTAATATGTTATAATTAAACATTATTTATAGCGAGAGTTTATGTATAACATATTAGGCGAAGTTTGTTCCCTCCTTATCGGGTTTACTTTTTTCATATTCATAGTTTCATCATATTACCTCAAAGAAAAGCGCAACCTGCTGTTTTTGATGTGTTCAATCTGCATTATTTTTACAGCCGGTTCTGATATCCTTTCCTGCTGGGGTATCGAAAACTACAGGACTGTAGATCCCGTTCTTAATGAAATTATTTCTTTCTGTTATTTCTTAGGCCTTGGCGTACTGCCGTTTGCTTTCTGTTTATATTTTTACGCAACAATTACATCTGACAAAAAGCTTTCCTGGAAATTTCATGGACTTTTGATGAGCCTTTTTGCAGTATATCTGGCTGTAATTATTTTGAATTTCTGGACTGGCTGGGTATTCAGTTTTGATCCGCAGATCGGCTATGTCAGAGGACCTCTTAAAAACATTACATATGTCATAACAGTTACTATGATTCTTCTTCTTGAAATTACTGTTATCAGATACCGTAAGACACTTTCTCCAAGAATGTTCATTGTTCTTGTGCTTTATCCGATTGTAAGTGCTTTTATTACAATGATTCAGTTCTTCAATGAATACTGGCTTATGACAGGTTGTTCCGGCAGCATCGTTTTGATTTTGATGTATATTGCCATTCAGTCGGATAAAATTGAAATTGACTACAAAACAGGTTTGTATACAGAACAGCATCTTGCCCGTACACTTAAACGAAAAGCTAACAACTGTAAGATTTCCCTTGTGTCAATCGAAAACCTTGAAGTAATTGCAGATAAATACGGTCAGACAGTTCTTGCAAGAGTTCTGTATAATCTTGTCCGTTCATTCCGCCTGAATATTCACGGAAACTATTACAGATACGGAGCAAAATTCATTCTTGTTTCTGATAAAGGTTCTCTTGCAGATTTTGAAGATGAAATTTTTAAGGCCTTTGAACGATACAATAAGAATCTTGCAAAAGAAGGCACCGGAATAAATCTTGATTTCCTTGCTGCAACAGTCTGCATGCCTGAAGATGTTGATGATTACGATGAAGCTCTTGTAATTCTTAACGAACTTTCGTCACGGGCAAGAAGTAACGGTCACACTGTCCTTATTCACAGTGATGATGAATTTATGAACAGCTATAAGCGGGAAAAGCAGATTCTTCAGATTCTTGAACGTGAACTTACTTTTGATTCAAAACAGTTCCAGATTTTCTATCAGCCGATTTATTCAATTAAGACTGGAAAATTTGAATATGCAGAAGCTCTGTCTCGCCTTAATAATACTGAACTTGGAAACATCAGTCCCGGCGAATTTATTCCTATTGCAGAAAAGCACGGACTTATCGGCCGCCTTGGAATGATTGTATTTGAAAAAGTCTGCGATTTTATTTCAAGAAATAAAGAACTTGTAAATGCAGTTTCTGTAAACTTTTCTGTTCAGCAGCTGACAAATCCTTATATCAGCGATTTTGTTCTTGATACAATCAGACATAACGGAATAAAGCCTGAGAACATCGTTATTGAAATTACTGAAAGTACTTTTATCGATGACTTTGAAATGATCTGTATGAGAATGGAAGAAATCGTTAAGAGTAAGATTGTCTTTTATCTTGATGATTTTGGAACAGGATTTTCTAACTTTGCAAATGTTATCCGTCTGCCGTTTACTACAATTAAAATTGACAGATCTTTCGTTCTGATGATGGAAAAAGATCCGCAGATGTATCAGTTTGTACGAAACCTGATTCTTACCTTTAAGCAGGCAAAACGACATATTCTTGTTGAAGGTGTAGAAACAAAACTTCAGGATGATTTTGTAAGAAGGGCAGGTGTTGATTACATTCAGGGATTTTTGTATTCAAAACCGATTCCAGAGAATGAATACATTGATGTGTTAAAACGGCAGTTACTGCCAAGATAGAAAAAAGCCTTTCACTTAAAAGTGAAAGGCTTTTTGTTTTATTTGCTTACAAGGTCTTTGAACCAGTAATAGCTTTCTTTTGGTGTTCGCTTTTGTGTTGTGTAATCAACATGAACCAGACCAAAGCGTTCTGTGTAACCATGGCTCCATTCAAAGTTATCGAGCAGTGACCAGTGGAAGTATCCGCGGATGTCGCTTCCGTCCTGAATTGCTTTTGAAAGTTCTGTAAGGTATCTTGTTGTGTAGTCAATGCGGTATTCGTCATGAACTTTTCCGTCAAGACATACAACATCAGCACCTGACATACCGTTTTCTGTAAGGTAAATAGGTTTTTTGTAGCGGTTGTAAAGGAAGTTCATAAAGTAGCGCATTGCCTGTGGTGTGATCGGCCATTTTGCTGCTGTGATATTGTTTCCCTGAGCAAAATGAACTTTGTGGAAACCGTCATCGTCTGCATTTTCTTTTGAACCTGCAGCAATTGCACAGCCTTCATAAAGATTCTGGCCGTGGAAATCAACAGGAGTTGAGATCAATTCCATGTCACCGTCTTTGATTACAGGCATGCTGTCTGCAAAAATCTTAAAGGCTTTTTCCGGATATTTCCCAAGGTGAATTGCATCACACCAGTAAGTCGGATTGTCTGTCCAGAATTTTCCTGTTCCTTTCTGTGGAGCATAATCGTTATCTGCCATTTCAAGACATTCACATGCCTTGTTCCATGCAGCAATGTCTTTAGGATCGTCACTTGCAGGATATGGAGCACAACCGTTATGAGCAAATCCGATTTTTGCGTCTTTAACATTTGCACGGATTGTGCGTGTCATTGATCCGTGGCACAAAAGAATGTTGTGCATTGCATTGAACATTTCTCGTCTTGAAACAACAAGTCCCGGTGCCATCCATCCCTGGTAACCGCCAAGAATACAAGGCATTTCATTTAAGGTCATGAAGTTCTTGATTTTGTCGCCGAAAGTACGGGTCATTAAATCTGTATAGTCGCTGATCCAGTTGTGAATATCACGGTTTGAAAATCCGCCTTTGCGCTGAAGTTCAAGCGGAAGGTCCCAGTGATATAATGTAAGCCATGGAGTGATTCCCCGCTCTAAAAGGCCGTCAACAAGACGCTTGTAAAAATCAAGGCCTTTCTGGTTTACGATTCCTTTAACTGCCTGAGAACCATATTCACTTTCGTAAGAAAGAACGCGGCTCCATGCTGTCGAAAAGCGATAGTTTTTAACGCCAAGATCTTTAATAAGATCAAGGTCTTCTTCCATGTGATGGTAATGGTCGCAGGCAATGCTTCCGCTAAAGCCGTCCTGTGTTCTGTGAAGATCGTTTGCGTAACTGTCCCAGATTGTTTCCTGTTTGTTGTCCTGGTCAAGTCCGCCTTCTATCTGATATGCGGCTGTAGAAACACCCCATACAAAGTCTTTTGGAAAATTCATTGTTCCCCCTGATATACTTGTCTATTATATCATATTGTGTTAATATCTCAATATAGAAAGCAATGGCTGCTGTCGGTATAAATGAATTTTCGTTTATGGACAGCAGCCTTTTTTTAAATGCTGGTGTTAAATTAGAGGTTAATATGAAAACATTTCCACTTAATCATGAACAGACTGTAGAACTTACAAAGAAATTTGAAACACCGTTCTATCTTTATGACGAAAAAGCAATCCGCGAAAATATGAAAAAATTTACAAAAGCTTTTTCGATTTTTCCTGAATTTAAAGAATACTTTGCAGTAAAAGCTTGTCCTAATCCATATATTCTTAAAGTGCTCAAAGATGAAGGTTGTGGTACAGACTGCAGCAGCATTGCAGAACTTGTTTTAAGTGATACCTGTGGAATTAAAGGTCACGATGTAATGTTCACTTCGAACGAAACTCCTGCATCAGAATATGTTTATGCTTATGAACACGGCAACATCATTAACCTTGATGATTTTACTCATATTGAATTTTTGAAAAAAACATTAGGTAAGCTTCCTGATACAATCTGCTTCAGATATAATCCGGGACCACTTAAGGAAGGCGGCAACGCAATTATCGGAAAACCGGAAGAAGCAAAATACGGTTTGACCCGCGAACAGATTCTTGAAGCATATAAAATCTGTAAAGCAGAAGGCGTACAGCATTTTGGTCTTCATACAATGGTTGCTTCTAATGAACTTAACCCTGACTTCTTTGTTGATACAGCAAAAATCCTTTTTGAACTTTGTGTTGAGATTAAAGAAAAATGCGGCGTAAAAATTGAATTCTGTGATCTCGGCGGTGGACTTGGAATTCCATACAAACCAGAACAGAAAGCAGTAGACTACGATGAAGTTGCTGTAAAAATGAGAAAAGTTTACGATGAACTTATTGTTCCTGCAGGTCTTGATCCGTTAAAAATATGCTGGGAGTGCGGCCGTCCGATTACAGGTCCATACGGATATCTTGTTAGTCATGCAGTTCACAAAAAGCATATTTACAGAGAATATGTTGCTTTGGACAGCTGTATGGCAGATCTTATGCGTCCTGGTATGTATGGTGCTTACCACGAAGTTACAGTCAGCGGAAAAGAAAATGCTCCTTGCGACCAGGTTTATGATGTTGTAGGAAGCCTTTGCGAAAACTGTGATAAATTTGCTGTAGGCCGCTCATTGCCTCAAATTGATATTGGGGATATAGTAATCATACACGATGCAGGTGCTCATGGCCGTGCTATGGGATTTAACTACAATGGTAAACTTCGCTGCGGTGAACTTATGCTTAGACAGGATGGAACTGTTGTTCAGATCCGCCGCAGAGAAACACTTGATGATCTTTTTGCAACAATCGATATGGATGGTGTAAAGAACTTTAATTAAGGAGCTAGAATTATGCAGCAAAATACAGTTCAACAGTCACAAAACAGGACAGCTAAGAGTCTGCCTAAAGCGATTGCGTGGATTGTGTTCAGTGCATTCAGTTTTGCAGTAATGGGAATGCTTGCTCATCTTGCAGGGGACATTCCTTTTATGCAGAAGGCTTTTTTCAGAAACATTATTGCGCTGTTTATAGCTCTTTCAATTCTTTTTAAAGACAGAAAACCACTTGTAATTCCAAAAGGTTCAATGAAGTATCTGTGGATAAGATCCATTGCAGGTTCTCTTGGGATTTTTGGAAACTTTTACGCTGTTGACAGAATCCCCATTGCTGATGCTGCAATCCTGAACAAGATGTCTCCGTTTTTTGCAGTGGTTTTCAGCCTTATTTTACTTAAAGAAAAAATCAAGCCGCTGCCATTACTTTGTGTAATCGGCGCTTTTATTGGTTCCATGTTTGTAGTAAAACCGAGCATTCATCTTATGGACAGCTTTCCTGCAATTTTTGCTTTTGCAGGGGGAATGGGTGCGGGACTTGCTTATTCCTGTGTCAGAAAACTTTCGGGCATGAAATTTAACGGAACATTCATTATTGTGTTTTTCAGTGCTTTTACTACGGTTGTTACGATTCCATTCATTATAATTAATTTTACTCCAATGACATGGACACAGGTTCTGATTTTGATTGGAACAGGTGTTGCAGCAGCAGGCGGACAGTTTGGAATTACAAATGCCTATTATAATGCTCCGGCCAGTGAAGTCAGCGTTTACGATTACAGTCAGATAATATTTTCTGCGGCACTTGGATTCATGGTGTTTGGTCAGATTCCGGACCTATGGAGTTTTATCGGATATGGTATTATTATATTGATGGCGGTGATTTCGTTTGTGTACAACAATAAAAAACACAGGGAAATAATTCAACCTGCTGTTAATGAAGCAGTAAAATAGAACAGACAAAAATCCACCGTAACACTTAAGCCTGTTACGGTGTTTTTATTTATAACGAGGAATTCAACAATGAATAAAAAAATAAAATTATTTCTGATACTTTTTGTAACTGCGGTTTCTGCGGTTTTTTCACAGAGTTATACAAAAAAGATTCAGATTAATGATTCGACTGTTTATTACAAGATGAATAACGGTCTTGACCTTTTTGTATGTGAAAATCATAGCGTTCCTTTGACTTATATTGAAGTTGCCGTCAGGGCAGGGGCAGTTACAAGTACTGCTGAAAATGCCGGGCTTTTTCATCTTTATGAACATATGATGTTTAAGGGAAATTCAAAATTTAAAAATGCAGCAAGCGTTCAAAAGGCATTAAATGATCTTGGCGTTGCTCAGTGGAATGGAACAACCGGACTGGAATGCGTTAATTATTATTTTACTGTTCCTTCGGATAAAATTAAGGAAGGACTTGAATTCTGGAGTTACGCAATCCGTGAACCATTGATGGATCAGAAGGAATTTGAATCTGAAAAAAAAGTTGTTGTAAATGAAATCTTTGCAAAAACCTCAAAGCCAGAATATGCTTATACTTTTTTCAGAAATAAACTGCTTTTCCCTGATGCGCCCTGGCAGCTTGATCCGGGCGGAACAAAAGACATTATCGAAAATTGTACTGTAGAAGACCTTTTGAAAATTAAAGAAGATTTCTATGTTGCAGGAAACTCAGCAGTTTTTGTAGGCGGCGACTGTGACCCGGAAAAAGTATGTGATCTTGTAAACCAGACTTTCGGGCAGTGGGAACAGGGAGATGTTTTAAAAACAGAAAGTTATTGTGCTTACCAGAATCCTTCTCCCTTTGATAAACCAAAACTTGTTGTTTTTCCTTATGACCAGATTCCGGACAACATCTGTAATATCATTATGACTTACAGAGGCCCTGACAGTGACCTTGACTGGGACGGAACATATGCGGCTGATTTACTTTCAAGTTACTGCAGTGATCCGGCAAGTTCATTTGTGCAGACTTTTATGAATCAGAAAGGATTGAACATTCCTTCTCCTGAATATGTTGGACTTGGGTATGCAACCCGCAGAAGGTCAGGCGTATTCAATGTGGAATCAACAGTTCTTAAAAAACCTGGAGAAAGTCCTTTAACTCAGATTCAGCTTTTTACTGATACTTTTAAAGATAAAATTATTCCAATGTGTATTTCTGATGAGAATGTGATTCCTGCTGATAAAATGGAATTAATAAAACAGCGCTTTCATGTAGAAAATATCCGCAGGCAGGAAACTCCATCTGGAATTTTAGGTGAACTTAGATTTTTCTGGGCAGACGCAGGACTGGATTATTATCTTAACTATCATAAGAATGTTCTTGAAAGTACAAATAAGGATATTGCTTCATTCTTTAAGACATATATTGAAAACAAAAATTATCTTTTGACTGTAATTGTAAACAAGGACGCATATAATTCAAAATATAAAGAAGAATTTGAAAAGAACGGATTTGAATGCATAACAGCAGATAAAGCTTTCTGGTTTGAAGATAAAGAACTTTTAGAAAAATACAGCAACGGTGAACTTGCCGCCCGCTATGAAAAAAATAAATTGAATTATCGTAAAAGTTCAAGACAGAATATCAGCCTGGATAATCAGAAAATTTCAGAAATAAAAACTGTTTCTAATTCCAAGCTTGCTGAGTATAAGCTCAAAAATGGAATTCCTGTTTACTATAAAAAGATGGAATCAAACAATGTGGATTCTGTTTATATCGTAATAAAAGGCGGAACCATGCTTTGTGAACCGTCTCAGTCAGGAATTGAAAACGGACTTCTTGAAATGATGACTTTGGGTTCAAAAAAATACACAAGTCAGGATCTGCGCAATATTGGTTTTGCAACAACAACAAAACTTGGTCATTATGTAATGTATTGCGGCAGCACTTTGAACATGAATTGTATCGATGAATATTTTGATCTTGGTCTTGATATTCTTTCAGATGCATTTATGAATCCAGCTTATGATGAAAAAGAATTTAATACTTATAAAGTTGAAGTTACATCTGAACTTACAAAAAAGGCTGGCGATCCACAGTCAATTCTCTTTAAGAAAATTCATCAGAATGTTTATGCCGGTCATCCGCTTGAAACAACCGTTAGTTTTAATGAAGACTCTGTAAAAAATCTTACTATAGAAAACTTAAAGGTACATCATAAAAAACTTTTAGACAGCAGAAGAATCTGTGTAGTTATCTGCGGTAAGGCTGATATAAATTCTGTACTGGAAAAATTGAATGAAACTCTTGGAACAATTCCTGCGCTGGATACAGATATTTCAATGCCGGTTGTAAAACAGGTTTCTCCGATAGGCAAGAAGGTTATAATGGAACATGAAAAATGTTCAGCACGAGGAATTTATGTGCGCGTATTCAATGCGCCAAAGGTAGATGATAAAGATTATATTACAGCCCGTATTGCAGCCAGTGTTTATGGTGAAAATCTTTTTAATCTTGTTCGTGAGCAGAAAGGTGCCTGTTACACACCTGGAACAGATTTTGACTCTTCCTGTGCTCCAGTGGGAATGGAATATTTTATAGAAGTTTCAACTCCTGATGTAATCGAATATGCACAACAGGCCCGCAATCTTACTGCAAAAGGATTACTGATGAATGCAGAAGGTTATGATAAGCTTGAGGACAGAATCGAAGGTTTTAAGAATCAGTATATCAATAAAAAATATGCAAGCCAGGGAACAACTTCCGGAGTTGCAGGCAGAATTACTTCAAGCATTCTTCAGTTTGGCGATGTTACAAGTGCAGACGAAATGCCTTTTAAAGCCCGTGAAGTAACTGCTAAAGATGTGCTGAGGGTGTTCAATAAATACTGGGTAAAACATCCAGGTCAGTGGTATATTATGACAGGTCCTTCAAAGTAATTGACAATGTCTGCGATATTCAATAAATTTAAAAATATTCTATAATATAGTAGGAATTATATGGCAACTAAAGTCTATATCGGGAATTTGAGTTATAATACAACAGAAGAAACATTGCGCAATCAGTTTTCTCAGTTTGGAAATGTTGAATCTGTAAAAATTATGCTGGATAAATTCACACAGAAATCAAAAGGTTTTGGATTTATCGAAATGACTGATGAAGACGAAGCCCGCGCTGCAATTTCCGGTTTGAACCAGAAAGAAATTGACGGCAGAAAAGTTCGCGTTAATCCTGCGATGGAAAAGGGTATAAGATAAAGGAAATTTAAGGGCTGCAAAAATCAGTTCTTAGAAAATATAGGAGTTTTCAAATGATTAAGACTGTAAAAGATGTTGATCTTAAAGGCAAACGCATTATCATGCGCGTTGACTTCAACGTACCAATGAAAGACGGAGTTGTTCAGGATGATACACGTATCATGGCAGCTCTTCCTACAATCAAATATATTCTTGAACAGAGCCCACGTTCTCTCGTTCTCATGAGCCACCTTGGCGATCCTAAAAAGGACGTTAAAAAAGCTCAGGAAAAAGCAGAAAAAGCTGGAAAAACTTGGACAGATGCTGATGCTGAAAAATTCATCAACGGTAAAAACCGCATGGCTCCAGTTGTAAAATACTTCTCTGAAAAACTCGGAAAAGAAGTTACATTCCTTGCTGATGCACTCGGACAGAAAGCAGCAATTGACGCTCTTCCAGAAGGTGGAGTTGCAATGCTCGAAAATACACGTTTCCACAAAGAAGAAA
>JAKSTQ010000025.1 GCA_024402475.1 Treponema sp. | reverse complement strand
TCCATTCGTTCTGCTTAGTTCATAATATGTGTCCAGGATTATGGGTACATATCATTTGGGTGAAGGGATTTTTTTTGTTTACTGGAATGTACTTGAAAGCTGGGAAACAACTTTTGTGTTTTCTGCTGCACAGCTATCAATGCTCTGGATTGCATCCTTAATGTTAACGATAAGGCTGTTAAGTTCTTCGATTTTATTCATAAGATTTCCAGAGAAGTCTGAAATTTCGTTGAGGGCTTTTTCCTGATCTGAGATTCCTTCTGCTACATTTTCTACTGCCTGGGAATTGGTATTTGATTCTTCTACTACAACCTGGAGTGAGTGAAGCACGTCTCTTGTACCAAGATCCATTTCTGAGATTCCTGCAAGAATCTGTTCAATTTCGTTGATTGTCTGTGTAAGTTCCTGAGTTGATTTTTCTGTTACTGTTGCAAAATCTTTAACTGATTGTGCTGTTTCTGCAACGATAACTGAGTTACCCTGAAGAGTTTCTGTAATCTTGTCTGAACTTTTACGGGTTTCTTCTGAAAGCTTGCGGATTTCCTGTGAAATAACTGCAAAACCTTTACCGGCGGTTCCTGCGTGTGCGGCTTCGATTGAGGCGTTCATGGCAAGAAGGTTTGTCTGGTCAGAAACAGAATTGATTGTGTGAATGAGGCTTGCAATTTCGTCTGAAGAACGTTTTACTTCATCTACTTCTGATACAAGTTTGTGAAGAAGGCCTGTCTGTGCGCTAAAGCCGTCAAGGGTTTTATTGATGCTTTCGCGCTGTTTTGAGGCAATGTTGTTGATACTTGTAAGGTTTGCAGAAATCTCTGTCATTGCTGAAGAAATTGTAGAAATTGAGTTGCTCTGTTCTTCAATACTGCTCTTCATGTCTTTTGCCTGAGAAGAAACTTTCTGTCCTGCAAGGCTGACTGTATCTGTCTGGGTATTCAATTTTCTTGATTCTGAATCGAGATAAGACTGGAAATCCTGAATCTGCTGTGCGCTGGTCAATGCTGTTTCTACTGACTGTTTGAGCTGCTGGCCAACATTTAAAACTTCGCGGGATTCATCAAAGGCTTTTGTAATTTTGTTGAGTGCCTGTTCTGATTCTTCACCTTTTTTAAGGGAGTCTTCCATAAGGTGAAGGTTAAAGCGTGTGAACAGTGTGATGCAGACAATAACAAGGACAAAGCCGATTACACTGATTCCTACTGCACTGATGATTTCTTTTGATGTTGCAATCTGCCAGAGGTAAGTGTCATGTGTAAAAAGTGCTATAAAGAATACGATGTCACCGCACAAACAGAACACAAAATTCTGACGCTTATGTAATGAAACAGGCATGTTTGTAACTGACATTACGATTACGAACATTGCGTTGCGGTAAAGAATAAGCGGTGTTTCATAATTCGGTGAAAGAAATAGAATTATAAGAATGGCCGCAAATAGTCCGAAAGAAAGTGCAAAAGATGCGGGCAGGACTTTGTCTAATTTAAGAAAAATTAATGGTAAAAAGAATGCAGCGGTTACTCCAAAAACGGCACCTGCAAATGCTCCGTATTTTGCAAGGAACAACACGCATGAAAAAGTAAAGAAAGCGAAAAACATGATTAAACTCATGTTTACAAGGAAAGGAAGCTGTGCTTTGTTATTAGGTGACAACCCGTCAATACATTTTTTACTTGGATAAAAGAAATTAGTCTTCATAGAAAAACCCCCAAGGTATCTTAAATTATACCATAGAGAATTTAGAGTTGTAAATATTTAAAGTTAATATTTATTAACAATAAAAAAAGCTGCCCTTTTTTGAAGTTCTAAGGCTTCAAGGACAGCTTTTTAATAAAATGAATTAAGTGTTTACAAATTAGTGGTGGAATAATCTGATTCCGTTGAATGCCATAACCATGTTGTAGTTGTCGGCAGCTTCGATTACCAGGTCATCGCGAACTGATCCGCCCGGCTGAACTACTACTGTTACACCAGATTTACGTGCACGTTCGATGTTGTCGCCGAATGGGAAGAATGCATCTGAACCAACTGCAACGTTTGTGTTCTGTTTGAGCCATTCTTCTTTTGCTTCCTGTGTGAATACTTCTGGTTTTACCTTGAAGATGTTCTGCCATTTGCCTTCTGCAAGAACGTCCATGTATTCTGCTCCGATGTAAACATCGATTGCATTGTCGCGGTCAGCACGTTTAATTCCATCTACGAACTGAAGTCCAAGAACCTGTGGGCTCTGACGAAGCCACCAGTTGTCAGCTTTCTGTCCTGCAAGGCGTGTACAGTGAACACGGCTCTGCTGGCCGGCACCAATACCGATTGCCTGTCCGTCTTTTACGAAACAAACTGAGTTTGACTGTGTGTATTTGAGAACGATAAGAGAGATTACAAGATTGCGTTTGTCATCTTCTGAAAGTTTCTTGTTTTTTGTTACGATGTTTTCAAGACAAGAGTTGTCGATTTTAAGGAAGTTGTGTCCCTGTTCAAATGTTACGCCGAAAACCATTTTTGTTTCGATTGCTGGTGGAACAAAATCAGGATTGATCTGGAGAACACAGTAGTTTCCGTTTTTCTTTGCCTTGAGGATTTCAAGTGCTTTTTCTGAGTATGAAGGAGCAATTACACCGTCTGAAACTTCTTTTTTAATAAGAAGAGCAGTTGCTTCATCACATTCATCAGAAAGAGAAATGAAGTCACCAAAAGATGACATACGGTCAGCACCGCGGGCGCGAGCATAAGCGCAGGCAAGTGGTGTAAGTTCAACATTGTCTGTGAAGTAAATCTTTTTGAGTGTATCAGAAAGTGGAAGTCCGACTGCAGCTCCGGCTGGACTTACATGTTTGAAAGAAGTTGCTGCAGGTAAACCTGTTGCTTCTTTAAGTTCTTTAACAAGCTGCCAGCCATTGAGAGCATCGAGCAGGTTAATATATCCCGGTCTTCCGTTGATTACTGTTACAGGAAGATCGCCATCTTCAACAAATACCCTTGCAGGTTTCTGGTTAGGGTTACAACCATATTTAAGTTCAAGTTCTTTCATATAGTTGAGAATATATGAAAATGATACTTTTTTCAAGAAATGTGTTATAATATATATAATATAGTAGAAATACATTCTTTTTATGAAAGAGGAATTATATGAGTGACTTGATGAAGCTTCAGAACGGAAGTGATGTTCGTGGTATTGCTGTAGAAGGCGTTGCTGATGAACCTGTAAATCTTACTCCTGCCATTGCAAATAGAATTGGTCAGGCATTTGTTGAATGGCTTTCAAAGAAAACCGGTAAAGCCTGTAGTGAACTTAAAGTAGGAATTGGACGGGATTCACGAATTTCTGGTCCTGCACTGGAAGAAGAAGCAGTTAAAGGAATGAAGGCTGCCGGAGCTGCTGTTACCCGTTGTGGGCTTGCGACTACTCCAAGCATGTTTATGTCTATCGTTTTTGATAAGACTGCATTTGATGGATCTGTAATGATTACAGCAAGTCATCTTCCATATAATAGAAACGGACTTAAATTCTTTGATAAGGATGGCGGTCTTGAACACGATGATATTACAGACATTCTTAAAATTGCATGCGGTAAGACAGAAGCTGCATGTGATATCAGCGGTTGTGCGCAGTTCAACCTTCTTGAATTGTATGCTTCACATCTGCGTTCTTCTATCTGTAAGGGACTTGATTCAACAGAAGCTGATGCTCCTCTTAAGGGACTTAAAATCACTGTAGATGCAGGTAATGGTGCAGGCGGATTCTTTGCCAGTGAAATTCTTGCAAAACTTGGCGCTGACATTACAGGAAGCCAGTTCCTTGATCCTGACGGAATGTTCCCTAATCATATTCCTAACCCTGAAAACAAAGCTGCAATGGAAGCAATTAAATCTGCAGTTCTGAACAACAAGGCTGATCTTGGACTTATTTTTGATACTGATGTTGACCGTATGTCGGCAGTATTTGCAAACGGAGAAGAAGTTAACCGTGATGCAATTATCGCAATGATTGCTGCAATTCTGGCACCTGAAAATCCAGGCAGCACAATTATTACTGACTCTGTTACTTCTGACCGTCTTACATACTTCCTTGAAGAAGTACTTGGTCTTAAACATCTGTGCTACATGCGCGGTTATAAAAATGTCATTAACAAGCAGAAGGAACTTAACGCTGCCGGAACAAATGCACCTCTCGCAATGGAAACAAGTGGTCATGGTGCACTTAAAGAAAATTACTATCTTGATGATGGTGCATATCTTGCAGTTAAAATGGTAATTGCTCTTGCAAAGGCAAACAAAAAAGGTCAGCGTCTGGACAGCCTTATTGAAAAGCTTCCTCCTTTGGTAGAAGAAGGCGAATACCGCTTTAAGATCAAGACAGAAGATTTTAAGTCTTACGGAAAAGACGTTCTTGCTCAGTTCAAAGCACGCGCTGAAAAAGCAGGTTATAAATTGCCACAGTCATTTGAAGGTGTTCGAATCAGCTTTGATGGAGATGCAAAAGGCTGGATGCTTCTGCGCCTTTCTTTGCATGATCCTGTAATGCCTTTAAATATTGAAGGTTCACGAAAAGGTGATGTAGAAAAAATCAAGACAATTGCTAAAGAACTTCTTGCTGGATTTGATGAACTTGATATGTCTGCATTGAATTAATAGCAGTATTCAGGAGAACAGCATGTCATACGAAACTCAGGAACAGATTCAGGAATTAGTTAATAAGCAGAAGGAATTTTATAATTCCGGTGTAACGCTTGATATCAAGTGGAGAAAACAGCAGCTTAAAAAACTGCGTCAGGGTCTGATTGATTTTGAAGAAAAAATTGAACAGGCGTTGTACGAAGATCTTGGGCGTTCTGCAGTTGAAGCATATTTTTGCGATATCGGTGCTGCTATCCTTGAAATCAATGAATATATTCACGGGTTAAAAAAATGGGCTAAACCGGAAAAACATTTCAGCGGAATAACCTGTTTTCCAAGTACTGTAACCCGTGTTTATAAAATGCCTTACGGTAATGTGCTGATTATTTCTCCGTTCAATTTTCCGATAATGCTTTCTATCGGAGTTCTGGCTGCAGCAATTGCCGGTGGTAATACTGCAGTTATCAAAACTTCTTCCAAGAGCAGGGCATGTACAAAAGTTACTCAGGAATTGATTCATTCAATTTTCGGGGCAGAATTTGTAGAAGTAGTTGACGGTGGCCATGACGTTGCAGATATGTGTCTTGAAACCAGATTTGATAAAATCTTTTATACAGGCAGTCCCCGCGTTGGTGTGCATGTTCTTGAAGAAGCTGCAAAAAATCTTACTCCATGTGCTCTTGAACTTGGAGGCGAAAACGGTAACTGGGCGCTTGTCCGCAAAGATGCTGACTTAAAAGATGCTGCCCGTAAAATTGCTTTTTTCAAACTTTTGAACAGTGGACAGATTTGTATCAATGTAAATCAGGTAGCAGTTGCCAGAGAAGTTGCTGATGAATTTGTTGAATGTTTAAAAGCAGAATATCGCAGACAGATTGGGGACAATGCTGTCGAAAATCCTGAATATCCAAAACTGATTTCCAAAGCGGCATGGAAAAAATGCGAAGACGATACATTCAAATATAAAGACCGTCTTGTGTTTGGCGGTTATGGTGATGAGCAGTCACAGAAATATGCGCCGACAATTTTTTATCCTGTAGATATCAACGAAGAAATTGTACAGAAGGAACTGTTCAATCCTTTGCTGCCGATTGTTGTTTACGATGATGATAAAGTTGATGAAATTATTAAAACAATTGAATCACGGGAACACGGCCTGTCGTTCTATCTGTTTACAAAAGATATCAGATGGGCAAGAAAAGTTATTGCAGGAATGCAGTTTGGCGGTGGCTGTATAAATG
Source organism: Treponema sp. (assembly GCA_024402475.1). Lineage (GTDB taxonomy): Bacteria > Spirochaetota > Spirochaetia > Treponematales > Treponemataceae > Treponema_D. The sequence goes on along the minus strand of JAKSTQ010000025.1, from coordinate 25,198 downwards.
AAGTTGTACTGCATATTATGGTAAAGGGCGTTCCGTTTAATGGCGTAGGTCATTCTGGAATGGGTGCTTATCATGGTGAATATGGCTTTATAGAATTCACTCATCCAAAAACAGTTCTTGAAGGCAAGCGACATTTTAATCTTTCTTTGCGTGAACATCCGTACACAGGAAAAGTTAAAAAGCAGAAAATGTTCCTGCTTCGTTTACTTGAAAAATAAATTGCCTGAACAGAACATTAAAGGGTAACACAGCCCCAAGGGGTGTCTTCATAAGCCAGAAAGTCCTGAACTGATTTTCTGGCTTTTTCATTTAATTCAGTTATGCGTTTAGCCTGATAAAGGCCGTTAATCTGTTCACCTGTTACTGCAAGCGGTGTAATGTATCGCTGTTTGACTTTGACATTTTCGCAGAAGCAGTTTTCGAGAGGTGAATCTGTATGTTCAACTTTTGTCATTGTTGTGTAAGCAGTAAAATGTCGTGCAAGTTCGCCTTCCGGGGAATTAAGTGACTTTTTGTTTTTGCAGAAATTTTTGAGTCGGTCCATAATCTGCTTTTCTGACATTTTGTAAAAATCATCTTCTGAAATTACGCCGCAGTTAACGGCAAGTTCCATTGTGTGGGCAAGAAGCTGCATTACCATTTTATCTTCATGAGTCTGAAGAAGGTGACCGATATCGTTAAAGCGGACTGTGTACTGGGCAGCGGCTTCCTGTGTTGCAAAGCCAAGTTCGCACTGGCCATTTTCATTCTGGCAGAGGACAATGTCGTTGTAAAGGTCGCGGATTTCTGAAAGGTTCCAGGTACTTGTAAGGCATCCGGTTCCTGCAAGTGCGGCTCCTGACGGGAACATGTATTCAAGGCGGTCAGCGCTTAACTCGGGAATTTCGTTGTCTGCAACCGGATAAAGATGATAGTTTTCTACTTCTTTAAGTGTAACTCCATCCTGTTCAAGAAGGTTTTTAAGTTTAGGATCAGAATAAATGATGCTTGTGTTGTCTTCTTCTGTGGCAGTCTGAGTAAGTGCATCACCTTTTCGGAAATCGCTTACGTGACTGAATGCTGGAGTTGAAACATCATGGAAAAGGCCTGCAAGAGTCTGCGCTTTGTCGTGAGTAAAATTCCAGATGATTAAAGCAACACCGACACTGTGATCAAAACGCGAGTAATAAAAATTGCTTGCAAAAAGCGGAGTAAAATCAGTTCCGCACAAAAGACCTATGTCCTTAAGGCGGGTAAGCATTGGTAAGCTCAGGTATTTTTTGAGAAAAGCCGGGAACTTTGGGGATAGAATTTTATGATATGCTTTTGTAAAACATTTTGACCGAAGGTAGTGGGTAAGTGCGGAAGTTTTTCTCATATTTAGAGTTTATTGAATTTAACCGAAAAATAAAAGGTCAGTGGTTGTAAAAAACTGCCTGTACTTTTTAGTTGAAAATAATCAGTTGAATACAAACGGGAGTCATAATTGCGTCATCTTACAAAAACATTTTTGCTGACATTAACTTTCTTCACCTCAATCCCTCTTTTTGCCGGGCAGGTTGATCATTCACAAAAATCTCTTGACCAGCGTGACCCAGACCAGAACGTTTTGGAATACCGCGGCGCTTCGAACTACGAATTTGTAGAGCGTACCGATTTACGGCGCTACGATGAAGGAAAGTATATTGGTCTTGTAAGCCGCGAAGTTCGTTCATTTATTGTAAAAGAAGAAAGCACAGACGGCGCCTTTTTGTATGACGGAAATTTTTTTGTAGAAGAAGCAACCCGCCGCCAGAATGCAATTGTTGGCGATGGAATTTCTGACAGCATTCCTTCAAAATTTAAAATCAATTCTAACGGCGAAATCGTAATGCTTGAAGACAATGGATTTCCGTCGTTCAGGGGATTCCCTTCGTATACAAAAAAAGAACTGCAGATTGGAGACACATGGCAGGCAAAGGCTGTGCGGGCAGTTGATCCGCTGAACAAAGGCATTGTAACAAAGATGCCGATTTATGTTGAATACACTTACAAAGGTGAACAGCTTTATGCAGGACAAGAAGTTTATCTTTTGACTGCACGCTGGGCAACAAGATATGGAGCTCGTTTTGCGCTGGATTTTGATGGAGATAAAGATCTTGTAGAAGCAACTGGATCTCACAGTGCTACAATTTATGTAAGCAAAGAAACTGGAGAAGCTCTGGTTGTTCGTGACAGCGTTAACGAAACTTTTATTTATAAGTCTTCGGGAAAAATAACATTTAAGGGAACAATCAGTTTGTTCACAAAATATCCGCCGGCAACTGATACTCAGGAATTTTTGAAAGCAGTTTACGCCGTCGCAGAAAATTATGGTGAAGAAGCAAGACCTGTTTATATCGGTTCAAAAGAAAATCCTGTTGCAATGGTTGAAAAGACAAATGCAGGAATAAGACTGACTCTTCCTGATTTGCAGTTTAAGGCCAACGAAGCTGTTCTCTTAAATGGAGAAAGTGAACGCCTTGATCAGATTGCGCGCCTTCTTGAAAAAGTTCCGGATGTAAAACTCCTTGTCGAAGGTCATACTGCAGATGTCGGAAATCCTGCAGAAGAAAAACAGCTTTCTCTTGACCGTGCTCATACAATTGCCGGGGAACTTGCAAAGCGCGGAATTAAAAAAGAACGTTTTATCTGTAAAGGAAGCGGTTCTGCAAAACCAATTGCTTCAAATGACACTCCGGAAAACAAAGCTAAAAACCGTCGTGTAGAAATTACAATATTAAATTAAATTGTGGTATAATAGTATTGAGGTAAAAATACTATGAAAACTAAATACAACTTATTTTTTGCAGCTGCACTGTCGTCTGTAATTATTGCAGGGTGTGCAAATCCGGCTGCCGGGATGAATCATTCCGGTTCGTGGCTTGATGAATCTGTTCCTTCTATTTATCAGACTTATAAAGATAAGTTTGATTACATTGGCATGGCAAGTGAATATGGAAACTTTGGACTTACCTGTAGTGGTGACAGATATACCGGAACTTATACTCATTCTGATTGGGGTGAGCCTAATGAACTTTATTATCAGGAAGTTCAGCAGGGTATTGCAAAGCATGCCAATTCAATTACCATGGGCAATGAATTTAAACCACAGTTTCTTTTGCAGTGGTGGAGTGGAAATATTGGTGATGGAGATGCACTGGTTGATTTTACTGCATCAAATGGAAAGACAATTAAAGTTCCTGCAAAATTAAATGGTGAAAATCTTATCTATGCAACTCTTAATACAGCAAAAAAAATGGGAGTCAGAATGCGCGGTCATGTTTTAACCTGGCATTCTCAGACTCCGGACGGATTTTTTGCTGAAGGTTATAAGCCTTCTTATAGTGGAAATCTTATTTCAAATAAAGTTTCAAAAGAAGAAATGACTGCCCGTCATGAATGGTACATAAAGACAGTTCTTGAATGTGTTGCAAACTGGGAAAGCGCTAACGGTTATGGTCCCGGTAATCATATTATCTGGGCATGGGATGTTGTAAACGAAGCAATGGCTGATGATGCTTCTGTTGGAGCTGGAACCTGGCTTAGAGGTTCAACTTCTGGAACAAAAGATAAAAATCCGGGTGATCAGGGTTCACGATGGTATCAGGTTTATGGAAACGAAGAATTCATAATTAATGCATTCCGTTTTGCAAATGCTTATGCTCCTTCTGACGTAAAGCTTTGTTATAACGATTACAACGAATATATGGAAAATAAAACAGATGCAATTTGTAAGATTGTTGAACTTGTTAAGGCCGGATCAGCACAAACAGTGAACGGTAATTCTGTTTCTCCACGAATCGATGTTATTGCAATGCAGTCCCATGTTCAGGCGGAATGGCCTGGAGTTGCAGGATATGAAAAGGCATTAAAAAAATTCCTTGCACTGTGTGATGTCCATGTTTCAGAATTTGATGTGGAAGCAGACAGTCAGGCAAAAGCTGCAAAAGCGTATGGCGACTATTTCAAGATGTTCCAGAACTACGGAAAAACTTACAGCGCAGCTCATAAAATTACAAACGTTACTATCTGGGGCGTGAATAATGAAAATTCCTGGATTAATCCAAGTCAGCAGAATGGTAAAACAACTTATCCGCTTTTGTTCAATCTTGTGAATAATGTGGATAAATCCCGCAAGCCTGAATCAAATCTGCCGCTTTATGATGAAGGTGATACCTATGCGACAAATGATTCATTCTGGGCGGTTATCAACGCGCACTAGTTTTACAGATCCATTGTCTTGAGGATTGTTCCGTTAAGGTCGTAAAGAGAAATATTCTTGTGTTCATAAACAGCAAAGCCTTTACTTGAAGAAAGTTTAGGCAATGTTGTTGAACCGGGATTACAGATGATCTGATTGTTGTTGTGTTTTTCAAGAACCTGAACATGTGTGTGGCCGCTGAAGAAAATGTCGCAGTGAGGCATTTTGAATTCATCTTTTACGGATGGGTTTAACTGGTCCAGATGGCCGTGTGTACAGAAAATACGGATTCCGTTGTCTGCAAGAAAGATATAATCCTGCATGCAGCGGAATTCCATCAGCATCTGTGTCACTTCTGAATCACAGTTTCCGCGGCAAGCCATAATTTTATCAGCATATTTATTTAAGAGATCAGCAACGGCAGGCGGATCGTATTTTTCTGGAATACCGTTTCTTGGGCCGTGATTGATGATATCACCAAGAATGATAAGATAATCGCATTTTAATGTTTTAAAATTCTGAATGACTTTTTCAGCGGCCTCAATTGAACCATGAATGTCAGCACAAATTAAGTATTTCATTTTCCCACCCGTTTATTAATTTTATTTTTTCAGCATTTCATAAAGAATTATTGAAGATGCCTGCGCTACATTAAGGCTTTCTACAGGAGAAGCATTTCCTGTCTGCATTCCTGAAAATGGAATGATAATGAGTTCATCACAAAGATTTTTTACCTGTTCACTGATTCCGTGTTCTTCGTTTCCAAGGATGATTAAAAGCGGTTTCTGTCTGCTTAATTCTCCAAGGCAGCTTACAGTTTTCTTTGCACTTAAATCAGTTCCGATGCGGATCATTTTTCCGTCTACTGCATTGAGCACATCAGGAATTGATTTGACACAGTAAATGTTTACAAATTCCATTCCGCCTTCTGCAACGCGGTAAGAACTTGTTGTAATTGAACTTTGAGCTTCGTCCATAGGAATGATGATATTTTTAATTCCGAAGAATGCTGCACTGCGGACAATTGCTCCAAGGTTATTTGCGTTGCCTACACGGTCCAGAAGAAGGGCGTGTTCATTGCCGGCAATCATTTCGTTAAGGATATCTTCGTTAAGGCGTTCGATAACAGGTTCGTCAATCATTGCAACAACGCCCTGATGATGAATGCTGCCGCAGAGTTTTTCCAGTTCTTTTGGTTCTACAACATTATATGGTGCTTTGATTTTAGAAAGATATTTGCAGAGCCCTCCAAAAAGCGGTGCTTTTTCCTGAGTAAAATAAAGGCGTCTGATTTTAGATTTATTGTTTTTTTCAAGAGTTTTGACTGCAGAAAAACCGCATACAGCCAGTTCTTTATTCAACTTATTTTTCATATTTTGAGTATAACTTATTATTTAGGATTCTTCTACACTGGGGCAAGTTGCCAGCTGAATCTTTTAAATATTTTCTGCGATTTTAATGATTGTGTTTGTAATGTAGTCGTCAGGTTTGCGTTTGCCTTCTTCCATGAGCCACGAAAAAAGACGGTTGATGCTCATGTAGCCCTGCATTTGTGGTTCCTGACTGATTGTAAACTTAATTAAACCGTCGTGAATGTAATCCTTGATGGCTGGAACTTCATCAAATGCGATGATATGAAGTCCCTTGCGGTTAAGTTTTTTAACTGCGCGGCAGGCACCTGCACATCCGGCTGCGGCAATAAAGAGGCAGTTTACGGTTGTGTGTTCTTTAAGGAACTCGAGGGTTTTCTGGTAAGCACATTCATCATCATCCTGTGCTTCGATTGTTCCGGTTACATTGTAAGAAAGATTATGTGTATCAAGTCCGCTTAAAAAGCCCTTAATTCGTTCTTTGTGTCCGCGGACATTGTAACTTCCTGTAATGACAAGAATATTAAGTTCATCATTTGTTGTAAGGCTCAGCATACCTGCGGCAGTTTTTCCGCTGCGGCTGTAATCAGTTCCGACATAACAGATTCTTCCGGAATCAGGAATGTCTGTATTAACACTTACTACCGGCAGACCGTTTTCGATTGCCTGATGGATTGCAAGCTGAACTTCAGGAGTATCAAGAGTTGCGATACAAAGACCTGAATAGCCGGTTGTTGTAACTTTGGTAATTGCTTTTACATGATTCTGTGGAGAATAGTCTTTGACGTATTTGATGTCGACAGTAACGCCATAATCAGAAAGTTCTGATTCTGCACGGCGAATTCCCTGAATGACTTCATCAAAGAACAGGTTTGCTTTGCCAGGAAGAAGGCATACAAATTTTATCGGTTGTTTTCGTGCTGCAAGAATTTTTCCGGCTTTGTTGGGAATAAAGCCCATTTCGTCTGCAAGTGCTTTTACGCGTTTGGCAACTTCAGGGTTAACTCCAGGTCTGTTATGAAGAACTCTGTCTACAGTTCCTCTGGAGACTCCGGCCTTTTCTGCGATGTCCTTAATTGTAACTGCCATAATCTCTTCCTAAAAAAAAGGGCTGACTGTTCAGGTCAGCCCTTATAAGTCTTCAGCAGATTCAGAATTGCACTTTCAGAATCTGCCATTTATTGGATAGCGTTTAAATGCTGAATCTAAAATCCATCTTAGGCAAATGGATTTTCATCAACATAAAGCTGACCAGCCGGTTTGTTGTATGCGATATCTGGAATTCCGAGGTAATCGAATACTGTGTAGAGAGCCTTACCAACATGTCCGAATGCTACTGCACCGTGGTGTGGGTAATGTTTAGAGATCAATACGTGGCGGTAGAAGCGACCCATTTCTGGAATTGCGAATACACCGATACCACCGAATGAACGTGTTGCAACTGGAAGAACTTCACCCTGAGCGATGTATGCTTCGAGCTGTCCGTCAGCATTTGCATGGAGTCTGAAGAATGTGATGTCGCCTGCAGCGAGGTCACCTTCGAGTGTACCACGTGTAAAGTCTGGTTTGCTGTCTTTTGGTTCGAGGAGGCGGTGCTGGATAAGCTGGTACTTAACAGCAGGTTTGCTTTCTGGAGCAAGACGGCACATTGGAGTATTACCACAGTGGAATCCCATGAATGTATCGTTAAGTTTGTAATCGTACTTGAACTTGCCTTTGATGCTTTCGTTGTACATATCAGCAGGAACAGAGTTGTTGATGTCGAGCAATGTTACAGGAGCACCTGTTACACATGTTCCGATGTATTCAGAAAGACCACCGTAGATGTCTACTTCACAAGCTACTGGAATACCTTTAGAAGCAAGGCGGCTGTTTACGTAACATGGTTCAAAACCGAATGCTTCTGGGAATGCAGGCCAACATTTGTTAGCGAATACTACGTATTCACGAGCACCCTTGTTCTTTTCTGCCCAGTCGAGGAGTGTAAGTTCGAACTGTGCCATACGTGGGAGCATTTCTGGGAATGCGTTTCCGCCTTCTGCTTCCATTTCTTTGATGATGTCGTTGATACGAGGATCGTTTGCGTGTGCTTTGTAAGAAACGAGGAGGTCAAGTTCTGAGTTTTCCTGGATTTCAACACCGATGTCATAAAGACCTTTGATAGGTGCGTTACAAGCAAAGAAGTCCTGTGGACGAGGTCCGAATGTGATAACCTTGAGTTTTGAAAGACCGATAAGTGTGCGTGCAACTGGGATGAAGTCTTTCATCATTGTTGCAACTTCGTCAGCTGTTCCAACCGGGTATTCAGGAATAACTGCCTTGAGGTGGCGGAGTCCGAGGTTGTATGAACAGTTAAGAACACCACAGTAAGCATCACCACGACCGTCGATAAGGTTGTTCTGTGTTTCTTCTGCAGCAGCAGCGTACATTACAGGACCATCGAAGTTTTTAGCGATCAATGTTTCTGGTGTTTCTGGACCGAAGTTTCCGAGGAATACACAAAGTGCATTACATCCGGCCTTTTTAACGTCTTCAACAGCTTTGAGCATGTCGATTTCGTTTTCTACAGTAACTGGACATTCATAGAGGTCTGTGTAGTTACCGTAAGCTTTTACGATAGCAGCACGACGGCTTTCTGAGAGAGAAATGATAAAGCAGTCGCGGCTTACAGCGATGATACCAAGTTTTACGTTTGGAATGTTTTTCATCATAATTTTGTTCTCCATTAATTTATATCAATCTGTTTAATACAGAATTGAATTATTTTTTAGAAATGTCGATATTGATTCCCTTAAGACCAACGAATGCACCCTGTGATGCTTCGCTTGTTTCAGGATGAGCAATAAGCCATTTGTTTTTAGCCCACAAAAGTTTGTCTTCTGTGTTCTTTACAGTGATTTCAGGTTTTGCAGTATTTGTGTCTTTAGGAAGAACGATAATAACGCGGAAACCTTCTTTTGATACAACGCCGTCTTTAACTGCATTACATGGTGCATAGTGAAGAGTTGTTTCGTAAACTTCTACAACAGTTCCTTTTGGTACATAGAATGCTTCAACAAGACTTGTGTCCAGTGTTCCGTCTTTTACTGACTGAAGTGGAGCCAGAAGAAGTACCATGTCGTTAGAAGGAATGTTCAATTCCGAACCGCGATGGTATTCAAGACAGTTAAGTTTTGTGTTGTTACCGTTACAGTAACCAACCTGGATAGGCATACCGCCATAAGCATTGATAGAAAATTCTTTTGCTACAGCGAGGGACTCAAGACCAGCGTCACCTGGTTCGTAAATTACTGCATTGTCAGGTTTTTTTGTTGTAGCATCGAGCTTTTCAAGAAGTTCTGTTACATCATAGCCTGTAAGTACTTTTCCGTACTTGTCAAATGCATGACTGAATACTGATTTGATTTTCATGTATTCTTTTCCTCCATTTATTTATACGTACAGTGGTGATACCTGGTTAAGGATCTTGCTGTAGTCTTGGAATGCTTTGTCATAAGCGGCAACATTTGCAGGGTTAGGCAATGTTGTCTTTGTTTCATCAAGTTCAACATGAGCATCTGCAAGTTCACCCATTGTTGTTGATTTACCTGCTGCTTTTTCTGAACACCACAGAGCCTGAAGTGCTGCACCGAATGCTGCTGCTTCGCTTGATACTGGAACTTTTACAGGAAGGTTAAGAATGTCTGCAACAATCTGTCTCCATACAGGTGATTTAGCTCCACCGCCTGTAAGACGAAGTTCTTTTGGTGTGAATCCGTGTTTCTTGAATGAATCAAGACCGCCGCGCATTGAGTAAACAGCGCTTTCAAGAGCAGCACGAGCGATATTTGCGCGGCTGCAGTTAGCAACTGTAAGGCCTGTGATTGAAGCGCGTCCGTGTGGAAGGTTAGGTGTGCGTTCACCGTTGAAGAATGGCATTACGAATACGCCGTTACATCCTGGTTCTGCTTTATTTGCTTCTGCATCAAATTCTTTTACGTCAAGCTGGAGAAGGGCACGGATTTCTTCTGATGCAACTGTACAGTTCATTGTACAAAGAAGCGGAAGGTAACCGTTTGTAGAAGAACAGAATCCTGAGATACCGTTTTCAGGATCGCTTACAGAAGAATCTGCAAAGCCGTAAAGCGTTCCGGAAGTACCCATACTCATTGTGAGTGTTCCAGGTTTAACTGCACCAGTACCGATGGCGCTCATCATGTTGTCTCCGCCACCAGCTGAAACAGGGATTCCTGCAGGGATGCCGTATTTTGCAGCAGCTTCTGCAGTTACTGTTCCACAAGGTTCATCGTCTGTGATGATTTTTGGAAGTCTGTTGATGAGATCAGGATCGATTGCATCACAAACTGTTTTGTTCCACTGGCGAGCCTTTGAATCAAACAGTGCAGTACCAGAAGCGTCTCCGCTTTCCATTACATAGCTGCCTGTAAGTGCATAGTTAAGGAAGTCATGTGGAAGCATGATGTATTTAAGTTTATCAAATGCGTCTTTTTTATGTCTTTTGAGCCAGAAAATTTTTGGAGCAGTAAAGCCGGGAAGCATGTGGTTCTGAACGAGTTCTGCAACTTTGTCTTTTCCGCCAAGAGCTTCTGTAAGAACCTTACATTCTTCTGCTGTTGATGTGTCGTTCCAAAGTTTGATGTTGTAAAGAGCGTTTCCGTTTTCATCAAGTGGAACAAATCCGTGCTGCTGGCCAGAAACGCCGATAGCCTGGATTGAAGCTTTTCCTTCTACACTTAATTTTCCGAAACAAACATCAAGACCTTTAAGGTACATTTCTGTAGTCTGTTCGCGGGTACCATCATCCTTGGAAATAAGATCCATCGGACATGAACCACTTTCTATAGTAGTTTTGTTTTCATAATCATACAGAACAACTTTCATGCTCTGTGTTCCCAAGTCAATTCCTGCAACAGTTTTCATCAGAAGCCTCGAATCATTAATTTTTCCGTGCTCGTGCACGATTTATTTTAATATACATCCGAGTTGATAACGGCGTCAAGAGGAATTTGTAAAAAAAGTAACTATTGGTTTTAAAAAAAAGAAGAAATTCAATTTTAAATTCTGCCGGAGTGAATTGGAATCACTGGGATTTATCGCAAATAATTCATTTTTTTCTATAAATAAAAGTGAAAACGACTTGACTTTAATTGACTGAAAAAAAAAACTATTTTATAATTCAGTGTTACATATATATATGGAGGACATTAATGGCTAAAACCAAATATGTTTATTTCTTTGGTAATGGCGACGCAGATGGTGACGAATCAATGCGCGCTGAACTCGGTGGTAAAGGTGCTAACCTTGCTCAGATGGCAAAAAAACCTTTGAGCCTTCCAGTACCAGCTGGATTTACTATTTCTACAGACGTATGTCAGGCTTACTACAAGCTCGGACGCAAGTATCCTGAAACTCTTTCAGCAGAAGTTGACAAGTACCTTGCTAAACTTGAAAAAGTAATGGGCAAGAAACTTGGTGATGAAAAAGATCCACTTCTCGTTTCTGTACGTTCAGGTGCTGCAATCTCAATGCCTGGTATGATGGATACAATCCTCAACCTCGGTCTTAACGACAAAGCAGTTCTCGGACTTGCTGCTAAAACAAACAACCCACGTTTTGCATGGGACGCATACCGCCGCTTTATTCAGATGTACGGTAACGTTGCAATGGGTGTAGACCACGACAAATTCGAAGAAATCATTTCTGAAGTTAAATCACATCGTGGAATCAAAAACGATACTGATCTTACAACAGAAGAACTTCAGGAAATCGTTACAAAGTACAAGGCAATGTACAAAAAAGAAAAGGGTTCTGACTTCCCTCAGGACGCTAAAAAACAGATGTGGGGTGCTATCAGTGCCGTATTCGGTTCTTGGATGAACCCACGCGCTATTAAATACCGCGAACTCAACAACATCAAAGAAGGTTCCCTCAAAGGAACAGCCGTTACTGTAATGGCAATGGTATTCGGTAACAAGGGTGACACATCTGGTACAGGTGTATGTTTCTCTCGTGACCCTTCTACAGGTGAAAACGTATTCATGGGTGAATACCTTATGAACGCTCAGGGTGAAGACGTAGTTGCTGGTATCCGTACACCAGAAAAACTCTCTCAGCTCGAAAAAACAAATCCAAAAATCTACAAAGAACTCTGCACAATCCGTGCTCGTCTTGAAAAACACTACCATGACATGCAGGATATGGAATTCACAGTAGAAGAAGGAAAACTCTTCATGCTCCAGTGCCGCAACGGTAAACGTACAGGTGCTGCTGCAGTTAAGATGGCTGTAGACATGGTTGGTGAAAAACTCATCACTAAAGAACAGGCTATCAAACGTGTTGAACCTGATCATATTGACCAGCTTCTCCACCCACAGTTCAACAAAGAAGCTGTTAAAAAGGCTACAGAAATTGCTAAGGGTCTTAACGCTTCTCCAGGATCTGCTTGTGGTGCTATCGTATTCACAGCTGAAGATGCTGAAGCTTGGAACAAACGTGGTGAAAAAGTTCTCCTCGTTCGTAAAGAAACATCTCCAGATGACATTGCCGGAATGGTTGCTTCTCAGGGTATCCTCACAGCAACTGGTGGACGTACATCACACGCTGCAGTAGTAGCTCGTGGTATGGGTACACCATGTGTTTGTGGTTGTGAAGCTGTTCACTTCGTTAGTGACAAAGTTATCGAAATCAACGGTAAAAAATATAAAGAAGGTGACTTCCTTTCTATCGACGGTTCAAAAGGTATCGTATACGAAGGAAAAGTTGCAACAGAAGATGTAACACTTTCTAAAGAACTCGAAACATTCCTTAAGTGGTGTGACGAAGTTCGTAATACTTCAGTTCGTACTCCAGCTGCTGGTGCAAAAATTACTGGATTTGGCGTTCGCGCTAACGGTGATACACCACGTGATGCTGAAACAGCATTCAAGTTTGGTGCAGAAGGTATTGGTCTCTGTCGTACAGAACACATGTTCTTTGACCCAGAAAAACTTCCTTACTTCCAGGCTATGATCTGTGCTGATACAACAGAAATGCGTGAAAAAGCACTTGCTAAGATCCTCCCACTCCAGAAGAAAGACTTCACAGGTATCCTCAAGGCTATGAAGGGAAATCCTGTAATCATCCGTTTCTTGGACCCACCACTTCACGAATTCACACCAAAAGACAAGAATGGTGTTAAGAAGGTTCAGGAAGTTCTCAAGGAAATGGGATACAAAGTAGATACAGACACAATCGAAGCAAAATTTGCTGCACTCCACGAATCAAACCCAATGCTTGGTCACCGTGGTTGTCGTCTTGCTATCACATACCCAGAAATCTACCAGATGCAGACAGAAGCAGTTGTACTTGCAGCTGTTGAATGTCAGAAAGCTGGAATCAAAGCTGCTGCAAACATCATGATCCCTATCGTAGGTGAACCAAAAGAATTGGCAACAATCCGTGCAGAATGCGAAGAAGTTATCAGCCGCGTTCTCAAAGAAAAGGGTGTTAAGATTGCAGTTCCAGTAGGAACAATGATCGAAGTTCCACGTGCTGCTCTCCAGTCAGGAAAAGTAGTAGAAAGTGCAGACTTCTACAGCTTTGGTACAAACGACCTTACACAGATGACATTCGGTTACAGCCGTGATGACGCTGCTAAGTTCCTTGATGCTTACTACTCACGCAACATTCTCGAAGAAGATCCATTCAAGACTCTCGATCAGAATGGTGTTGGACAGCTCATTAAGCTCGCTGTAAATAACGCACGTGAAGTTAAACCTAACTTCCACTGTGGTATTTGTGGTGAACATGGTGGTGACCCAGCTTCTATTAAGTTCTGTTACAATGCAGGTCTTAACTATGTATCTTGTTCACCTTACCGTGTACCAATCGCTCGCCTTGCTGCTGCACAGGCTGTAATCGAAGCAAAAGAAGCTGCTAAAGCTCCTGCTAAGAAAGCACCTGCAAAGAAAGCTGCTGCTGCAAAAAAACCAGCTGCAAAAAAAGCTCCAGCTAAAAAGGCTGCAAAGAAATAGTTAACCAATCAGTAATCGGATAATCTGGTTGCTGGTTAAGATACTAAAAAAGGTCACCTTGATTAATTTCAGGGTGACCTTTTTGTTTTAAATTGAATTTTAGTTTGGAAAGACTGCTGATGATTTTATAGAACTGAATTAATGTTCTGTGAATGGAATCAGGTCGAGGGTTGCAATCTGTTCAGGATGATACTCAAAATGCATGTTGTCCCAGATTGCCCAGTTTCCGCCCCAGATAAATCCTTCTGATTCAAAAGCCCGGATTACTTTTTTTGGCGGCGACCAGCGTTTTTCTAACGGAATGAGCATCCAGTCTTTGTTGCCGTTGTTTTTTTCAAAACCCCAGTAAATGATTTTTTTACTCCAGCCTTTTGGCAGGACATCAATTGCGATTCCAAAGCTGTGGAATGATCTTGTGTTGGAATCACGGATTTCGCGCCAGTAATAGGCATCTGCGCTTGCAAGGTTGTCGAGAAAGTTTTTTGTTTCTTTGTCGGTTTTGGCAAGGGAATAAATCTTTTTTTCTACGCGGCGCAGTGCCGGCAGGACAGAACGATGGATTCTTGTTTTTTTGCCAAGGAAAGTGATGTTATTTACAATTTTTGGTTCTGTGTCTTTAAAGGTATGCGAGTCGTAAATGGCTTCGAAAAGTGCCTTAGAAGAAACACGGCCTTTTTTACGGTTTTCTGTAGACCCAAAACTGCGGATTTTTTCTATCTGTTCTTTTGTCATTTTTGCAGGGTCAATTGGTTCTCTGTTGTAAGGAACAATTACACGCCAGTAATGTTCTTTTGAGTCAAGCTGTGATTTTGGCAGATAGAGGCCTTTGCACCAGTAGAAAACAGTTGATTTATTTTCGGCTGTTACTGTAATGGTAAAATCATCGACTTCTTCGTCGTAATTCAGTTCAAAGGTGCAGTCGGGATAGGATTTACGCAGAATTTTAAGTTCTGTGTTAAGGGAATAATTTTTGGGATCATAGGCCTGAATACTTTTTTTGTTTATTTCATCTTCCTGTGAAAATAATGGAAGAGATAAACATAAAATAAATATCAGGCCTACAAAATTACGTTTCATTTATTTGTTCTTATTGATGATGCGGGTTTCGTAAGTTCCTGTTGCAATATCAATGAAGCGTACAAAGAGAGAAACTTTATTGTCCTGATTAAGGTTTGTCCATACCAGGTCTGTGAATTCGTCGATGTTTCCTGTGATGTCTACAGGTACTGGTTCACCTTCAAAGCTTGGAAGTGGAGAGCCGTCACCGATATATGTATGGATAAAGCGTCCGATTCCAGGTTTTGGGTTTGAATAATCAAATGTAAAGCGGTTGCAGCGGTCGCCGTCGCCATTGTCCGATTTAAGGATAGACATTGAGTAGCTGTATTCACCGTTTTTTACGTTCATGATTCCGGAAATGCGTGGTGTGTAGTTAGGAGCATCGTCTTCAAATTCACGGATGCGAAGGGATTCTTCGAAAGTCTGACCTTTTGCCATTCCGTCGTAAATTGTATCTGTCTGGTCACCGTTTGTTACGATTGTTTTGTCGTCGAGAACGCGTACTGGTGAATAAATGATGAGGTGTGGATCTTCCATTTTTGACGGATCAAATGCCTGTGTACGGATTCCTTCGCCGTCTTCTACGAATACACGGTTACGGCTGTTTGATGAACGGCCCATGATAAAGTAAGCAGTTACGGCTTTTGAACCGTCTGCACTGCGACCGATAACAATTCCGCGGCCAGGATACTGGTTTGAAGAAAGTTCTTCTTTGAGTGAAAGAGTTTTCATTGAATGCTCCAAGTGATGAGATCTCCCGGTTAAACTCGAGATGGCAATATTATCTTATAAATAAAAAAGTGTTGCAAGTGAAAATTATTTTGGCATTCTGGAGAATTCTGTTATATAATAGAATTCACTCTCATTATATGAAAAAGATTCTTTGTTCATTATTTGTTTTATTCAATTTTTTCTCAACATTTGCACGAACTTCTGAAAATAATTTTTCGTTGCACAGAAGTTTTTTATACGGGAATGAATATTACAGAATGGATGGGAATTGGGAATACGCTGACAATACATTCATTCCTCCTGAAATTTTTTATCCCGAAAAACCTGATTATCAGCTGATTAAAAAGTACAATCTCAAAAGTGTTTCAATGCCTTATCCGATAGAAAAGCATTATGGTTTTGCAACATATCACTGCCGTCTTGAAGGACTGAATCCTCAGGAAGAATATCATATGTTTCTGCATGACTGGCTTTATACAGCAGCAGATATTTATGTTAACGGAGAAAAAGTAGTTTCATATGGAAAGCCTGGCCGTACAGAAGCTGAGTCAAAACCTTCCCGCGGAATGATTGAAGCTATTTTTGAAGCAGACATGGATGGTGTCTGTGATTTTGTAATTCATGTTTCCAATTATGATTACAGAAAAGGCGGAATTGTTCAGCAGCCGTGGTTTGCAACAAAGACAAAACATCTGCTTGGTTTTATTACAAACATGGGTTTTGAAATGTTTCTTGCTGCAGCCCTGTTTATGGTTATGATTTATAACTTTGTAATTTTCTTTATTAATAAAAAAAGAATGGAACACCTTGCACTTGCGCTTCTTTCCTTCGTTTTTATTGGAATTACACTGTATATCGATTTTTCGATGATTCTGTACTTCTTCCCGAACATTCCCCTTGGAATAAATACAAGAATTTCTGTTCTTTTGATTTCTCTTGCAACACCAATGTATCTGACATATCTGTTTTATCTTTATGGTCTGTCCAGAAAAAAAACAAAGCTTTTTCTGTGGTTTTATTCAGTAATAATTGCAGCCGAGTTATTCCTGCCGATTAAGATTTTAAGCTATGTTCTTGTTGGCTGTATTATTTTCAGCTATGGAATTTTTTGTATAATCATTTATGATCTGATAAAAAGTTCTCATAAACCTTATGCGCTTTACATCGGAAATATCGTGATTCTCATACTGATTCTTCTTACTTCGATGTATGGACTTATTATTGTTGAATTCCTTGATTTTACAATAAATAAACTTTTGTGGTTCAAGTTTGGACTTCTTGCATTTGCAATCTTGCAGGCAAGATTTAACGGTCTTAAGCGTGACTACATGGTTGATGAAATTGACGGTTATGCACAACACTTTTTAAAGTTGAATGATTCATTCTATAGATTTGTTCCGGAATCCATCTTTAACTTACTGCAGGTCAGTAAAATGGAAGATGTTAAACCAGGCGTCTGCATTGTAAACGAAATCATGCTTTTGTCAGTTGATATCAGGAATTTTACAGTTTTGTCAGAAGGACTTGATTCAAAGCAGACATTCACATTGATAAGCGAATATTGCAAACTGGTTTCTCCGATTGTCAGAAAGTATGACGGCTTTATTGTAAAGTATCTTGGAGACGGAATTATCGCGTTGTTCCCTAATAAGACAAATCAGGTCTGCAGCTGTGCAGTTGAGATTCAGGAAAAACTCAAGGCGGCAATTCCGCAGTTTAAGGAATCGGGTATTCCGGAATTTAAAGTTGGCTGTGCGATTCATTATGGAACCGTTGCAGTCGGTATGATGGGAAACAATACCAGAATAGATAGCGTTGCCTGTTCGGATGCAATTCGTCAGGTTGTAAAACTTGAGTCACTTAATAAAACTCTTGGCACTGAAATTCTTATTTCGGAAGAAGCGATTACTTACTGCCGTTCGGATGCAAAATTCCTTTTTGAAGGACATCTTGTTCAGAATCCAAATGAAGAAATGCTTGTTTATAGTGTAAAGAAAAATAAACTGACCTGATGCGTGTAATAAGATGACTGGAAATAAAAGACTGAAATTATTTGTATTTTTTATATACTCGCTTTTGCTGCCTGTGGTTTTTGCGCAGAATGTCTGGAATGGCGTTATTCACATGCGCGACGACATCAATCTTGATAAGGAAATATTTTTTCTTGATGGGCTTTGGGAATATTATCCCGGCCAGCAGTTTTCGACTTTTAACCGCGAAAAATATGACATGACTTTTATCAATGTTCCAAGTGACTGGAATAAGTCAGCAAAGAACAGCATTCACAGTGATTACGCATGTTATCGTATTAAAATTATGGGACTTAATCCCCGTAAGACTTATGCGTTCATTTCAAGAGAAACGCCTTCGACAGCTTGTAGATTTTACTGCAACGGGAACCTTGTAAAAAGTTATGGAAATTACAGCATAGAAAAGAATTACGATATTCCGGCAGAAAAGCTTTTGTATTTTACGGTTACTCCTGACAGTATTGGTTCCATTGAATTTGTAGTTCAGGTTTCAAATTATGTTTCAAACAAATCAGGAATTCTTGCGCCAATTGGATTCACTTCTGAACCCAGGGCACTGGTAAGAATCCGTCATGTAATGGGATGGATCTGTTTCTTGATTGGAATTGTAATTGTAAACCTGAGTGTAACAATCAGCATTAATTTTGGAAACAAGAACCGCAAAATACATCTGGTATTCGGTTTGCTGCTTATAGGAATTCTTTTAAGAGCGATTATTGCTGACGGAAATTTCCTTGATCTGATTTTCCCGCTGCTTCCTTATGAGATTTCAAAGCGTCTTGAAAATCTGTGTATCTGGCTGAGCGGAATTTTGTATTACTGGATAATGGGAACAGATAAAAGTTATAACTCAAAATTGAAGATTGTTGATAAGGTTTATCTGTATTATTTTATTGCAGTTGGAATTCTGATGCTTGCTTTGCCTGTACGTTATTCTGGCAGCATTATACTTTATGCACATATTTCTGCAGGATTGTATGGCGGTTATTGTCTGTATCGTGCCTTCAGGTCTTTCAATCAGGGGCACACCAAGCAGGGATTGCAGATGGTATTTTTTCCGATTGTGGAAACTGGAATTCTTCTGGACTATTTCTTTAATGCGCAGATTCTGTCATCGTTCGTTACTGCAACTCAGGTAAGCGTTGTTCTGCTGCAGTTCATCAATATTGTGGCACTGGCTTTTTCTCATCAGGAAATTTTCAGAAAGAAGGGTGAGACATTAAATGAACTTGCGGTCAAGAATGAAACTTACAGTCGTCTTGTCAGCAAAGAATTTCTGGCACTGGTTTCTAAAAAAGCTCCTGAAGATGTAAACCTTGGTGATTATTCAGAAGAAAAAATGGCGATCATGTATCTTCAGCTTTATCCTGTGATTGCTCCCGGCAAGAAACTTTCGCCTAAAACTGAATTTGAACTTTACAATGAATTCATGATTGGTATCTGTGACTGTGTAAAGGAAAATCAGGGATTTATAACAAACTTTACTGGCAGCGGCTGTATGGCACTTTTCCCGAAAGATGTGAATGATGCTATCCGTGCAAGTAAATACATTGAATACATGACTTCTATCCTGAACGAAAATCATGAAAATGCTGATGGAGTAGTAATTAAGATCAGCGGCGGAATTCACTACGGATACATGATTTTTGGTATTGTAGGTGAAGAACGCCGAATGGAAAATACTGTTATCAGTGATACCGTAAACACAGCTTGTCGTATTAATGCAGTTGCCTATAAAATCGGCGAACCGTTCCTGATTTCTCAGACAGCAATTGATGAAATAAAAGATAGTTCTGTTTTTGAAATGCAGAGATTTGGAAACACAGTTCTTAAAGGAAAAGGAAATCTTTTGACTCTTTATAAAATTAAAGATACTGATAAAGAATCTGACGAGAGCGAAGATAAGACAGTTTCAATTACTCAGGAAGAAATCGATCAGATAGTTAAAAACCTCTGGTAAAGTTGAAATAAATTCCCCCTTTGTGATATTATTTATTTACTATGAATTCAACAAAACGTACAGTAACCTGTGGTGATTTACGCAAACAGGATGTAGGAAAGACCGTTGTCCTTAATGGTTGGGTAAGCCGTGCCAGAAATCTTGGTGGACTTTGTTTTATTAGCTTGAGAGACCGTTATGGTATTACTCAGGTTATGGTTGGTGATAAGGCAAGTGATAAAGTAAAAGAAATTGCTTCGAGCCTTAAAAGTGAATATTGTATCGCAGTAGAAGGTGTGGTTAATGCCCGCGCTGATAAAGATATTAATAAAGATATGATTACCGGTGAAATCGAAGTTGAAGCAACCGATATCGAAATCTTTACAACTTCTCAGGAATTGCCATTCTCTGTTGAAGAAGTTCGTCAGAAAGACGGAACTGTGGTAATTCCAAATGAAGACCTGCGTTTGAAGTATCGTTACCTTGATCTTAGACGTGATCCAATGCAGAAGAATATTATTCTTCGTTCTCAGGTAACTTTTGCAACACGCGAATATTTGACTTCAAAAGGCTTCCTTGAAATTGAAACTCCAACTTTCATTAAATCTACTCCAGAAGGTGCCCGTGACTACTTAGTTCCTAGCCGTGTTCATCCTGGAAAATTCTATTCACTTCCACAGTCACCTCAGCTTTACAAACAGCTTTTGATGGTTTCTGGATTTGATAAATATTTCCAGATTGCACGCTGTTACCGTGATGAAGATGCTCGTGGTGACCGTCAGCCTGAATTTACTCAGATTGATATGGAAATGTCATTCACAAACCGCGAAGAAGTTCTTTCTACAACAGAAGGAATGATGGGATACATCTTTAAGAAAACTTTGAATTATGATCTTCCTGCTAAGTTTGACCGTATTTCATGGGAAGATGCATTTGACCTTTACGGAAGCGACAAACCGGACCTTCGTTTTGACTTGAAGATGCAGGATGCTACTTTCATGGCTGACCTTGCTGACTTTAATGCATTCAAGGCAGGAGCAGCAAATGCTGGTCGTGATATTCAGAGACACAAACGCTCTGGTCTTAAGGCACTTGTTGTTAAAAATGCTGCAGATAAATACAGCCGTAAACAGGTAGAAGCACTTGAAGCAGTTGCAAAGACATACAAGGCAAAAGGTCTTGCATGGATGAAAGTGACCGAAGGTCATCCTGAGCATGTCGAAGGATCTAATAATCTTGTATTCGAAGGCGGAATCTCAAAATTCTACGCAGGAAAAGAAGCTGAAGTTTGTGCAAAACTTGGTGCAGAAAAGAACGACTTACTCCTTTTTGTAAGCGATGAAAACTGGCAGCTTGCATGTACAGCCCTCGGTGCTGTTCGTAAGCAGCTTGGTAAAGATTTGAACCTTTATAATCCGGCTGATGAATTCCATTTTGCATGGATTATCGACTTCCCATATTTTGCATTCAACGAAGAAACAAATGGCTGGGAAACAGAACACCACATGTTCACTCTTCCACAGAAACAGTACTGGGATACACTTGAATCTGACCCAGGGGCTGTAAAAGGTGATCTTTATGACCTGGTT
The DNA here is from genome assembly GCA_024402475.1 of Treponema sp. GTDB lineage: Bacteria > Spirochaetota > Spirochaetia > Treponematales > Treponemataceae > Treponema_D. Next base: position 4,266 of record JAKSTQ010000025.1, on the reverse strand, counting down.
CTCAATGGATACGAATTAGCTTCTGGTTCTATGCGTATTAATGATCCTGCTCTCCAGCAGAGAATCTTCAAGATTGTTGGATACAGCAATGAACGTGCAGAAAAAGCATTCGGCTTTTTGGTACAGGCATTCAAGTTTGGTGCTCCACCACACGGAGGAATCGCACCAGGATTGGACCGCCTGATCATGCTCATGCGCCACGAAGAATCAATCCATGAAGTAATTGCATTCCCTAAGAATAATCTTGCGGCTTCTCCAATGGACGAATGTCCTGCTCCTGTTGACGAGCAGCAGCTTAAGGATTTGCATATTAATTGTTACGATGTAGAGGAATAAAAATTGCGAGTTTCGCTTGCGAAACTCGGTAGTGAGCGTAGCGAACGGAATGATTCACAGCTTGATGAATAAGTGAGGTAAAAAGATGTCTGTTTTAGTTGGATTTCTGTTGTTTTTAATTTTGTGGGCTCTAATGACTTTTAGACTTGATACAGGATTGTTTTTATCTTTGTTGTTTGGAATTGTTGGTTTTGGAAGTTTATATTTTGCACCTTATAATCCTGTTCAGCGTGTGATTTTTACCTGCTTAATGGGTTGTGTTTTTGCAGGAATACTTGTTTATATCATCAGTTCTTATGTCAAAGAAAAGAAGAAAAATTCTGCATTGAAATTTTTTGATTATTTAAAAATTGATAAGAACCGGGCCGGTATAATTACGGAGATTATTAAAGATTGGCTATCAAAAACAGCAGAAGAAAAACGAAAAACAAATCAGGATGAATTAATAGAAAGTATTTTTTGGTTTGTAAAAAAAATAATTAAATTTGCTGTTGTTGTAGGTATTATAGTTATTTTGATTACGCTGGAACCATGGTATTATCGTGGAAATAACACTGTGGGAACTCTTGGGTATACAAGAATGTCTGGAATATCATATTTTATTGATTTCAAACCGGAATACCAGTGTAATGGAATAAAGGGTTTTATTATTCCTGAAATAGAATTTGAAACAGTACGTAATGGTGAATCGTTTCCTGGGGCTAAGTTAGAAAGAATTTTTGATGAAAAAAAGACAATGGAAAAATATTATGAATACGCAAAGTATTTCGGACATAATTATTCTTCAGTCGATGTAGAAATAAGCAGAACTATCAATGCACCATTAAAATTTGCAGAAATAACAAGGCATGGAACTTATATAGTTATTCCTGCTAAGAAATTATTCTAGTAATAATAAAACGGCAGTTTCCCACGGGAGGCTGCCGTTTTTTTTCCTTGTAAGATGATTGCTAACTTACTGATCTATTATTTTGCATTATATTTTGAGGACATATCAGAAATCATAAGTTCGATTGATGAACGAGGTTCATGAGGAATGGACTTTAATTTTTGAATGATATCTGCGCTTTTATATAGTTCATCAATTTCTATTTGAGCATTAGTTTTATCATCAGAATATGATCCTGTAACTAAATATTCAACAGTCGTATTTAAAAATTTTGCAATTCGTACTGCTGTATCTGCAGCAGGAATATTACCTTCTTTAATCCCTTTTCCAATATTTGAAACATCAAATTTAGCATTTGCAGCTAATTCTTTTCGTGAAAGTCCATTTTTTTCAAGCAAAAAATCAACTCTTTGCCAAAAGTTAGATCCCATAAAAATATTATATGGAAAAATTCATATATTATTGCAAAATCGGGAATATTCCATATAATTAATATATTATGGAAATATTCATTTTTAACAAATTTAATTGGATATTTTCTTAAACAAGAGAAAGGTATTGTTTTGGAAAATAAAAAGTCACAAATCAAATCCAAAAAACGTGTAGCTGATCACGGAGAAGTTTTTACTGCTGAGCGAGAAGTAAAAGCCATGTGTGATTTGGTGAAAGATGAAACTGAACGATTAGATAGCAGATTTCTTGAACCCGCATGCGGCGATGGAAATTTTTTGGTGGAAATTCTTTCTCGTAAGCTGGCGGTTCTTAAAAAACAATACAAAAAATCTCCCTCTGATTATGAAAAATATTCTGTGGTTGCAGTTGGCAGTATATATGGCGTTGAACTTTTACAGGATAACGCAGAACGCTGCCGGCAAAGACTGTTTGAAATCTGGAACAAAGAATACACAACAGTTTGTAAAAAAGAATGTACTGATGAATTTAGGGAAGTAATTAAATTTCTTTTTCAAAAAAACATTTTGCAGGGAAATGCTTTAAGCCTTAAGCAGGTTGATGAACATCAGCAGGATACAGAAACTCCAATAATTTTTAGTGAATGGTCTTTGGTAACCGGAAACAAAATTAAGCGCCGGGATTTTCGTTTAGATCATTTGCTGGACAGAAAAAATAACACTCCAGAAATTTTTGAAAACGATTTGGAATATGACAGTAAAACTCAAACTTTTATTCCAAAGCCAATAAAAGAATATCCACTTACAGATTTTAGGAGAATTAATCAGTATGAATGATGTTCTGAACGAAACATACAATCCAGATGTTCTGGAATGTATTGCAAATCTTAGTAATGATGAAGTTTTTACTCCGCCTGAAGTTGCCAATGCAATGCTGGATTTATTGCCACAGGAATTGTTCAGTAATCCAAACACTAAGTTTTTAGACCCAGCCTGTAAAAGCGGTGTATTTTTGCGGGAAATTGCCAAAAGGTTTTTGGTAGGATTGGAAAAAGAATATCCAGATTTGCAGTGTCGTGTAGATCATATTTTTAAAAATCAGCTTTATGGAATTGCAATTACAGAACTTACAAGTTTGTTAAGCCGCCGAAGTGTTTATTGCTGTAAATATGCTGATAATAAATATTCGGTAACCAAGTTTGATACTTTGCAGGGGAATATCTTTTTTGAGGAAGGGAAACATATTTGGGTAAATGGAAAGTGTTTGCACTGTGGTGCAAATGAAATTGCCTATGGAAATAATCTTCCTGAAGGTACAGAAAACCATGCATATATGTTTATACATAATAAAACAGTAAAAGAGATAGAAGATATGAAATTTGATGTAATAATTGGAAATCCACCTTATCAATTAAGTTTTGGTATAGAAGGTCAAAATAAGGCAAACTCCCAGCAGATTTACAATTTATTTATGGAAACGGCATTTAATCTCAATTCAAAATATGTTGTTATGATTACAAAAAGTGGTTGGTTGACAAAATCAGCACAAGGTATTCCTGAGAAATGGATTGATAAAACCATAAATTCCACAAATTTTGAAGTAATGCATGATTTTCTAGATTCAAAAGACTGTTTTCCTGGAGTTGAAATAAAGGGCGGTGTTAATTATTTCTTATGGAATAGAGATTATAATAACAAATGTAATTACTATCTCCATAGTGGTAAAGAACTGTTTTATAGAAAAGATTTTTTAAATACAAAATCTTCAGGTATTTTGATAAGAGATTCTAGAGCTGAATCTATTTTGGAAAAAATCGAAAATATTGAAGGCAACTATTATAATGAAACATCTCATAATTTTTCAGGCTTAGTAAGTCCAAAACATTTTTTTGATAATAGCACTTTATTAACATCTAATTGGAAAGGTTTTAGTGAAGAGAAAAAAGATAATTATAATATTAAATATTTTCCCAATAAAAATTTAACAGATAAAGATTATGTTTGGATAAAAGAATCCCAAATACCCAAAAATTTAAAAACTAAAAATCTTCATAAAGTATTTATACCAGGAGCTGGTGGTTCTGGTAATGATGACATAATTTTGGGAAAACCTTTCTATGGAGAACCAAATAGTGTTTGTTCACAAACATATCTTGTAATTGGTTATGATCCAGAACGACATAATTTTTCAAAAGTAGAATGTGAAAATATAATTTCCTATATCAAAACCAGATTCTTTAGATACTTGGTAAGTATTAAAAAGAAAACCCAAAATGGTCCAAGAGGTGTTTACCAATTCGTCCCTCTCCAAGACTTTTCAAAACCATGGACCGACGCTGAACTTTACGAAAAATATAATTTATCTCAAGAAGAAATTGATTTTATAGAATCAATGATTAGACCAATGGAATAATAATTTAAAGCGCAGGGTATGGAGCAGTGCCGAAGGCAGCCTCCTAGGGAACGACGGCTGAAAAGCCGGCAAAATGCTTCTGTGAAGCATTTTGAGTGAGTCTCCGAGCAGCTATGCTGCGAAGGTCAGGAAACGTAGTTTCCTGAGGAGGCCGAGGGTTACTGAGCTGCGGAACACCCGTTAAGCGCCAAAAGGAGAAAAATAAATAATTTTCTCTA